>NZ_QTTT01000001.1:5760937-6081250 GCF_003386555.1 Thermomonospora umbrina | reverse complement strand
TGGCGCGTCCTGGACAACCATTTCAATTTCATCGAAGACCAGGCCGAATGGAAGGACACCGAGGTCGTCTTCGAGATCTCCGAAACCGACGGCGGCGCCGAGATCCGCTTCACCCACGTGGGTCTGGTTCCGCAGTACGAATGCTACGACGTGTGCTCCAACGCGTGGAGCGGCTACCTCAGCGGCAGCCTGCCGAATCTGATCACCACGGGAAAGGGGCAGCCCAACCCGAAAGAGGACGGGAACGCCCCCGCCCACCAGGACACCGCCGCGGTGCTGCGCGCCCGGCGCACACCGTCACGAGCGACAACGTCTTGACCACCGCGCCAAAGGAGACCTGAAATGACGACACCGAAACCCGGCAGCATCCTTCTCGGCACCACCCGGCCCGCGGAATTGCGTGACTGGTACCGCACGGCGCTGGCACCGGCACACGAAGGCGAAGGGCCGATCGATCTCGGCGGCTTCCTGCTGGTCATCGATCAGCGCGACGACGTCGACACGAAGAACAACGAGCCGGGCCGAATGATCCTCAACTTCCACGTCGAGGACTTCGACGCCGTCGAGGCGCGCTTGCGGGCGGCCGGCGTGGAATGGCTCACCCCCGTCGAGGATCGCCCGGCCGGCCGCTTCGGGACGTTCGCAGACCCTGACGGGAACTATCTGCAGATCATCCAGTTCAAGCAGCACGCATGAGCGTCGCCGTGTGAAACCCATGCCCGGCCGGCATCCACCGATGCCGGCCGGCGAGCAACACCATGGCCTCGCACACCCAAAAAAGGGCGACAGCCCGTTCCATCGAGGCCACCCGCAAACCCCGAAACCATCATCGACCGTGGGCTCACGACGCGCCTCGACAACGCAGTCCGCCCCCGGCTTCTCACAGGCGCGCGTGGTGGCCGAACTCACCGCTGCGACGGCGACGCCGATCGGTCGAGCGGTCGACAGCGGCACGCGCCTCGCCGCGCGGTTCAAGCACCTGGTGGGGATCCACTCCCAAGCGCCTCGCGCGAACGTGCCGCTTCGCCGACCGTCGACAGCCTCGGTCGCCGGCGTCGCGTCCGCCTTGCTCGCCGCCGGATTCGCCGGTGCCGCCGTTCACGCCGACGCGCTCGTGCACGGGGGCCGGAGTTGCGGCGTCGGCGTCCACCGCTCCACCATCTGCGGTCCCACCATCGGCGGAAGCGGCTCAGCAACACCGACCGAGCAATCCCTACGCGGAGGCCGTTCACGACCGGGGCCGCGACATCCCCTCCACCCGGCCTGACTCACCGCCAGTGCCGTCCCGGTCGCAAGCGGCTGAAGCGGCATCGTCCACCCCGAACTTCGGAACCACTCGTCTAGGTCCCGCAGTGGTCGAGGGCGAAGGCGGTCAAGGTTTCGGACGCGATGGCGACCTCGGTCAGCGACACTCGCTCGTCCGGGGCGTGCATGCGGTCGACCTCGCCCGGCCCGTATTGCACGGTCGGGATGCGGCCGAGCCCGTTGAGCAGGCGCAGGTCGCTCCCGTACGGAGCGCCCCAGACGGCGGGTGCCTCGCCCGTCACGGCCCTGTGCGCGTGGGTCAGGCGTTCCGGTAGTCCGGCGTCGGCGGCGGAGAGACGGCCGGAAGCGAACCGGCCGCCCCACCACTCGACCTCGACCGGATGGTCCGATAGCCACGCGTCGGCGGCGCAGGCGTCCGCGACCGCCTCCTCGAGGGCGCGCCGCGCGGCGTCCTCGGGCTCGCCGAGGGCGACTCCGATCCGGCCCTCGGCCACCAGGTCGCCGGGCACCGTGGAGGACCAGTCACCGGCGTGCACACTGCCGACCTCGATCGCGTAGGGGATGTTCCAGCGCCGCATCAGCGGATCGACGTCGGTGTTGCGGCGCCGTTCCAGGTCGCGCAACGCGCCGAAGACGGGCCAGAACTTCTCCACCGCGCTCACCCCGCCGTCACGGCGGGCGGCATGCGCGGACCGGCCGCGCACCCGCAGCCGGAACGTCAGTGCCCCCGCGTTGGCGGGCACGATGTCCAGCCCGGTCGGCTCGGGGATGACGCAGGCGTCGGCCCGCCATCCGCGGCGCAGCAGCGCGTACGAGCCGAGGCCGCCGTCCTCCTCGCCGGCCACGCAGGCGAGGAGGACGTCGCCGCGCGGTCGCGCCCGGCGCAGCGCCCGCACCGCGAACAGCGCGGCGACCAGCCCGCCCTTCATGTCGCAGGCGCCCCGCCCGTACAGCAGGTCGCCGTCGAGGTCACCGCCGAACGGGTCGACGCTCCACGCTCCGGGGTCGCCCGGCGGCACGACGTCGACGTGCCCGTTGAACATCAGGGACGGGCCGTCGCCGGTGCCGGGCAGACGGCCCACCAGCCCCCACGCCCGCGTGCGCGGCACCTCCATGCCGGGGAAGGCGTCCTCGGCGGTCACCTCGTCCACGGGCACGGGCCACAGGTCGACCTCCAGGCCATCGTCGCGCAGCCACCCGGCGAGCCGTTCCTGAATCGCCAGTTCCGCCGCCGAGCCGCCGACGCTGGGAATCCGGACCAGCTCGGCCAGCAGCTCCGCCATCGCGGCCCGCCGGTCGCGCGGGGACGTGGTGCGTTCGGTCACGGCCGATCGGTGAGGTAGCCGCCCATGGTGCGGAAGTACTCGGTGGCGGGCAGGTCGGAGCCGTCGTCGGTGCGGACGCGCTCGATCACCAGCCCGTGGGCACGGCCGCGCCTCGCGTCCGCACCGGCGACGATGACCACGCCGTCGCCCTCGCGGATGAACACGCGCCCCGGCGTGCCACCGTAGACGCCCTTGGACACCGACGCCTTGAGCACGCGCAGACGCTTCCCCTTGTGGTGGGTGAACGCGTTGGGGTACGGGTCGGACTGCGCCCGGACGAAGCGTTCGATGTCCTCGGCGGGCCAGTGCCAGTCGATGCGGCTGTCCTCGATCGACCGCTTGTGGAAGAAGCAGGCCTTCGAGCGGTCCTGGGGGGTGAAGTCGGTGCGGCCCGCGGCGATGAAGTCGAGCGACTCGTGGACGATCGGGTCGATCAGCTCGACGGTGCGGTGGAACAGGTCGGTGGCGGTGTCGGCCGGCCCGACCGGGACGGCCCTCTGCACCACGATGTCGCCGGCGTCCAGCTCCTCGTTCATCATGTGCGCGGTGACCCCGACCTCCTTCTCATCGTTGATCAACGCCCAGATGATGGGCGAGAAGCCCGCGTAGGCGGGCAGCAACGAGTCGTGCACGTTGAGGGTGCCGTGCCGTGGCAGGGTGAAGATCTCCGGCGGGATCCAGGTGCGCCAGTTGTTGGCCACGATGAGGTCGGGCTCGGCCTCCTTGAGCCGGGACATCAGCTCCTCGTCGTCCGGCCGGTCGCGCAGCAGCACCGGGACGCCGTGCTCGGCCGCCAGGTCGGCGACCGAGTCGTCCCAGATCTTCTCGTACGCGTGCTCGCTCTTGGGGTGCGTCACGACCAGGACGACCTCGTGCTCGGTCTTCAGCAGTGCCTGGAGCGTGCGATGTCCCCAGGTCTGGTAACCGAACATTGCCACGCGCATAGGGCCTCCTTGTGCGGGGGATCAGGGAAGGTTAGGCTCGCCTGCATTAGGTGAGCCTAACCTAATAGACCAGGCCCATCATGGAAAGGCCCCCTCCATGCCCCCCACGGACGCGACGCACGTCCACGATCTCGTCGGCATCGGCTTCGGACCGTCCAACCTGGCGCTGGCGATCGCGCTTCGGGAAGGCGCGCAACGCACCGGGCAGGCGGTCGACGCGGTGTTCCTCGAGAAGCAACCCGCGTTCGGATGGCACCGCGGCATGCTCATCGAGGGCACGACCATGCAGGTGTCCTTTCTCAAGGACCTGGTCACCATGCGGAACCCGGCGAGCGCTTTCTCCTTCGTCAGTTACCTGAAGGACCGCGACCGGCTGGCCGACTTCATCAACCACAAGACCATGTTCCCCTCGCGTGCCGAGTTCCACGACTATCTGGAGTGGGCCTCGTCGAGGTTCGAGGACCAGGTGGAGTACGGCTCCGAGGTGGTCGGCGTGACTCCCGTCACGGTGGACGGCGACGTCGAGTACCTCGACGTCGTGGTGCGCCAAGGCGGCCATTCCGATGAGCTCGTCACCCGCCGCGCCCGCAATCTCGTCATCGCGGCCGGGCTGGAGCCCGTCCTGCCCGAAGGGCCGGTGGACGGCGAACGCGTCTGGCACAGCGAGGAACTGCTCGAGCGCGCGTCGGGGCTGCGCGACCCGCGCCGGCTGATCGTGGTGGGCGCCGGGCAGAGCGCCGCCGAGGTGACCGACTACCTGCACCGCACCTTCACCGACGCCGAGGTCTGCACGGTGTTCGCCAAGTACGGCTACACGCCCGCCGACGACAGCCCGTTCGCCAACCGGATCTTCGACCCCGGCGCGGTCGACCACTTCCACACCGCCCCCGAGGAGGTGAAGCGGATGCTGATGGGTTATCACCGCTCCACCAACTACTCAGTGGTCGACCTGGAACTCATCGACGAGTTGTACCGGCGGCACTACCAGGAGAAGGTGGCGGGCCGGGAGCGGCTGCGCACCCTCAACGCCTCCCGCATCGTCGAGGTCGGCGGCGACGCGACCGGCGTGCGCGCCACGGTGGAGTTCCTGCCGACCGGCGAACGCACCGTGCTGGACGCCGACGCGCTGGTCTACGCCACCGGATACCGGCCGAGCGACCCGCTCACCCTGCTGGGCGAGGTCGGCGAGTACTGCATGCGGCAGCCCGAGGGCGGCCTGAATGTGGAACGTGACTACCGCATCACCACCGCCGACTCGATGCGCTGCGGCCTCTACCTCCAGGGCGCGACCGAGCACACGCACGGCATCGGCTCGACGCTGCTGTCCAACACCGCCATCCGCGCCGGGGAGATCGCCGAATCGGTCGGCGCGCGTCTGCGGTCCCACGATCGGGACTCCTACGCCGTGCGCTGATCCCGCACGCGGGCCGTCCGGACGGACTATCGACCGTCCGGACGGCCGTTCGTGTGATGGCGCCCCATCGGGATGATCAGGGGCGTGCCGCTCACCGGGTCGGTCATGACCTGGCAGCGCAGTCCGAAGACCTCCTCGACCAGGCCGGCGTCGATCACTTCGATCGGTGGGCCCTCGGCGAGGATCGCGCCGGACTTCATGACCACGACGTGGTCGGCGTACCGGCACGCCTGGTTGAGGTCGTGCAGCACCATCACCACGGTGCGGCTCTCGCGCCGGTTCAGGTCGACGACCAGGTCGAGCACGTCGATCTGGTGGGCGAGGTCCAGGTAGGTGGTGGGTTCGTCCAAGAGCAGGATGGGAGTGCCCTGGGCGACGGCCATGGCGATCCAGGCGCGTTGACGCTGGCCGCCGGAGAGTTCGTCGACGGGGCGTTCGGCGTGTTCGAGCATGTCGGTGGCGCGCAGTGCCGCGGTGACCGCCTCCTCGTCCGTCGAGGACCACTGCCGCCACCAGGTCTGGTGGGGGGCGCGGCCCTGGCCGACCAGGTCCACGACCGTGAGCCCCTCCGGCGCCACCGGAGCCTGCGGCAGGATGCCCAGCCGGCGGGCGACCTGTTTGGTCGGCATCGCGTGGATGGCGCGGCCGTCCAGGTGCACGGCGCCCTCGCGGGGCGTCAGCAGGCGGGCCAGCGCGCGCAGCAGGGTGGACTTGCCGCACGCGTTGGCCCCGATGATGACGCTGATCCGCCCCGGTGGAACGACCAGGTCGAGGTCTTCGACCACCACGCGGTCGTCGTAGGCGAGCCGCAGCCCGCTCGCCGTCAGGTCCGGCTCGGCGCGCGCGTCGACCGTGGCGGAGGTGCGGGTGGACGAGGTGGATGTCACGGGTTCAGCCTCCAGAGCCGATGCGGTTGGCGCGGGCGAGCAGCCAGAGCAGGAAGGGCGCGCCGAGCACGCCGGTGACGACGCCGACCGGCAGCTCCAGGTCGGCGAAGAGCCGCTGCGCGATCAGGTCACAGCCGAGGACGGTCAGCGCGCCGGTGAGCGCGGAGGCGATCAGCGGCGGCCGGGCCGTCCCGGCCAGCCGCAGCGCGATCTGCGGCGCGGCCAGCGCCACGAACGCGACCGGTCCGGCCGCGGCGGTGGCGAACGCGACCAGGCCGACGGCCGCGCACAGCAGCGCCAGTCTGGCCCGCTGCACGGGCACGCCCAGCCCGGCCGCGACCTGGTCGCCGAGTTGCAGGGCGCGCAGCCAGGGGCCGAACAGCAGCGCGAGCGGGATCAGGACGGCCAGCGCGACGGCGAGCGGGCGGACGTGCTCCCACCCCCGTCCGTTCAGGTTCCCGACGAGCCAGCCCACGGCCTGCTGCGCCTGGTACTCCTTCGCCTTGACGATGAGGTACTGGATGATGCTGACGCAGACCCAGTTCACGCCGATGCCGATGAGCACGATGCGGAATCCCGTGGTGCCGCGGTTCCAGGCGAGGGCGTAGATGAGGACCGCGGTCAGCAGCGCCCCGGCCAGGCCCAACGTCTGAGCGCCGAGACCCACGCCGAAGACGAGCCCGCCGACCACGGCGGTGCCGGCGCCCGAGGTGATGCCGAGCATGTCCGGGCTGGCCAGCGCGTTGCGCGTCAGGGTCTGCATGATCGCGCCGGACATGGCGAAGGCGGCGCCCGCCAGCAGGCCGATCAGCGCCCGCGGCAACCGCAGCTCCACGACGATGAGGCGTGTGCCGGCGTCACCCGCTCCCACCAGGGCTTGGACGACGTCGGGAAGGCCGAGCGGGTAGTCGCCGGTGGCCAGCCCCAGGCACAGCACGAGGACGGTCAGGGCGGCCAGCACCAGGCACGTCACCAGCAGCCGGGGCCGCACCACCGCCGACACCGACGGCCGCCGCAGCCGTACCGCCGTGTGCCCGGGCAGCCGGGTGACTTCGATGACGCTCATGGGCACGCTCCACAGGTGTTCATCGGCGGGATCACGGTCTCGGCTCGGCGGTTCACAACTCGGCGAGACGCCGACGGCGGACCAACATGATGAAGAACGGCGCGCCGATCAACGCCGACACGATGCCGACATCGAGCTCCTCGGGACGGACCACCACGCGTCCGGCGACGTCGGCGGCGAGCAGCAGGCAGGGGGCCAGCAGCGCGGACAGGGGCAGCAGCCACCGCTGGTCCGGGCCGCTCACCGCGCGCACCGCATGCGGGATCACCAGACCGACGAACACGATCGGGCCCGCGAGAGCGACGGCGGTGCCGGTGAGGAGCGTCACCGCCACGGCGCCCTGCAGGCGGATCCCCAGCAGCCGACGCCCCAGCGAGGCGGCCACGTCGTCGCCGAGGGCGAGGTTGTTCAGCGCGGGCGCCAGGCTCAGCGCCAGCACCGCGCCGACCGCCAGGAACGGCAGCACCTGCACGATGAGCGCGGTGTTCTGGCCGGTCAGCGACCCCGACGACCAGAAGCGGTACCGGTTGAGCACCTGAGGGTCGATCAGCGAGACCCCGCGCGTCACCGACTCCAGCAGGAACGTGACGGCGATCCCCGCCAGCGCCAGCTTCACCGGCGTCTGCCCGCTCCGGCCCACCCCGCCGAGCACGTACACCACGACACTGGCGACGGCCGCCCCGGCGAAGGCGAACCACACGTAGCCGTACAGCGACGAGATGCCCGCCAGGCCGACGGCCAGCATCAGCCCGAACCCCGCGCCCGCGCTGACGCCCAGCAGCCCCGGGTCGGCCAGCGGGTTACGGGTCAGGGCCTGCATGATCGCGCCGCCCAGCCCCAGCGCCGCCCCGGCGAGCAGGCCGAGCAGGGTGCGCGGCAGGCGCACGTCCCAGACGATCCTGCCGACCTCGGTGTCGTGCGGTCCGGTCAGGGCCCGCACCACCTGGTCGAGGGGGATCTGCCGACTGCCCACCGCGATCGACAGCAGGCACAGCAGGACGAGAAGACCGAGCGCCCCCACCAGAAACGTGAGCCGCCGTCCGGGCGTGGCGGCCGAGGGGCCGGACGGCCCCTTGTCTTCCCTCACGTGGATCCCACCTGTCGGAGGCGACGAACTTAGGCGAGCCATACCTTATCGGGTTGTGCAAGGCTTGTGCTTAGGTAAGGCTTACCTTAACATTTCGCCTCGCCGGCCACCACGGAGTCCCGTCGTGCCCGGCGACCCCCACACACCCGAATTCCGAAGGGGAGTCGATGTCCCCCACATCGCTTTCGACCGCGCGTCCGCCGGCCGCCCGGAGAGTCGCCCTCGCCCTGGCGGCCGTACTGCTGCTCGCGCTGGGCCTGTCCGCCTGCGGCGGTGAGAAGGACGGCTCGGGCGGCGACGGGCGGGCGGCACCCGGCGCGGCCGGCCTCCCCATCCGCATCGAGCACAAGTACGGGACGACCGAGATCAAGTCCCCGCCCAAGCGGGTGGTGACCGTCGGGTGGACCGACCAGGACGCGGTACTGGCCCTGGGCATCAAGCCCGTGGGCGTCGTCGAGTTCTCCGGGCTCGGCATGGACATCGACAAGTTCCCCTGGAGCTCGGCGCAGTGGGGCGGCACCAAGCCCACGGTCGTCGGGGCGCGCGAGGACTTCAAGATGGAGAAGATCGCGCAACTGAAGCCCGACCTCATCATCGGCCTGTACACCGGCATGAAGAAGGAGCAGTACGACACGCTCTCCAAGCTCGCCCCCACCGTCGCCCAGTCCGCCAAGTACGCCGACTACGCGATGCCGTGGAAGGACATGACATTGGTCACCGGGCGGGCGCTCGGCAAGGAGTCGCAGGCCCGGCAGCTCATCGCCGCCGTCGACAAGCGTTTCGCCGACGTTCGCCAGAAGAACCCGCAGTTGGTCGGTAAGACCTTCGCCGTCGCCGACCCGTTCAAGCCCGGCCAGTACGCGGTGTTCGGAGCGGGCGACGCCAAGGTCGAGTTCATGAAGAGCCTCGGCCTGACCCTCCCGGAAGCGATCGCCAAGGCGGCCGGGACGGCGGGGGCCGCCGTGATCGGCTCCGAGCGGCTGAACCTGGTCGAGGTGGACCGGCTGGTCTTCCTCACCTCCGTGCCGAACGCCCAGAAGGTCGTCGAGGGCGACAAGGTCTACACCGGGCTGAAGGTGGCCAAGGAGAAGCGCGTCGTCTTCGTCCCCTACAACCCCACGGGCGCGGCGGTCTCGTTCAACACCGTGCTGAGCATCCCGTACGCCATCGACCAGATGGTGCCCCTTCTCACCAGTTCGGGCTGACACCCGCGGGTCGGACCGGGTCGGCCTTCGAGGTCGGCCCGGCCACCAGGGTGAACAGGCGTTTTCGGCCGTGTCGGAGGAGCGGTAGTGACCCAGGAATTGCACGCTGAGCAGGGTGTGGAACTGTCTCCGGCAGAACTCCACCGGATTCTCGTCGAGTGGAACGACACCGAGTGCCGGGTGCCGCCGACGACGCTGCCGGAGATGTTCGCGGCACGGGTCCGCGAGAACCCGGACGCGGTGGCGCTGGTCTTCGAGGACACCGAGCTGACGTACGCCGAGGTCGACGCGCGGGCCAACCGGCTGGCGCACGCCCTGGTCGAGCGGGGCGTCGGTCCGGAGCGGATCGTGGCGCTGGCGCTGCCCCGTTCACCGGACATGATCATCGCCGAGCTGGCCGTGCTCAAGGCGGGCGGTGCCCACCTCCCGCTCGACCCGGAGTACCCCACCGAACGCCTGGCCTTCATGCTGGACGACGCGCGCCCGGTGTGCCTGGTCACCACCGGCGCCTTGGCACGGTCCGTTCCCGACGCGGCCGGAACGACGCGCCTGCTGCTCGACGACCCCTCCACCGCCCGCGAGATCGACGCCCGTCCCGACACCGACCCCGGCGTCGCGCTGAACCACCGGAACGCCGCGTACGTCATCTACACCTCGGGGTCGACCGGCCGGCCCAAGGGCGTCGTGGTCACGCACTCCGGGGTGGCCAAGCTGATCGCCACCCAGTCCGAACGGCTCGGGGTCGGCCCGCACAGCAGGGTCCTCCAGTTCGCCTCGCCCAGCTTCGACGTCGCCTTCTGGG
This sequence comes from Thermomonospora umbrina, assembly GCF_003386555.1. Taxonomy (GTDB): domain Bacteria; phylum Actinomycetota; class Actinomycetes; order Streptosporangiales; family Streptosporangiaceae; genus Thermomonospora; species Thermomonospora umbrina. The sequence goes on along the minus strand of NZ_QTTT01000001.1, from coordinate 6,071,254 downwards.
ACCTGTGCCTGGGGCTGCTGTCGGGCGGACGCCTGGTGATCGTTCCGTCCGAACGTCGGGTGCCCGGCCCGGAGCTGACCGACTACGCCCACGCGCACGGCGTCAACTTCATGATCCTGCCGCCGGCGCTGCTCGCCACGCTGCCGCCGGAGTGCACGCTGCCGTCGGACTCCACGCTGCTGGCCGGGACGGAGCGAGTGTCGGCGGACCTGGTCGCCCGCTGGTCGCCGGGGCGGCGCATGTTCAACGCGTACGGCCCGACCGAGGCCACGGTCAACTCGACGCTGGGCGAGTGCCCGGACGACCCGGAGCCGGGAGCGACGATCCCGATCGGACGTCCGGACCCGGGCACCCGCGCCTATGTGCTCGACGACGCGCTGCGTCCGGTGCCCGTGGGCGTGACGGGCGAGTTGTACCTCGGCGGATCCGGGCTGGCGCGCGGCTATCTCAACCGGCCCGGGCTGACCGCCACCCGGTTCGTCGCCGACCCGTTCGGCGCGCCGGGCGAGCGGCTCTACCGCACCGGTGACCTGGTGCGCCTGCGTCCCGACGGTCAACTGGAGTTCGTCGGTCGAGCCGACGACCAGGTGAAGATCCGAGGCTTCCGCGTGGAGCCCGGCGAGATCGAGGCGGTGCTCGACGGGCACCCGTCGGTCGCCCAGACGGCGGTCACCGTCCGCGAGGACCGCCCCGGAGACAAGCGCCTCGTCGCCTACGTCGTGCCCGCCACCGGGCCCGCCGCGAGCCGCGACGAGCGCCGGGAGTCGCAGCAGCTCGACGAGTGGAAGCGGCTGCACGAACTGCTCTACTCCGCCGTCGCCTCCGGCGACGACGGTGGCCTGGCCGACGGCTTCACCGGCTGGAACAGCACCTACGACGGCCGTCCCATCCCGTTGGAGCAGATGCAGGAGTGGCGAGGGGCGACCGTCGAACGGATCCGTTCGCTGCGTCCCCGCCGGGTGCTGGAGATCGGCGTCGGCAGCGGCCTGATCCTGTCGCAGGTCGCGCCGCACTGCGAGGCGTACTGGGGCACCGACCTGTCCGAGGAGGCGATCACCACCCTGCGGCAGCGGGTCGACGCGGTCGCCGACCTCGCCGAACGCGTGGAGCTGCGCGCCCAGCCCGCCCATGACTTCGACGGCCTGCCCCGCGCGTACTTCGACACCGTGGTCATCAACTCGGTGGCGCAGTACTTCCCCAGCGGCGACTATCTGGTCCAGGTGCTGCGGACGGCGGTGGACCTGCTCGCCCCCGGCGGCAGCGTGTTCATCGGAGACGTCCGCAACCTGCGCCTGCTGCGGTGCCTGAGGGCGGCCGTGGAGATGACCCGCCACGACGGTGAGATCACCGAGAACGCCTTGCCGGACCTGCGCTCGGCCGTCGACCAGGCGGTGCGCTGGGAGGGCGAGCTGCTGCTCGACCCCGACTTCTTCCCCGCCCTGGCGCGCACCGTCGACGGCGTGCAGGCGGTCGATCTGCGCATCAAGCGCGCCCGGCACCACAACGAGCTGAGCCGCCACCGCTACGACGTCGTCCTGCGCACCCGGTCGGACGACGCGCGGCGGCCGTCGGAGACCCTGGACCTGCGCTGGAGCACCGACGTCGCCGACCTCCCGGCCCTCTCGGACCGACTGGCCGAGAAGCCGCCGCTCCTGCGCGTCACCGGCGTTCCCAATGCCCGCCTGTCCCCCGACCTGGAGGCGCTGCGGGCCCTGTGGCCGGACGGGCCCGCCGCCGACGGGATCGACCCCGAGACGTTCTGGAGCCTCGGCGAAGAGTTCGGCTACGCGGTGACCGCGACGTGGTCGAGCGGCAGGACGGACGGCGCCATCGACGTGGTCTTCGCCGCCCCGAACGTGGACACCGGCGAGATCTACCACCCCGACGACGAAGGCCCGGTCGAGCCGTCCGCTTACGCCAACACGCCGTCGGGCTTCCGTGATGTGGGCGCGCTGCTGCATTCTCTGCGCTCCCACCTGCGCAGCCGGCTGCCGGCCCACATGGTGCCCGCCGCGTTCGTACCGCTGGTCGAGCTCCCCGTGCTGCCCAGCGGCAAGCTCGATCGCAAGGCCCTGCCCGCCCCCGACTACGCCGCCCTGGCCTCCTCCCGCCGCAAGTCCTCCTCGGCCACGCGCGCGACCGGCGACGTCCCGCAGCTCAAGGACGAGGAGATCCGGGCGCGCGCGGAACTCCTGCGCGGCGTGTACGCCGAGGTCCTCGGAGTGCCCGACGTCGGCGTCGACGACGACTTCATCGAGCTGGGCGGGGACAGCATCCTGGCGATCCAGGTGCTCATCCGGGCCCGCGCCGCCGGCCTGTCCCTCTCCGCCGGAGACGTCTTCCGGAACCGCACCGTCGCCGCGCTCGCGGCGGCGTCCGCCGTGGCCCGGGTCTCCGGCTCCTCGCGGGACGACGCCGAGCCGCTGGTGACGCTGGGCGAGGAGGACACCGACCGGCTCAACCGCCTGGCGGGCGAGGTCGACGAGGTGCTTCCCCTCACCCCGTTGCAGGAGGGCTTCTTCTTCCACACGCTCGTCGACGAGCCGTCCGGCAACGTCTACATCGTGCAGCACGTCATCGAGTTCCGCGGCCCCCTGGACGCGGCGGCGCTGCGTCGGGCGGCACAGACGGTGCTCGACCGTCATGCTCCGCTGCGTGCCGGGTTCGCCCGGCTGGGTGACGGGCGGGTCGTGCAGTTCGTCCCGAGGCGGTCGGCCACCGTGCCGTGGCGCGAGATCGACCTCAGCGGCTTCGGCGAAGCCGAACGCGCGGAACGGGCCGCGTCCGTGGCGGCCGAGGAGAACGCCCGGGGCTTCGACCTCGAACGGCCCCCGCTGATGCGCTGCACGCTCGTCCGGCACGACGGGGAGCGCCACTCGCTGGTGCTCATGTTCCATCACATCGTGGCCGACGGCTGGTCGGTGCAGGTCATGCTTCGTGAGCTGCTGGAGTCCTACGAGCACCCCGGCGCTCCGCGGAACGACGAATCCCGCCCGCCGACCGCGGTCACCCCGTATCGGGACTACCTCGCCTGGCTCGCGGACCGCGACCGTGACGCGGCGCTGGCCGCTTGGCGAACGGCCCTCGATGACCTGGACGGGCCGACCCGGCTCGTCGAGGCCCTGCCGGCTCCGCTCGGCGCGGACGCGGAGCCGGAACAGGGCCGTCGGCGCGCCGACATCCGCTTCGAGCTCTCCGAGGCGGCCACCGCCGAGCTCACCGCCTGCGCCCGGCGGCACGGCCTCACGCTCGGCACCCTCGTGCAGGGCGCGTGGGGATTCCTCCTCGGGGGCATGACCGGTCGCGGCGACGTGGTGTTCGGCACGGCCGTCTCCGGTCGGGTGGCCGACATCGACGGCATCGAGTCGATGGTCGGCATGTTCGTCAACACGCTTCCGGTGCGGATGTGGTGGCGGCCGTGGGAGACGCTCGCCGACGCGCTCACCCGCTTGCAGGACGGGCAGTCGGCGCTGCTCGACCACCAGTACCTCGGGCTCGCGCGGATCCAACGGCTCGCCGGGGTGGGCGACCTGTTCGACACCCTCATCGTCCTGGAGAACTATCCCGAGGAGCGCGATCTGCGCGATCCCTCGGGCACCGTCGAGATCACCGACATCGACTTCACGAACGTCGAGCAGTACCCGCTCGCCCTGATCGTGCTGCCCGGCCGGACGCTGTCGCTGCGGATCGACCACGACCTCGGCAGGCTCGACGCCGCCACCGCCGAACGCATCGCCGGACGCCTGCTGTCGGTACTCGAGACGATGGCGGCCGACCCCGCGCGTCCCGTCGCGCGGCTGGAGCCGCCGGCGGACGGCGAGCGCGCCCACGCCGCGCTCGCCGGGGAGGCACCGCGCGCAGCCGCTCCCACGCTCCACTCGATGATCACGGCGCAGGCCGCCGAGACCCCGGAGGCGACGGCCGTCATCGGCGACGGCGGGCCGGACACGACCCTCACCTACGCCGAACTGGATCGCCGCGCCGACGCCCTCGCGAGGAGCCTGCGTACCCGGGGAACCCGCCCGGGGGACATCGTGGCGGTCGCGGTGCCCCGCTCACCGGACCTGATCGTCGCCCTGCTCGGAACGCTGAAGGCGGGCGCCGCCTACCTTCCCCTCGACGTGGACCTGCCGGTCGAGCGGCTGGCGTACATGCTCGCCGACTCCGGCGCCCGCACCGTCCTCACCACACGCGGGGCCGCCGTGCGGCTGCCCGACACCGACGTCGTGTCGCGCGTTCTCCTTGACGATCTGGACGCCGCCGACGACGGCCCCATCGAGACCTCGACCGGGCCGGAGCACCCGGCGTACCTGCTCTACACCTCGGGGTCGACGGGTCTCCCCAAGGGCGTGCTCGTTCCGCACCGCGCCATCGTCAGCCAGCTCACCTGGCTGCGGGAGCGGTTCCCGCTCGGCGTGGACGACCGTGTGCTGCAGCACCTTTCGGCGAGCTTCGACGCGTCCTTGTTGGAGTTGTTCTGGCCGTTGTGCGCCGGGGCCGGGATCGTCCTGACCCGTCCCGGCGGCCAGCGCGACCCCGCCCACCTCGCGAGCCGCATCCGCGAGCACGGGGTCACGACGATGGCGATGGTGCCGTCGATGCTGGCGGCGTTCCTGCAGTCGGCAAGGGACGCCGGCGATCTGGAGATCCTTCGCGGCCTGCGGCGGGTCTTCAGCGGCGGTGAGGCGCTCACCGGCGAGTTCGCCGCGCAGTGGCGTGAGCTCACCGAAGTCCCGATGTACAACGTGTACGGGCCCACCGAGACGACGGTCCAGGTCGCCTACTGGGAGTACGACGGAGCGTCGGAGGGCGAGGCCGTCCCGATCGGGCGGCCGGTGGCGGGCACCCGCCTGTACGTCCTCGACGCCGCCCTGCGCCCGGTGCCGACGGGCGCGGCGGGCGAACTCTACGTCGGCGGCGTCCAGCTCGCCCACGGCTACCACGGGCGGGCCCGCCTGTCCGCCGAGCGCTTCGTGGCCGACCCGTTCGGCGCGCCCGGGGAGCGCATGTACCGCACCGGCGACCTGGTGCGCCGCCACGAGGACCACCTCACCTACCTGGGCCGGGCCGACCGGCAGGTCAAGGTGCGCGGCAACCGGATCGAGCTCGGCGAGGTCGAGGCGCGCATCGCCGCGCAGCCGGGCGTGCGGCGCGCGGCGGTGGTCGACCGGCACGACGGACCGGGCGGCGCCCGGCTGGTCGCCTACGCGGTGCCCGAGCCGGGCATCCACCTGGACGGCGACGAGCTGCGCGAGTCCCTGGCCGACACGCTGCCGGAGGCGATGGTCCCCGCCGACGTCGTCGTGCTCGACGAGCTGCCGCTGACGCCCGGCGGAAAGATCGACCGGGAGGCGCTGCCCGCACCGGAGGCCGACCGCGCGGCGACGCGCGCGCCGCGCACCGACCGCGAGCGGCTGTTCTGCGAGATCTTCGCCGAGGTGCTGGAGACCGACGAGGTCGGCATCGACGACGACTTCTTCGCGCTGGGCGGCGACAGCATCCTGTCCATCGTCGTCTCGGGACGGGCGCACCGGGCGGGGCTGGCCGTCGGGCCGCAGGCCGTGTTCGAGTACCGCACCCCGGCCGCCCTGGCGGCCGGCGCGGAGGAGGTCACCGGCGCGGACCGGTCCGACGACGCGACTCCCCTGGTCTCGCTCACGGCCGACGAGCTGGACCGGATCTCGCGGGCGGGCCGGGGGCCGGTCGAAGAGGTCTGGCCGCTGTCGCCCTTGCAGGAAGGGCTGTTCTTCCACTCCAGCTACGACACCGGCGCGCTGGACGTCTACACCGCGCAGGTCGCGTTCGACTTCAGCCACCACGTCGACGCCGACCGGCTCCGCGACGCGTGCGCGGCGGTGCTGGCGCGCCACACCGCCCTGCGCGCCGGGTTCACCAACGACGGGCTCCGGCAGCCGGTCCAGTTCATCAGCGCCGAGCCCCAGCCCCCCTTGGAAGAGATCGACCTCACGGGGCTCTCCTCCGAGCGGCAGCAGGAGGAGGTGGACCGCATCCTCGAAGCCGACCGCCGGCGGCGGTTCGACCTGGCGCGGCCGCCGCTGTTCCGTCTGCTGCTGATCCGGCTCGGCGACGACGCCGACCGGCTCGTGATCACCCATCACCTGATCCTGTGGGACGGGTGGTCGGCATGGCTGTTCTTCGAACAGCTCATCGCCCTCTACGAGCGGCACGGCGACGGCTCCGATCTGCCGGCACCCGGCTCGTACCGCGACTACCTGGCCTGGCTGGACACCCAGGACACCGGCCGCGCCAAGGCCGTGTGGCGGGACGCGCTGGCGGGTCTGGCGGAGCCGACCCTGGTCGGCCCCGTGGACCGGGCGCTGGAGCCCGTGATCCCCGACCGCTGCCGCGCCGAGCTGTCGGTGCCGCTCACCGAACGGCTGTACGAGGCGGTGCGCCGCCACGGCCTGACGCTCAACACGGTGTTCAGCGCCGCGTGGGCGCTGGCGCTGTCCAACACGGCCGGCGGCGACGACGTCGTCTTCGGCACGGCGGTCGCGGGACGGCCCGGTGACGTGGAGCGTGTGGAGGGCATCATCGGGATGTTCCTCAACACCGTCCCCGTCCGCGTCGCGTTGCAGCCGCGCGAATCCGTCCCGGAGCTGCTGCGGCGCGTTCAGGGCGAGCGGGTCGCGCTCATGCCGTACGACTACCTGGGGCTCGGCGACATCCAGCAGGCGGCCGGGCACGCCCGGCTCTTCGACACCCTCTACGTGCTGCAGAACCTCGGCGACGAGGACGACATGGCCGAGCTTCAGCAGCGGCACGGCATCGTCGAGGCGGAGGGCCTGGACGCCACCCACTACCCGATCACCTTCGTCGTCACGCCCGGAACGCCGGTGCGGATGAAGCTGGACCACCGCCCCGACGTCATCGACCACGAGTTCGCCGAGTCGCTGCTCCGGCGCTTCACGACCCTCATCGAACGACTCGTCGACGGTCTGGAGGACACGGCGGCGCCGTGCGTGGGCGCCCTCGACCCGTTGGAGGCGCCGGAGTGGCGGGCCCTGACGGCCGACTGGGACGCCACCCGACGCCCCGTTCCCGACGAGACCGTCTCGGAGATGCTCGCGGCGCAGGCCGCGCGCACCCCCGACGATGTCGCGGTCGTCGCCAAGGACGAGACCCTCACCTACGCGGAGCTCGACGCCCGCGTCAACCGGCTCGCCCGGCTGCTGCTGGCGCACGGCGCCGCGCCCGAACGGGTGGTGGCGCTGGCGCTTCCTCGCTCGGCCGACATGGTCGCGGCGTTGTTCGCGGTGCTGCGCACCGGCGCGGCCTACCTGCCGCTGGAGCTGGACCATCCGGCCGAGCGGCTGGCGCACATGCTCGCCGACACCGGGCCGGCCTGCGTCCTGACGACGACCGCGGTCGCCGCGTCCGTGCTGCCGGACGGGCCGCACCGGGTCGCGCTCGACGACCCGGAGGTCGCCGCCGTGCTCGCGTCGCTGCCCGGCGAGGAGATCACCGACGCGGAACGGCCCGGCTTCGAACGCACCCGCGCCGACCGCCTGGAGCACCCGGCGTACATCATCTACACCTCCGGTTCCACCGGTCGTCCGAAGGGCGTGGTCACCCCCTACCGGGGGCTGACCAACATGCAGCTCAACCACCGAGAGGCGATCTTCGACCCGGCGATCGCGTCGGCGGGCGGGCGGCGGCTGCGGATCGCGCACACGGTCTCCTTCGCCTTCGACATGTCGTGGGAGGAGCTCCTGTGGCTGGTCGAGGGTCACGAGGTGCACGTCTGTGACGAGGAACTGCGCCGCGACGCCGAGGCGCTGGTGGCGTACTGCGACCGCGAACGCATCGACGTCGTCAACGTCACGCCGACGTACGCCCACCACCTCATCGACGAGGGCCTGCTGGACGGGCACCGGCCGCCGCTGGTGCTGCTCGGCGGCGAGGCGGTCCCCGAGACGGTGTGGTCCACTCTGCGGGACACCCCCGGAACGTTCGGCTACAACCTGTACGGACCCACCGAGTACACGATCAACACGCTCGGCGGCGGCACCCTCGACAGCGATACACCGACCGTGGGCCGTCCCATCTGGAACACCCGCGCCTACGTGCTGGACACGGCGCTGCGCCCGGTGCCGCACGGGGCTCCCGGCGAGCTGTACATCGCGGGCATCGGTCTGGCCCGCGGCTACCACCGCCGCGCCGGGCTGACCGCGGAACGGTTCGTGGCGGACCCGTTCGGCGCGCCCGGCGACCGGATGTACCGCACCGGCGACCTCGTGCGTCGCCGCCCGGACGGCAACCTGGACTTCCTCGGCCGTACCGACGACCAGGTCAAGATCCGCGGCTACCGGGTGGAGCCGGCCGAGATCGGCACCGCCCTGGAGGAGCATCCGGGGGTCGCGCACGCCGCCGTGGTCGCCGACGCGTCCGGTCCGGGCGGGATCAAGCGCCTGGTCGGCTACGTCGCCCCGGAGACCTGGCCGGTGGACGACACCGACGCGCTGACCGCGACGCTGCGCGCGGGCCTCAAGGAGCGGCTGCCGGACTACATGGTCCCGGCGGCGCTGATGTTCGTCGAGCGGCTGCCGCTGACCGTCAACGGCAAGCTCGACGTCAAGGCGCTGCCCGCACCGGCCGTGACCGCCGCGGCGCGAAGCCGCCCGCCGCGCACACCCGCCGAGGAGGCCCTGTGCGGCCTGTTCGCCGAGCTGCTCGGGCTGGAGCGGGTCGGCATCGACGACGACTTCTTCGACCTCGGCGGCCACTCGCTGCTGGCCACCCGGCTGATCGGCCGCGCCCGCGCCGTGCTGGGCTGCGAGCTGGCGATCCGCGACCTGTTCGAGGCGCCGACCGTCGCCGAACTGGCCGAACGCGCCGCCGCCGCGACGGCCGCCGGCGAACGGCCGCGACCGGTGCCGGTGGACGACCGGCCCGCCGAGCCGCCGCCGTCGTTCGCCCAGCAGCGCCTGTGGATGATCGAGCAGCTCGCGCCGTCGGCCGCGTACAACTTCCCAATGGTCATGCGCCTGCGCGGACGGTTCGACGTCGATGCGTTCGGTGCCGCGCTGACCGACGTCATGGCTCGACACGAAGCGCTGCGCACGCTCCTCGCCGAACGCGAGGGCCGACCGTTCCAGCAGGTCCTACCGGCCGAGGAGGCCCGCCCCGAGGTCCGCGTGGTGGAGGCGACCGAGGCGGAGCTCCACGCCGTGCTCGCCGACGCGCTCGGACACCGATTCGACCTCGCGGCCGAGCCGCCCCTGCGCGCGACCATCGTCCGGCCGGCCGAAGACGAGCACGTGGTGGCGCTCCTCCTCCACCACATCACCACGGACGAATGGTCTGACGGGCCCTTCCTGCGCGACCTGTCCATCGCCTACGCCGCCCGCGTCACCGGGCAGGCCCCCGCGTGGGAGCCGCTGCCGGTGCAGTACGTCGACTACACGCTCTGGCAGAGGCGGCTGCTCGGCGACCGCTCCGACCCCGGCAGCCTGGCCGCGCGGCAGCTCGCCTACTGGAAGGAAACCCTCGACGGCGCGCCGGAACGCCTGGAGCTGCCCACCGACCGACCGCATCCGGTGCGTCCCAGCATGTCCGGCGGCGAAGTGGTCGTCGAACTGCACCCCGACGACTGCGCGGGCCTGCGCCAGATCGCCCAGCGCGGCGGCGCCAGCATGTTCATGGTGTGCCACGCGGCGGTCGCCGCACTGCTGCACCGCCTGGGCGCCGGCACCGACCTTCCGCTCGGCGCGCCGATCTCCGGACGCACCGACGAGGACTTGAACGACCTGGTCGGCTTCTTCGTCAACACGCTGGTGCTGCGCACCGACGTGTCCGGTGACCCCACGTTCGCCGAGCTGCTCGCGCGCGTCCGGGAGACGGACCTGGCCGCCTTCTCGCACCAGGACGTGCCGTTCGAGGCCGTCGTGGAGGAGCTGAACCCGGTCCGCTCGCCCGACCGCAACCCGCTGTTCCAGGTGATGGTCGGCTACCGCAACCGGTCCGGCGGCGACTTCGCGCTCGCCGGGCTGGAGGCGAGGCCGGAGCCGGTCGAGGCGCGCACGGCCAAGTTCGACCTGGTGTTCGGCTTCGCCGAGGACGCCGACACCGGCCGGATCGCGTGCGTGCTGGAGTACCGGTCCGACCTCTTCGACCGGTCGACGGTCACGACGCTGGGGCACCGGCTGTCCCGCCTCGTCGGCGCCGTCGTCGCCGCCCCTGAGCTGCGCGTCGGCGACATCGACGTGCTGACCCGGGAGGAGCGCGAGCAGGTCCTCACCGACTTCAACCGCACCGACCGGGTGGTGACCGAGGCGACCATCCCCGAGATGTTCCAGCGGCACGCCGCCGAACGTCCCGACGCCGTCGCCGTCGTGGACGGGCACCGTGTCGTGACCTATGCGGAGCTGGACACCCTCTCAGACCGCATGGCGCTGCTGCTCACCCGCTACGGCGTGGGGCCGGAGAGCGTGGTCGGGGTGGCGGTGCCGCGTTCGGTGGAGATGGTCGCGGTGATGGTGGGCGTCAGCAAGCTCGGCGCCGCGTTCCTGCCGCTGGACCTGGCGCACCCGGCCGACCGCCTCGCCTACATGCTCGACGACGCGAACGTCGCGGCGGTGGTGGTGACCGAGCAGGTCGCGGGCAAGGTACCCGAGGTCGAGGGCGTCCGTCTGGTGGTGCTGGACGATCCCGAGGTCGCCGCCGAACTCGCCGAACTCGCCGAACTCGCCGAACTCGAGGCGGGCCGGGCCTTCCCGTGGGTCACGCTCGACCAGGCCGCGTACGTCATCTACACGTCGGGATCGACCGGGCGGCCGAAGGGCGTCGTCGTTCCGCACGAGGGCATCGGCAGTCTCGTCGCCACCGCCGTCGACCGGATGGGGTTGACACACGGCAGCCGTGTGCTGCAGTTCGCCTCCATCGGCTTCGACGTCACCATCTTCGAGCTGACGATGGCGCTCTGCCACGGCGGTCGCCTCGTCCTCGTTCCCGATGAGGCGCGCGTGCCGGGGCGCGAGCTGACCGACTTCATCAACGAGCAGGGCATCACGCATGCGATCCTGCCGCCGTCGCTGGTCGCCGCCCTGCCCGCCGACTGCACGCTCCCCGAGGGCGCGACCGTGCTGGTCGGCACCGAGACCGTGCCGCCGGACGTGATCGCGCGTTGGGCCGGGCACCTGCGGCTGCTGGCCGCGTACGGTCTGACCGAGGCCACGGTGAACTCCACGCTCTGGCCCGCCGAGCAGGGCTGGACGGGCGCGGTGCCGATCGGCGTGCCCGACCCCAACACGAACGTGTACGTGCTGGACGCACGTCTTCGGCCGGTGCCGCCCGGAGTCGCCGGCGAGCTGTACGTCGCCGGGCGGGGGCTCGCCCGGGGGTACCTGGGGCGTCCGAGCCTGACCGCGGAACGGTTCGTGGCGTGCCCGTTCGGCCCGCCCGGCGCGCGCATGTACCGGACGGGCGACCGCGCCCGGTGGCGCGCCGACGGCAACCTCGACTTCCTCGGCCGAGTCGACGACCAGGTGAAGGTCCGCGGGTTCCGGATCGAGCCGGGCGAGATCGCCGGGGCGATGACCCGGCATCCGGGCGTCCGGCAGGCCGCCGTGGTCACCGATCGAAGCGGGCGGGACACCCGCCTGATCGGCTACGCCGTTCCGGAAACGGACTCCGAGGCGCTCGACCCGGCCGAGTTGCGCGCCCACGTCGCGACGCTGTTGCCCGACTACATGGTCCCGGCCACCGTCGTGGTGCTGGACGGACCGCTGCCGCTCACCCCCAACGGCAAGCTCGACCGGCGTGCGCTGCCCGCTCCCGACTGGTCGGCGGTGACCGGCTCGGCCAAGCCGGTCACCGCGCGGCAGCGTGCGCTCGCCGCGCTCTTCGCCGAGGTCTTGGACGTGCCCGAGGTCGGGGTGCACGACGGCTTCTTCGAACTGGGCGGCCACTCGATGTCGGCGATGCGGCTGCTCGGGCGCATCCGCACGGTGATGGACGCCGGGCCGGCCCTGCGCGACGTGTTCGACGCGCCCACGGTCGCGGCCCTGGCCGAACGCCTCGACGAGAACGAGAACGTCGCCCGGCCCCCGCTGAGCCCCGTGGCGCAACGGCCGGAGAGCGTGCCCCTCTCCCCGCCCCAGGAGTGGCAGTGGACGCGCTACCGACAGGGCACGGGCGAGGCGTTCGACATGGCGTGGGCGCTGCGTGCGCCGGACGGCGGCCTGGACGGCACGGCCGTCGCCGCCGCGCTCGCCGACCTCGCGGAACGCCACGAGCCACTGCGCACCGTCGGCACCGACGAGGGCCCTCGGCACGCCGACATCGCGCTGGAGTTCGTCCAGGTCGCCGACATGGATCAAGGGCTGCGCGCGCTGGCCACCGAGCCGGCCGACCTGTCCGGGCATTCGCCCCTGCGCGCCCACCTGCTGACGAACGCCGAAGGTGAGCAGGCGCTGCTGCTGGCCCTCCACTACCTCGGCGTGGACGAGTGGTCGGTCGTGCCGCTGATCCGCGACTTCACGACCGCCTACGCCGCACGACGCCGAGGCGACGAGCCGCGGTGGCGGCCACTCCCCGTCTCCTACACCGACTACACGCTGTGGGCGCACGAGGTCGTCGGCCAAACCGAGGAACGGCAGATGGCGTACTGGCGGCAGGCCCTCGACGGCATGCCGCGTCGCCTTCCACTGCCCTACGACCGGCGGCCTTCCGCCGGCCATCGTCCGCACGGCGACTACGTGGAGTTCACGCTCGACCCCGACCTCCACGAGGCGATCGACCGGCTGGCCGGGCGCACCGGGACGAGCATGTTCATGGTGCTCCAGGCCGCGCTGGCGACCCTGCTGACCCGGCACGGTGCGGGCACCGACCTGCCGATCGCGTCCCTGGTCGCGGGGCGTACCGAGGAACGGCTCGCCGACCTGGTGGGCTGCTTCTTCAACACCGTCGTCCTGCGCACCGACGTGTCCGGGGATCCCGACCTCACCGAGCTGTTGGCGCGCGTGCGGGAGACCGATCTGGCCGCGTTCGACCGGTCGGACGTGCCGTTCGCCCGCGTGGCCGCGACGCTCGGTCTCGGGATGCCGCAGGTGATGGTCGCCCACCACGAGCAGGCCCGGTTGTCGTCGGTCGAGGACCTCGACGCCGTGTTCGAGCCCGTTCCGACCGGCTCGCTCAACGCCGACCTGACGCTCAGCTTCTACGAGCCGCACGGGGCAGGACCCGTGGACTGCCTGCTGGAGTACGACTCCGGTCTGTTCGAGCGCACCACGGTCGAGGCCCTGGCCGCCGAACTGCTCGACATCCTCGCGGGAATCCGTTAACAGGAAGGAACGTCTGATGAGCACCAACCCGTTCGACGACCCCGAAGGCAGATTCCTCGTCTTGGTCAACGAGGAGCGTCAGCACTCGCTGTGGCCGTCGTTCGCCGACGTCCCGGCCGGCTGGACGGTGGCGTTCGGCGAGGACACCCGTGACGCATGCCTGACTTATGTCGAGGAGCACTGGACCGACCTGCGTCCCCACAGCCTCGTCGAGGCCATGGAGGGCTGAGAGGTCGGGCGGCCGGTCAGTGGTCGCGGCCGTCGGACCAGGCACGCCACAACGCGGCGTACCGGCCCCCGGCGCGGACGAGTTCGTCGTGGGTGCCGGTCTCGGCCACACGGCCTTCCTCGAGCACCACGATCCGGTCGGCCGTCGCCGCCTGGGTGAGCCGGTGCGCGACCACGAGCGCCGTCCGTCCCTCGACCGCCGACGCGGCGGAGGTCTCCAGCGCCCGTGCGCCCGCGCTTCCGGCCTCCGCCGTGGCCTCGTCCAAGACGACCACGGGCGGGTCGGCCAGCACCAGCCGGGCCAGGGCGAGCTGCTGCGCCTGTGCGGCGGTCAGCCGGTGGCCGCTCTCGCCGACCACCGTGTCCAGGCCGTCCGGTAGCGCCTCCGCCCAGCCGAGCGCGCCGACACGGTCGAGCGCGTCGCGCAGCGCGTCGTCGGTGGCGGTGGGGCGGGCCAGCCGCAGGTCGTCGGCGAGCGTGCCCGCGAAGACGTGCACCTCCTGCGTCACCAACGCGACCCAGGCGTCGCCCGACCCGTCGGCGGTGACGGTGATCTCGCCGCCGTCCGGCCGGTGGATGCCCGCGATCAGCCTGGCCAAGGTGCTCTTGCCCGCGCCGCTGGCCCCCACCAGCGCCACCCGTTCGCGGCCCGCGATGTGGAGGTCGATGTCGTGCAGCACCGGATGACCGGGCCGGTAGGAGTATCCGACGCCGCCGACGCGGACCGAACCGTCCGCCGGCCCTTCGTGCTCGGCCGCCCGGTCCGCCGGGGCGGAGATGTCGGCGACGCCGACCAGTCGGGCCAGGCCCGCCGTCGCGCTCTGCGCGTCGTCGACCAGCCCCAGCGCGATGTTGATCGGGGCGAACAGGTTGTGGAAGTACAGCGCCGCGGCGCCGGCCGTGCCGATGCTGACGGCATCGCCCCGTACGAGCAGGAACCCGGTGACCAGGACCGCCGACAACCCCACGAACTCGGCGAGGTTGAGCCGCGAGTAGAAGCGGGTGAGGAGTCGTACGCCGCGTAGCGCGAGGTCGACGGCCGCCTGCGACTTGGTCCTGACGCGTTCGGTGTGCTCGTCCTCCAGGCGGAAGGCCCGGACCGTGGACGCGCCGCCCACCGCGCCGAGGAGATCCTGCTGCTGGGCCCCGATGGCGACGCGCTGCGCCGCGTACAGGCGGACGGCACGGCGCACGTACCAGCGCACCGTGTGGGCCTGGATGGGGACGGCCAGCAGCGCCACCAGCAGGAACCGCCAGTCCAGGACGGCCATGGCCACCAGGGTCAACCCGATGGTCAGCAGCGACCGGGCCAGCGCGGGCACCGCTTCGCGCACCACCGTGGTGATCACCGACACGTCGTTGGTGACACGGGAGGTCAGGTCGCCCGAGCCCGCCCGCTCGACCTGCTCCAGCGGCAGCCCGAGCGCCCGCTCCACGAAGCGCTCGCGCAACGTCGCCAACATGCCCTCGCCGGCGCGGGCGACGAGGCCGAGGCCGTAGGCGGTCGTCACCCCCTGGACGATCGCGATCGCCACCAGCCAGACCGCCGGCGCGGTCAGCGCGGACGCGGGTCGTCCCTGCGCGACCAGGTCGATGACATGGCCGAGCACCGGCGCGGTGAGCAGCCCGACGGCGGTGGCGGTCACCAGCGCCGCGAACCCGCCCAGGGCGGTGCGCCGGTGCGGTCGCGCCAGCTCCCGGACGGCCGCGCGGGTGCGCGCCGCCGAGGCGACGGGCAGCAGCTCGCGCTCGCCGTCGGCGCGTTCCTCGGTGACGCGCTCGTCGGTGACGGTCATCGGCGGGCCCTTCTTCTCTCGGGACGGCTCAGAACAGGACGGCGGCGCGATAGGCCGGATGCTCACGCGCGAGGTCGCCGTGGGCGCCTTCGGCGATGACGGCGCCACCGTCCACGAACGCCACCCGGTCGGTCTCGGCCAGCAGCGCCGGGCTGGTCGCCACCACGATCGTGGTGCTCCCCTCCCGTACCTTGCGCAGGCCGGCCGCGATCCCCGCTTCGGTGACCGCGTCGACGGCGGTGGTCGGGTCGTGCAGCACCAGCACGGGCGCGTCGACGGCGAGCGCGCGGGCCAGGGCGACCCGCTGCCGCTGCCCGCCCGACAGCGACCGCCCGCGCTCGGACAGCACGGTCGCCGTGCCCTGCGGCAGGTTGCGGGCGACCTCATCGGCCGCCGCCGCGGCCATCGCCTTCTCCGCCATGCCGTCCGCGGACGCCGCGGTGACGTTGTCCAGGAGGGAGCCCTCGAACAGGTCGGCGTCGTGCTCGGCGACCACGATCACCCGGCGGATCTCGGCCGGATCGAGGGTCCGCAGCGGAACACCGTCCACCTCGACCTCGCCGGACTCGGGGTCGGCGGCCCGGCCCAGCAGGCGCAGCAGCGACGTCGCGGTCTTCGGGTCGGTCGTCACGACGCCCAGCAACTCGCCGGCCGCGACGTCCAGGCTCAGCCCGCGCACCGCGCCGTCGCCGCAGGTCACCTCGCGCAGCCGCACCGCGCCGCGCACCGGCTGCGGCAGGACGCCGTCGCCCTCGGCCACGGCGGGCGGTGAGCCCAGCACCGAGGCGATGCGGGCGGCCGATGCCCGTCCCTGCGCGAACTCGCCGTTCGCCCACGACAGCAGGGACAGCGGTGTCAGCAGGAACTGCGCCAGACCCACCGCCGTCACCAACTGCCCGACGGTGATGTCCCCGGACACGGCCAGCCGCCCGCCGACCAACGCGACGATGGCGATGAACACGCCGGTCAGCATGAGCATGCCGCCGTCGTGCCAGGCCTGGGCGCGCGCCGCGCGCACGGTCGCCGCCAGGGAGGCGCGGCTGGTGGCCCGGTAACGCTCGACCGCCGACCGCTCGGCGCCGATGCCCTTGAGCACCCGCAGACCGGCGATCAGGTCGGCGGCCACCCCGGACGCGTGCGCGGCGCGCTCCTGCTCCGCGCCGCTGCGGCGTTCCAGGGGCTTGCCGAGCACGTGCGCCAGGCCGAGCAGCGGCGGAATGCCCAGTAGAACGAGCAGGCCCAGCGGCACCGACATCCAGAGCAGCGCCAGACCCCCGGCCACCAGACCCGCCAGCGACGCGATCGCCGCGCCCAACGCGACGTGCACCGCGCCGACCCGCTTGGCGTCGCCGGTCGCGACGTTCACCAGCTCGCCCGGAAGGCGGCCCGACTCCGCACCTCCCCGGGGGTCGAGCGTCCGCCGGGTCAGCTCCAGGCGCAGCTCGTGACCTGCCTGCTCGGACGCCCGCTCGGCGGCGCGGAAGCTGAACCGGAAGCTGAACGACAGCGTGACGAAGACCGCGGCCAGCACGGCGATCCAGGTCACCAGGGCACCGCCGTCGCCCGGCACGATCGCCTGGTCGATCACCACGCCGATCACGACGGGGACCAGCACCTCGCCGCCCTGGTGCGACGCGGCCAGCGCGGCGCTGAGCGCCGCGTGGCGCCACTGCCCGAGCAATGCCCGCCGCAGCACCTCACCCTGACGCACGTGCGCCCCCGATCACGCAGCAGGTGGGGCAGGCGTCCGCCTCCGGCAGCGTCACCCACAGACAGCACGTGCGGCGTCGCAGCTCGGGCAGCTCCACCAGCCCGGCCACCGGATCGCCGACCGACCGCAGAAGCGCGGCGGCTTGGGAGGCGTCGCCGGGCGCGGCGGTGACCAACGGGTAGACCAGGGCCTCGGCCACCGACCCCCACAGCCCGCGCCGACCGGCGCGGGTGAGCTCGTGCAGGGCGTCGATCAGCGGCGCGCACACGTCACGCAGAAGCGTGGCGGCGATGGCCGCGCCGAGATCGTCGTCGTTCCCGGTGGCGACGCGCAGCTCGCTCACCGCCACCCGCATGTCCGCCTCCTCGGAGGCCCGCAGCAGCGTGGTGTCCAAGGTCAGCAGTGGTACGCGCCGGTTGAGGGCCCAGCCCGTCGCGACCGGCAGGGCCGTCCAATACGACACGTTCTTCCACCAGAGGGCCGCCGCCACATGCGATGGCGCCCGCCAGCGGCGCTCCGTCCGTGCGATGAGCGTACGCAGCCGCTCGTGGGGCGACCCGATCAGCTCGGCGGCGGTGAACCAGTCTTCGCCCGTCCCGACCAGCCCCGGCTCCACGCCGAGGGCCTCCCCGCCGTCGGCCTCGGCGCGCAGCCGGCCGATGAGCGGTCCCAGCGCGTCCTCGGCGGACCGCCCGACGGCGACCGCAGCCCCAGCCCGATTCGCGTTCACAGACCCTCCGCCATCCCTTTAATAAGGGAAGGCTAACCTAAAAGTCTGCTTTGCGCCGAGGTGCTCCAGGCGAAGGCGGGGCGTTCCTTCGCACCGTACTCTTTCATCGATCGCGCCGATGAGGCGGCCGTGCACGAACCGTCTCCCATGCTCCAGACGCTGATCGGCATGCGGTGGGCACCGGCGGAGGCCGAGCGTCGCACCTCGCCGGCGGCCGGATCCGCCGGCGAAACCCTGAGAGTCCGCACCGAGGCCTGTCCCCGGCGCGGACTCCCCCGGTCGTGCACCGACGGGTTCGCCCTCATGCCTCTCCCAGGCCGCAGACGCCTCACCGCACCTCGATCGGGCACGGCGGTGACGACCCGTGGGAGCTAGAGCATGCTCTGGGCGCCCGCCGCCGCCCCTTGATGGCCGGCGCCGATGGCCACCGTGGTGGAGCACAGGCGCTCCACCTGGTTCATGTCGTGCGAGACCAGGATCATCGTGCGCCGGCCGCGCAGGGACTGCAGCGTCGCCTCGACCTCGGCGGCCGACGCGCCGTCCAGCGAACTGGTCGGCTCGTCGAGCAGGATCAACTGGGGGTCCAGGGCCAGCGCCCGTGCCAGCGCCAGGCGCTGTCGCTGGCCGACGGACAGATCGCCGGCGGGGGCGTCCAGGCGCTCGGCCACCTCGTTCCACAGGCCCACCTCGACCAGGGCGGACTCGGCGCGCTTCCGCAGCTTGCCGCGGGGGGCGCGGACGACGTGCCGGATCCCGAAGAGCACGTTGGCCAGGATGCCGCCCGGGAAGACGATCGGCACCTGGGGAACGAGCACCGCGCGTGCGCGCAGGTCGGACAGCGCCGCAGGGCTCTGCGCGGTCACGTCGATGTCGAGGACGCGTACCTCCCCGGCGGCCTGCAGGGTCTCCGGCAGGAGGCCCACGAGCGCTCTGAGCACGGTGGACTTGCCCGCCCCGGAGGGCCCGCACAGTCCCATGGACTCCCCGAGGGGGAGGGTGAACGACACGGGGCCGACCAGCGGACGTTGAGCGGTTCTGATCGTCAGATCACGGACTTCGGCTGCGTTCACGCGCGGTCCCTTTCCAGACGTCGGCGAATCGGGATGGTCGAGGCCAGCAGGAGGGCGATGATGATCACCAGGACGGCCGCCGATCCCCACGCGGCCTCGAGCGCGGCCGGGTCGGCGGCGTCCTGGGCCAGGTTGAACACGTGCGTGGGCAGGCTGACCACGGGCTCGTTCACGACGCCGGACGGCACCGCGCTCGCCCCGGCGAACACCGTCGCGGCGAACAGCAACGGGGCCGTCTCCCCGGCGGCCCTCGCCAGGCCGAGCAGCAGCCCGGTGACGAGGGCGGGACGGACGTGCGGCACCAGCACCGAACGAACGACCTGGCTTCGACGCAGACCCAGCGCTCGCGCGGTCTCCAGGCGTTCCGGCGGCAGGGTCGACATCTGGGCGGTGATGGCGAGGGTGACGATCGGTATCGCGACGAGCCCCAGCAGTACCGCGCCGGCCAACCAGCTCTTCCCCCATCCCAGAGTCGAACCGAAGAACCAGTAGCCGGCCAGACCGAGGAGGATCGTGGGAATGCCGCCGAGCATCACCACGCCGGTGCGCAGCCACCGGGCCGAGCGCGGGCGCGTGTACTCGCCGATGAGCAGGGCCAGGGCGAGTCCGAGGGACGCCGCGATGACGCCCGCCGCCGCGACGAGAAGGACCGTGCCGACGACCTGGTCGCGTACGCCGCCGGCGCTGGCCCCCACCGCCGGGCTGAGCCAGAAGTCCGGGTGCAGGGCCCGGGTCCCACGGCTCGCGACGGCGATGGCGATGCCCACGGTGAACAGGACCGGCAGCAACAGCGTCCCGCGCAGGAGGACCAGCACCGCACGGTCACGGGCGGCACGGTGTCGCGGTGCCCCGGAACGCGCCCGGAAGACCCGTCCCGGCCGGTTCAGCCGCCGGGACTGGGCGAGGACCGTGAGCGCGGCGACGATGCCCAGCAGCAGGATCCCGAGCGCGCACAGCGCCGCCCAGCCGGCGCCGCCGGTGCCGACGAGCAGCGGTTCCGGGCCGCCGAGCTTGGTGGTGATCGTCTGGCCGGGACGCAGCAGGGAGTCCAGCATCTGGCCCGGCCCGGGGAGCGGTCCGTCCGCACGGCCGATGACCAGGAAGATGGCCACCGTCTCCCCCAGCGCCCGAGCCAGTCCCAGCACCCCGCCGGCCAGCATTCCGCCCCGGGCCAGCGGGAGCACCGCCGAGACGATGACCTCGCTGCGCGACAGTCCGAGCGCGGCGGCGGTCTCCCGGACGCCGCCGGGCACGTCGGCCAGGGCGTCGACGGACACCGCGACGACGGTCGGGAGCACCATCACGCCGAGCAGCACGCCGGCGGTGAGCAGCCCGTCTCCCCCGGGCACGTTGAACAGCCCGCTGACCAGGGGCCGCAGCAGGGCCACACCGAGGAGGCCGTAGACGATGGACGGGACCGCGGCCAGCAGCTCCACGGCGGTGCGCATGAACCGTCTCCGGCGCAGCGGGGTCAGCTCGTTCAGCGCCAAGGCGGCGGACCAGCCGAGCGGCAGCGCGATGAGCAGGGCGATGACGCTGACCACGGCCGTGCCCCACAGCATCGTCGCCGCACCGAAGAGTCCCTGCTGGTGGCTCCAGTCGTCGGAGGTGAGCAGACGACTCCAGTCGACGTCGCCGGAGGTCACCCCGATGACCAGGAAGGCCCCCAGGACCACGGCGCCCGCGCCCACGGCCGCCGCGCCGGCACCCGCCGCGCCGGTCACCCAGCGGGACGCGTGCGGCCGGTCGGACCGGGGCGCGAGCGCGGTGCGCACACGGGTCGCGCCGATCACCGGCGGCCGAGGTTCTCGAGGTTGAGGTAGCCGTGCTTGGTCACCAGCTCCTGGCCCGGTGTGGAGAGCACGAAGTCGATGAACCGGCGCGCCTCGCCCTTCGGAGGGCCGTCGGTCACCAGGAGCAGCGGCCGAGCCAGGGAGTACTTCCCCGTGCGGACGTTCTCGGGGCTGGGGGTGATGCCGTCGACCGCGACCACGGCCAGCGCCGGGTGCCCCTGAGCGAAGGCCACCGAGAGCGGCGTCACCGCCCCGTCCGTCGACGCCGTCTTGGTGCGGCCCTCCTCGTTGCCGCCGACGATGGCGTAGCGGCCGCTGTTCGGCGGGGGCGGAGCGGTGACGCCCTTGCCGTACATGAAGGCGTCCAGGACCTCGCGGGTGCCGCGGCCGGGCTCCTTGTCGTACACGTAGACGGGCACGTCCGGCCCGCCCAGCTCGCGCCAGTTGGCGACCTTGCCTTCGAACAGCCGCCGGAGCTGCTGCCGGGACAGCGACTTGACGCCGCCGTCATAGACGTTCCGGCGGATGACGATGCCGACCGCGTCCTGCCCGATCTCGGTGGTGGTGAAGGTGACCTTGGGGTGCTGCCTTCGCTCGGCGTCGCCGACCGGCTTCGAGCTCATCGCGATGTCGATCTGGCCGGCGGCGAGCTGGGTGAGTCCGCCGGCCGATCCGCCCTGGGTGTCCACGGTGATGGACATGCCCCGGTCCCGGAGGATCTTGGCGGCGTCGGCCGCCACCGGGTTGACGGTCGTCGAGCCGCTCACCCGGAGGGTGGTGCTCTCGGCCCCGCCGGCGCACGCCGTGGAGGCGGCGAACACCACCAGGCTCGCCGCGACGCCCACGATGCGGCTGCGCCGCCGGTCCGAGCCGAACGAGCGGTGTCTGCTGGGAACGTTCATCACATGTCTCCGCGACTTGTAGGGGGTTGGGGTACGCGGAACCGGGCCCCGGGTCGGGCCGGTGCCGAGGGGTGACGCGGGTCGGGAGGGGTCAGCCCGCCGCGTCGATGGTCGGGGCCGTGGCCGGCGCGCCGTTCATGGCCGCGGTGAAGCGGGCGCGCATGGTCACGGGCGGAGGGATATCGGTGGCGCGCGGCGGCATGGGACCGGCGCGACGGTCGGTGAGGGCAGGGATCGCGCACCGGGAGAGCCGGGCCCTCAGCACCTCGAGATGGAGCGTTCCGTCGCCGGCGGCGAGCCTTCCGCGGACCTCGCGGAGCAAGGGGTGGAAACGCGGTGTTTCGGACTCGACCCGTCGCTGGGCCGGCGGGATTCCCGGGGCGACCTCCATCAGCCGTTGCCCCGGAGGCCCTGGAAGACCTCCCAGAAGTTCGGGAACGACTTGACCACGCAACCCGGCTCGCGGATGACGACTCCCGGGGTGCGCAGTCCGGCGACGGCGAAGGCCATCGCGATCCGGTGGTCGTCGTAGGTGTCGATGACGGCGCCCCGCGGCTCCGTGCCGCCGTGCACCGTCATGGTGTCCTGCGTCGTGTCGACGGTGACGCCCATCTTGCCCAGCTCGGTGGCGACCGCGTCGATCCGGTCGCACTCCTTGACCCTGAGGTTGCCGATGCCGGTGATGTGCGTGCGACCCCGGGCGAAGGCGGCGACGACGGCGAGGGTCGGGGCCACGTCCGGCATGTCACCCATATCGATGTCGATGCCGGTCAGCGGACCGCCGGTCACGGTGATGCCGTCGGTGTCGCTCGTCGCCGTGCAGCCCATGTCGACGAACGCCTTGACGAGCCCGACGTCGCCCTGATGGGAGCCCGGGCCGATGCCGGGGATGGTGACCCGGCCGCCGAGGACCGCGGCGGCGGCCAAGAAGTACGACATGCCGGAGGCGTCGGGCTCCACGGCGATCTCTCCACCGCGGTACCGCTGACCGCCGTCGACGGTGAACGTGGAGAATTCGCGCCGCCCCACGGCGATCCCGGTCTGCCGCAGGGCGGCGATCGTCATGTCGACGTAGGGCTTGGAGACCAGGTCGCCGACGACCTCGAGTTGGACGCCCTTCTCGGTGACCGGGGCGCTGATGAGCAGGCTGCTGGTGAACTGGCTGCTCACCGTTCCGTCGATGCGCGTGGATCCGCCGACCAGCGCCGAACCGGGGATCTCGATCGGGGGTGAGCCGTTGCCGTGTACGGCTCGCGCGTCGACGCCGAGGGTGTTCAGCGCGTCCAAGAGGTGGCCCATCGGCCTCTCGCGCATGCGCGTGTTGCCCGTCAACACGGTCCGCCCCTCGGCGAGGGCCGCCATGGTGATGAGGAACCGGATCGGCGTGCCGGCGTTTCCCATGTCGATCGCGGTCTCCGGGGCTCGCATGGGACGTCCGAGGGGGGTCACCGTGATGGTCGCCGACTCCGCATCCAGGTCGACGTCGACGTGCCCGAACGCCCGCAGCGCCTCCGCCAGCAGGATGGTGTCCTGGGAGTGGAGGGCGTTGCGCAGGACCGTCTGCTCATGGCAGAGCCCGGCGATGGCGAGGAAGCGATTGGTGTAGCTCTTGGAGCCGACGACCTTGACGGTCGCGTCGAGCTCCCGGAGGGGGACGATCTCGGTCTCGGGGAGTTCCAGGATGTTCGTCATGGGTCCGCCTGTCCTGCCCGTCGTTGTGGGGGTGTCGGGGATGGTCAGCCTTGACGGTCTTGGTGTGCTCGGTGGACCTCGTGCCGGGCCGCCTGGGCGTGGAAACGCGGCACGAGAAGGTCGATGGTGACGTGGGGTGGTCGGGTGACGTCCTCGGCGACGACCGGGCCGACCATGGCCGCGTCGCCTCGAGAGCGGTCGGTCATGGGCTGTGGCCCGAGGACGTTCGGCTCGTCCATGGCCCGCCGGTCGGCCCGCGCGATGGTCCCTCCGGCGACGTCGACCAGGACATCGCATCGGTCCAAGCGGGCGGCCGGAGCCCTGACGGCGGCTCGGTCGGTGACGTCGACCGCCGTCGGCGCCATCTGCTTTGCAACGTTCCCAAGGGGTTCCGCGCGTCGGCCCGTGAGCACCGCCCGGTAGCCCTCCGCGGCCGGGCGGCAGTCCGTGGCCGCGCCGATCCCGCCACCGGCTCCCGTGATCACGGCGGCGCGGTGACCGTGGGCGGACCGGCCCCTCATGAGGTCGGACGGCCCTGCTCGGCGGGGCCGGTGGCTCCATCGGGCACGACCGAACGACTCGTCTGCGCCGGCCGGACCTGCGCTCCCGGCCGGAGACGCGACACGGGGAACGCGTCCGCAGGCGTGGACACGGTCTCGACATCACCGCCGAGGGCCTTGCCGGCGACCACGTCGGGAAAGTGGCGAGCCGCGTCGAGCTCCCGGGCCGCCTTGGACGGACCGTGCACACCCGGGACGGGGCTCGTGCTCTGCGGGAACGTGCGGAGCACTCCTCGCGGACCGGGCCCGACGTCGGCGGCGGTGTCATCCGCTGCCGGCCGGGGGCCCGGCATGACGGAGGCGTCGCGCGTCGATCCGCGCGAAGGCCCATGATGGTCCCGGTGCGTCATGTTGTTCGCCTCCCATATTCGATGATCGAATTACCGGCCGGCCACTGCCGTTCTTCCCTTGCCGTCGCCCTGTTCGGTCGCGGCGTCCGGGATGAGGCGGCACCGGATCCGGGACGCTCCACCACTGCCGGATGCACCTCCTCCTGAAGACCCGCACTTGTGCACGAGCCGCCTTCAATGAGTGGTTTCACTCCGCGAGACCGTCGCGGTGCGGCTTGGCCGTACTGCACAGCCGCGCCGCCCAGGTGGCGTTCTCGCCGTGCGCCCCGGGCAGCCGACTCACGCCACATGGAAACCTTCGCCGCAGCGGTATGCGACTAATGAAAATTAATACGCGATTGCGGCGGCGACGTCCAGACGATCGCCGGGCGAGA
The DNA here is from genome assembly GCF_003386555.1 of Thermomonospora umbrina. Taxonomy (GTDB): domain Bacteria; phylum Actinomycetota; class Actinomycetes; order Streptosporangiales; family Streptosporangiaceae; genus Thermomonospora; species Thermomonospora umbrina. Next base: position 6,046,744 of record NZ_QTTT01000001.1, on the reverse strand, counting down.
TCAAAGAGTTGCCGGCCCCGAATGACGACGATGTCTACATCCTGCCTGGTCAGACCGGCTGTAGCGGGCCATGCAGAAGGCCGGATCCAGGGCCGGACGGCCGAGGAGTGACCGAATATCCGATCGACCTGGCCCGAATTCCACAGGAAAGTGCAACTTGCATGATCGACGACGATGGATGGATGCCGGTGTCCCGAAGTACGTGCTTTGCCCGATACCCTCGAACTCTCTTAGCACAGCACCTACCGACGGACGGATGCCATCAGCAGACATCCGCCATTATGGTCTCGCCATAAATCGGTCGCCTGTAACTCTCAGAGCCGCAGAGCCGTCGTCATGCCACGACATCGGGCATTGAGGACCGACACCGCCACCGTGCTCCGTCGTCGATAGACCTTCGTTCGACGGCACACCGAAATACGCCCGCGTCACCCGGAACACCGTCATGTCATACAACGTTGACGGCCCATCCAAGTCTGAAAACGGACCATGGAGAATACGATGCTCGACGACCCATTCCCGAACGCCCGGCCGTAGGCTCCGAGCAGGCACCGGACACGACCCCTCGGACGAGCGGGGCGAGGACGCCGGCGTCCGAATCGGGTCAGAGGTTGACGGAGATCACCTTGCCCGGCCCAGAGCCCCTCGCCGTGGTCAGGGTGTGCGGCACGCCCGGCGCGATGTGGAAGCCGCTCCCCTGCGTCAGGAAGACCTCCTCGGGCGCGGCCGGGTCGCCCCACTTCGGGCGAAAGTCACCCTCCATGCAATGGATGATCTCGTGGGCGTCGTGCCCGGTGTCGAACGCCGCCTTGTCCGGGTCGCCGACAATTCTTTTGCGCCGAAGCCGCGCGTTGCGCGAATCGCGGATTCCGATGCACACCATGTCATTGCGCATGTCCGATGAGAGTGCGATCCGCCAACATGCCAGGGAGTGAGCGCGACACGGGACGCGGGTGTCGGGCGGACATTCCAGCAGGTCAGATCGACTGCCCCATGACCGGGTTCCGGGAATGCTCTCGATGCGGGGCGCGCGGAATTCGTCCCCGCAGAGCCCGCACCGACGGGTGACCACAATGACTTCCACTCAACGAACAAGCGTTGTGGTCCGTGTTCTAGCGGTCGGCGCGCGCTCCGGGCTCGACCGGCTTCGCTTCCGCTCGCTCCTGCGCCGTCTCGGTCTCGGTCACCTCGTCCTCAGGGACCACGCTGACCGAACCGCAGCAACTGTCCAGCTCCTGCTTGGACTCGCCACCCAAGACCTTTTTGAGGAATCCCGCCATGTTCCGTTCTCCCGTCCGTGGAGTCGGACCCACACGAATGGCGGCCCGGGAGGTTCGCCCGTTGGGCTCCGGCGCCACTCGACCGAGTCGCCGGATCAAGGGTCGTCCAACCCTTGATCATTGAACATGACTCATTACTATCAACAGCATTCGCAGGTGTCAACGGCCGATGTCGGGCCTGACCTCCCGACCGGCGACGGTCTCAGGGCAGGGTTGACGGCCGCCCCCAAAGCTTGCACACTTGCGCAAGTGAGCAAGGATTTGACGACCGGTCATCTCGGTGCGGTGCTGTCGCACCAACTGTTCCGCGCCCTGGGCGACCCGACGCGGGTGCGCCTGCTGGATCTGATCGCCGAGCGATGTCGCGCCTGCTCGGTGTCCGAGCTGGCGGACTGCCTGGACGTGGACCTGTCGGTGGTGTCCCGGCATCTGACCCTCCTGCGGGCGGCCGGAGTGCTGAGGGCGACCAAGAGCGGCCGCAACGTGCTGTACGAGATCCAGTTCGACTCCCTCGCCGAGGCCCTGCGCGGCATCGCCGACGCCCTGGAACGCGCGCGCGAGGACTTCGAGCCCACCGGCTCCCGATCTTCCCTCGATCTGGAAGGACCGCCATGACCTCGATCACCGGGTCCACCGAGGCCCCGACCTCCGTCCGCGACCACCTGCCGGGCACGGCTCCGGGCCCTCGGGAGGACGCCCCGCCCGGCGGCCCGCCGGAGGCACGGCTGACGGTGGAGTACTGGACCGTCGCCATGGACGGCGACGACTCCTGCGGCTCGTGCGATGAAACCCTCACGACTCTGCGGCACATGGTCGCCCGGGTACGGCCCCTGGCCCGATCGCTGGGCATCGACGTCGACGTGACCCACCGCGTCGTCGCCACCTGGGGCGAGGCCTTGGACCACGAGATCGTCGCGTCGCCGACCATCCGCGCCGAGGGCACCGAGCTGCGCCCCTCCCACCCGGACGACTCCGAGAGGCGGGAATGGCGGTGGCGCGGCGACACCGGTGACACCGCACCGGGTCAGGCGCTGCTCGACCTGCTCGTTCGCGCGCTGGCGGTCCGCAGCCGACGCCTCAGCGCCCATCTCGACCGCCGAGGCCCGGCGCCCTACGTGCGCCAATATCTGCAGCCGGCCCCGTCCGCGGCCGAACCGACCTCCTCGGGCAACGGTCCCGCCACCTGCGGCTGAGCGCGTTCGCCGGGAGCGGCGCCCTGACGGCCCGAACGCAGGCCCTGTTCCCGGCTCGCCCCCTCGGCGCGTGGTGGAACGCGACCTGCATCCGTGGCCCGCCCGGGCCGGCCTGGAACGGAGCCCTGGACGAGCAAGGGCGTCCTCGCCATCACGATGGCGTCTCGACGGCCCGCCCGGGCCTGGCACCGCCTCGCCACACCGCACGGCGTGGGCGACGACGCCCGTGTCGTGAGCCGGGCATCGTGAAGGCGTTCAGGCGGGCACGGGCAGCGCGAGCAGCCCCGACATGCGGGTCAGCGCCTCGGGCACGAGCCGGTAGTACACCCAGGTCCCGCGCCGTTCACCCTTGATCAGCCCGGCCTGGCGCAACACCTTCAGATGGTGCGAGATGGTCGGCGCGGACACCTCGAACGGCCCCGTGAGGTCGCACACGCACGCCTCTCCGCCCGCGGCCGACGCGATCAGGTTCAGCAGACGCAGCCGCACCGGGTCGGCGAGCGCCTTGAACACCGCGGCCAGTTCCACCGCCTCGTCCTCCGCCATCGGAGGGCCGTTCAGCGGGGCACAGCAGGTCGCGGCGTCCGACTCAGATTTAGACATACATCTAATTTGACGTAAATCGATGCAGTAGGGCAAGCTGGAGTTGATTCGACAGCGATCGAAGCAAGGAGGTCGCGGCGACCACCGTCCGGCGCTCGTGTCCGTGGTCTCCGCCCTCGACCGTTCCACCGAGCCCTTCCGACCCTGAAGGAGCAACGATGAGTGACAACGTCCCCCACGAGCACGCCGACGGAACCGCCGCCTCGTGCTGCGGGGTGAGCGCCTGCTGCACCTCCGGCGAGCAGTCCGTCGACGCGACGACCACCGTCCGGCAGGCCAAGACCGAGGCGGGCTGCGGCTGTGTCGACGACGCCTCCGACCAGGCCCTGCCGGTCGTGGTGATCGGGGCGGGTCCGGTCGGGCTGGCCGCCGCCGCGCACCTGGCCGAACGCGGTCTGGACTTCCTCGTCCTGGAGGCCGGGCAGCAGGTGGGGGCCGCGATCGCCGAGTGGGGTCATGTGCGGCTGTTCTCTCCGTGGCGGTACGACACCGACGCCGCCGCCCGCCGACTGCTCGAGCCCACGGGTTGGAGCGCACCGCCGGCCGACAGGCTCCCGACCGGCGCCGAACTCGTCCGCGACTACCTGGCACCGCTCGCGAAGGTGCCCGCGCTGGCCTCGCAGATCCGCACCGGCACCCGGGTCGTCGCCGTCACCCGTGACGGCGTCGACGTCACCCGCACCGTCGATCGTGACGACCACCCGCTGCTGGTGCGCACCGTCGCGGCCGACGGGACCGTGCGGGACCTGCGCGCCCGCGCGGTGATCGACGCCTCCGGAACGTGGGGTCGCACCAACCCCCTCGGCCACTCCGGCCTGCCCGCGCCCGGCGAGGACCGGGCCGCTCCCCACCTGGCCGGCCCGTTGCCCGACGTCCTGGGCCGTGACCGGGACCGGTTCGCCGGACGCCACATCCTGGTCGTCGGCATGGGCCATTCGGCCGCCAACACCCTGCTCGACCTCGCCGAACTCGCCGCCGGCGCCCCCGGCACCCGCATCACCTGGGCGGTCCGCTCGGCTTCGGTCACCCGTCTGTACGGCGGCGGCGACGCCGACGGCCTCCCCGCCCGCAGCGCCCTCGGCACCCGTCTCAGGCACGCCGTCGAGGCCGGCACCATCGAACTGATCCGCGGCTTCACCATCACCCGCCTCGCCACCGCCGGCGGCGCCCTTCAGGTGGTGGGCACGACCCCGGACGGCGAACGCACCCTGTCCGCCGACACCGTGGTGGGCGCCACCGGCTTCCGCCCGGACTTGGACATGCTGCGCGAGGTCCGCCTCGAGCTCGACCCCGCCACCGAGGCCCCGATCAAGCTCGCCCCGATGATCGACCCCAACTTCCACAGTTGCGGCACCGTCCCCCCGCACGGCGAACGCGAGCTCGCCCACCCCGAGAAGGGGTTCTACCTCGCCGGGATGAAGAGCTACGGCCGTGCTCCCACGTTCCTCCTGGCCACGGGGTACGAGCAGGTCCGTTCCATCGTCGCCGCCCTGGCCGGTGACCGGGAGGCCGCCGACACGGTCCAGCTCGACCTGCCCGAGACCGGCGTGTGCTCCACCGATGCGCCCGCCGACGACGCGCAGATCGCCGTGGAGGCCTCCTCGTGCTGCGGCGCCGCTCCCGCCGAGCCCGTGACCATCGACCTCCGCGAACCCGCCGGGCTCGGCTTCGCCACCGGCCAGGTCCACGGCTACTCCGGCGAAACCGAACACGCCAACGCGTGAGATCCGCGACGAACCGTTCATCCGAGCCGGCGGCGGCCACCACGGCCGCCGCCGGCGCCTTCCCACGGACGAACGACCGCGGGCGGCGTCCCCAACGACGCACGGGCCCCGCGGGGTCGCGAGGACTTGGTCACGCTCCCCTGCGTCGAGGCCAACGCCGAAGCGGCGCCGCCGGGTGCGTACGACGTCAGAGATCGCGGGGGACGACCAGGCCGCTCTCGTAGGCGAGGACCACGAGTTGGGCGCGGTCGCGGGCGTGGAGCTTGGTCATGGCCCGGTTGATGTGGGTCTTGGCGGTGAGCGGGCTGATGACCATGTGGCGGGCGATCTCGTCGTTGGACAGGCCGCGGGCGACCAGGGCGACGGCCTCCCGCTCGCGGCCGGTCAGCTCGTCCAGTCCGGGGCCGGTGCCGATGGGGGGCGTCTGGGTGACGTACCGGTCGATCAGTCTGCGGGTGATGGAGGGGGCGAGCAGGGCGTCGCCGCGGGCGGCGACGCGTACGGCGTGCAGAAGGTCTTCCGCCACGATGTCCTTGACCAGGAATCCGGCGGCCCCGGCGCGCAGGGCTTCGAGGACGTACTCGTCCATGCCGTAGTTGGTGAGGATCACGACGTGGACCCGGGCCAGCTCCGGGTCGGCGGCGATGCGCCGGGTGGCCTCGATGCCGTCGACGACCGGCATCTGGATGTCGATGAGCACGACGTCGGGCCGGTGCTCTCGAACGAGCGCCAGGCCCTCCGCGCCGTCGGCGGCCTCGGCCACCACCTCGATGTCGTCCTCGATGCCGAGGAGCGCACGGAACCCGCTGCGGATGAGCGGCTGGTCGTCGACCAGCAGGACGCGGATCACGAGGCCCCCTTCACGGGGAGTTCGGCCTGGACGGTGAAGCCGCCTTCGCGGCGCGGTTCGGCGCGCAGCCGGCCGCCGAGGGCGGTGACGCGTTCGCGCATACCGAGCAGCCCCAGTCCGGGTGTCGGGCTGTCGTCCGGCGTGGCGTCGCCGTCGTCGTCGACGCGGATGGCGAGGGCGTCGGGACGGGAGTCGATGCGGACGGACGCGGTCGCCGCGGCGGAGTGGCGGGCGATGTTGGTCAGCGCCTCCTGCACGATCCGGTAGGCGGTCCGGCCCACCGCGGCTGGCACGTCCTCTCGAGGCCCGTCGAACGTCAGCGTCGTGTCCAGGCCGGTCATCTGGAACCGCTTCACCAGCTCCGGGACGTCGTCGAGCCCGCAGGGCGGGGTCCTGTCGTCGTCGCGCAGCGCCTCCAGGGTGGCGCGCAGTTCCCGGGTCGCCTCCTGGCCGGCCTCCCGGATCGCCAGCAGCGACTCCGGCACCGGCTCACCTCGCCGGCGGGCCACGTGGACGGCCGCCTCCGCCTGCACCTTGATCACCGAGATCTGGTGGGTGAGGGAATCGTGCAGTTCCCGCGCGATGCGCAGCCGCTCCTCATCGGCGCGGCGCCGCGCGGTCTCCTCCCGGGTGCGTTCGGCCTCGTCCGCGCGCCGCTCGGCTTGGCGCACCGCCTCACCGGCGGCGAAGGCGGCGATCAGCCAGGCCAGTTCGAGAACGTTGCGCGCCTCTTCGACGGCCGCGCGCACGGCGCCGTCGTGAAAGACGAGGGCCGAGAGCTGGATGGCGACCAGCAGGGTCGCGGATGCCGCCACCGTGAGGACGCGGTGCCCGGCCCGCACGGCGCCGTACACCGCGACGAGATACGAGACGGCGAGCACCTCGAAACCGGCCGCCTGGTGACCCACGGCGCACAGCCCGGTGACGGCCAGGACAAGGAGCGGAGCCCGCCGGCGCAGGGCCAGCACCAGGCCCCCGGCCGCCAGCAGCGCGATGCCGAGCATCTCGCGGTTCCCGTCCGGGTGCTCCCCGGACAGCCCGGTGGTCAGCAGCAGCGCCGCCACGGCGACGGCCACCGCCCAGTCTCCGATCCCGGCCGGAACACGGGACCGCCCAATGTCCATGCGGGCACCTTAGCCCGATGCCACAACGGACGAATCCCGCCGGTGGACGAGCCCTCGCCTGCCGCGCCCGCGGTACCCGCGCCGGCCGCCTGCCGCGTCCGCGGTACGCGATTGCGGCATCGGCGGCAGCGCGAAAGGTCTGCGTTCGCCAGATGCCCGGCGATGTGGTCGGCGGTCATGCTCGGACCACCTTGAACGAAGGGAAGAGGAACATGAGCGCATCACAGACCCTCATGGCGGCCGCCGAGGGCGGAGTCATCGGCGACGGGCGGACCGGGGCGAACCTCGCCCTCGGAATGGGCCTCCTCGGCGTGGCCATCGGCTGGCCGACCTCGGCCCGCACCGGCCATGTCGGCCGCGTCGGCGCGATGTCGGCCCTCGCCGTGGGAGTGGCGGCAACGGCCCTCGCGATCCTGCATCTGGCCACCTCCAGCGGTGGCCCCGGCACCGGCAACGGGATCGTCGGAGCCATCGCGGCCATCCCCCTGGGCCTGATCGCCATGGCCCTCGGCTACCGTGCGCTGTCCCGCTCCCGCCACACCGGCCGACCGGCTCACCGCCCCTACGAACGCACCTCCAGGTGAGGTAACACGGCTGCCGAGCCGCGCAACGTCCACAGCGCCCGTCCCCCGACTCGGCGGTGATCGGTCGACGCGGCGGAGCCGATCCGCCGGGCGGCGGTCGCCGCCACGTGAGGGCCGAGAATGGCACACTCGACTGCGACCCTCGGACACCTGCCGGAGGACGGACCGCGTGACGAGTCAAAGCGCTACTGCCGATTCCGGTGGGTTGTTGGACGTCGTCGTGGTCGGTGGGGGTCAGGCCGGCTTGGCGGCGGGGTTCTACCTGCGGCGTGCGGGGCTCGGCTTCGAGATCCTGGATGCTCAGGAGGTGCCGGGTGGGGCGTGGCCGCATATGTGGGAGTCGCTGCGGTTGTTCTCTCCGGCACAGCACAGCTCTTTGCCGGGGCGGCCGATGCCCAGGGTCGAGGGCTATCCCGGTAAGCGGCATGTCGCGCGGTATCTGGCCTCCTACGAGGAGCGATACGACCTGCCGGTGCGTCGTCCGGTGCGGGTCGAGGCGGTGCGCGCCGAGCCGGACGCGCTGCGGGTGGAGACCGACCGCGGGATGTGGCGGGCCCGTTGTGTGGTCAGTGCGACGGGGACCTGGTGGCAGCCGTATCTGCCGCACCATCCGGGACGGGCCGCCTTTCGTGGCCGGCAGTTGCATGCGGCCCGGTACCGACACCCGGAGCCGTTCGGAGGGCTGCGGGTCGTGGTGGTGGGCGGCGGGAACTCGGCGGCGCAGATCGTCGCCGATCTGGCCGGCCACGCGGACACGACGTGGGTGACGCGGCGGCCTCCGCGGTTCCTGCCTGATGACGTGGACGGCCGGGCGCTGTTCGAGGTGGCGACTCGGCGGAGGCAGGCCCTGCTGTCGGGCGAGGTCGATACCGGGGGTGTCGGCGGGCTGGGCGACATCGTGGTCGTGCCGCCAGTGCGGGCGGCCCGCGATCGTGGGCTGCTCGCGGCCCGTCCCCTGTTCTCCCGCCTCACCGCGGAAGGTGTGGCGTGGGACGACGGAACGCGTCTGGCCTGCGACGCCATCATCTGGTGCACCGGTTTCCGACCCGCGCTGCGTCACCTGACCCCGCTCGGGCTGCGCGAGGGGGACGGGACGATCGCGGTGAACGGCACGCAGTCGGTCGCCGAGCCGCGGCTGTTCCTGCTCGGTTACGGCGACTGGACCGGCCCGGGGTCGGCGACGCTGATCGGCGCGGGCCGCGACGCACGCGGCACCGTGGCCGCCATCACCCGGCTGCTCTCCAGCACACGATCGGCCGACCCGCGGATCTCGCACCACACGACGGACGGCCGCTGAAACACGCCGGGAACGGGGCCTGGCAACCGTACGGCAGGCCCCGCCGCGCACCGGCGTCACCGTCAGCGGTCGGCCGAGCTCGGCGTCGCGGGCACCAGCACGCTGGACGTCGCCCCCGCTCCGGCCGGGTGCTGGAGGACTCCGTGAGCCTGAGCGGCACGATCGTCAGTTGCGCCGGAGGCATCATGTACGGCGCGCGGGGCAGGCTGACCTGCGAGGAGACCACTGCGGGGCCCAGGCAGGGGTGGAAGCGGAAGCACGTCCACGAGGGGCCCGGGGCAGCCTGGGGCGTCCCGGCCGATCACCGCGATGGGCCCCTGCTCCCATGAGCCGGTCGCCGTCGACCCGCGCACCGGGTGCGTGTACGCCCCAAGACGGCCGAAGAAACATGACATAAGGTGTCAGGCTTTTGGACGATCATGGCTTCACGGTCGGCGTCGACGTCGGCCCCAGACCACGGATGGACAAGGACCGCCATGCGCGAAACGGTAGAAGAGCTCCATGAGCTGCAGACCCTCCTGGACGCCTCCCTCTCTCGTTCGACCTCGCATCTCCGCTCGATCATCAACACCGAAAGAACCCTGACCGCAGGACAGCTCACGCAGGTCCTCGTCGGTATGTGCACCCTCGCCCTGTCGACCGTGACCGCGAAGGGCGAACCTCGGATCAGCGGCGTGGACGGGCACTTCCTTCACGGCAAGTGGCACTTCGGCACGGCCCGCAACGCCGCCAAGGCCCGCCACCTGGCGGCGCGCCCCGCCGTCAGCGTCGCCCACATGCGCGGTGAGGACCTGGGCGTGTTCACACACGGCACGGTCGAGATCCTCAACCCCGAGGACGGCGACCCGGCCGAGGACTGGCCGGACCTGCTCGCGTACTTCAAGGACTTCTACGGCGACGACCTCTTCGACTGGGACAAGGAAGTGGTCTACTACCGGCTGCACCCGCACTGGATGGCGGTCTACGCCCCCGACTTCGCCAAGCTCGTCGAGGCGTCCCGAGACTGAACCCCCGTATCGGGGAACGGCTCCCGAACCCCTCGGCAACCCAAGGCCGACATCCGGCCCGCTCACCCCTGTCGCCTGCGGAAGATTCAGCCCGTCGCCCGGAGCGTGCGGTGGGCGATCAGCGCGGCCGGGATCGGCAGGAGGAAGGTCAGGGCGATGGTCGGTGTGAGCCCCAGGGCGTTCTGCAGTACGCCGATGGGGACGTAGAGCAGGCCGGCGACGCCGTTCCCGATGCCGATCACGACTCCGGCGGCTGCGGCCGGAGCCTGGGGCGCGGCGTTCTGGGCGGCGACGATGAGCAGGGGCTGACCGGCGTAGATGAGGGCCCCGGCGGCGGTCGCGGTGATGACCATGCCGGGTCCGGGTTCCAGGATCAGCGCGGTCATCAGGGGCAGCACCGCGGCTCCGAGGGAGACGGCTGCCGTGCGTGCGTACCCGAGGCGGGGCGCCACGGCTCCGCCCAGTACGGCGCCCAGCCCGGCGGCCAGTGAGAAGGCCCCGAGGATCCAGCCGAGCAGCGGGGCGTCGGTGGCCAGGCCGTGGTCGGCGACGAGCCAGAGCGGGACGGCGCTGGTGAAGGTGAGGAACGCGACGCTGGTCAGTGTCGCCGAGACGGTGAGCCATCCGATCGGGCCCGCGAACGCACGGCGGTCGATCAGCCGGCTCGGCCGTGCCGGACGGTGCGGCTCCCAGTCGGGCAACAGGGCGAGCATGCCGAGCGCGAGGGCGATCCCGGGCAGCATCAACCACGGGGTGACACCCGTACCGTGGCCGGCGACCAGGAAGAGGATCAGGAGAGGACCGGCCGCGAAGCCCGCCATCCCGCCGGCGGTGAACAACCCGACCGCGAAACCGGGATTCTTGACGGTCGGACCACCGACGATGCTGGTCGACACCGGGTGCAGAGCAGCCGACCCGATCCCGCCGATCGCGAGCAGCCCGATCACCAGGACGATGCCGTCCGCCACACCGATCAGGCTCAGCGCCACCGCCGCCACGGCGACACCGGCCGCGGCCACCTGGCGTGGGCCGACCCGGTCGGCGAGGGCGCCGAGAAAGGGTTGGGTGACCGACGAGCTGATGTTGAAGGCGGCCACGAGCACCGCGAGGGTCGCGGTACCGGCGGCGAACCGCACCTGCAGCGTGGGCAGCAGGGCTCCCAGCATCGCGGTCATGACGTCGTTGACGGCATGCACCAGGGCGAGGAACACCGCCATCCGAGTGCCGGACACGATCCCCGGCCGGCGAATCACATGCGACACGACGCCTCCCCGATCCATCCCGTCGCCTGCCTGGCAACGCCCGCGATCAACTACCCCTCCCCCGTATCCATTCCGAGCCTGACGAGTGACTTGTGCAGCAGTTGGCGGGGCCCCTCACCCAGGCCCGATCAAGTCACTTGCTCCGAACGTTCCTCTCAAGCCCATGCGTGCCGGCTCGGGACGCAGTGACGGTCTGGTGGACACGGGACGTGCCGCCAGGCGGGTAAGGGAGTGACGGGCCGGTGTTGATGAAGGAGCCGTGTTCGCGGGTCGGGCGGTCGCCGGTGTGATTCCGGCGTCCCAGAGGGCCGCACGAACATCGAGAACGACGTGATCTATGCGATCTCGAACGTGGGTCAGGTCTTCATCCGGCCGTCGGCGATACCGGCCGGATCCGGCGCCGCCTGCGGGCGGGCCGGTGCGGCGGGCCGGGGCCTCGCAGCACCGCCCCGCCTGTCGCCGTCGCCGGTCAGGCGGTCGGGGCCAGCTCGGCGGCGTGGTCGGTCGCCCACTGCGCGAGGGTGCGGCCCTTCCTCCCGGTCAACTGCTCGAACGTGGGCGAGACCGACGGGGGCTCCTCGGCGTACTCGGCCTGGTAGCCCAGGATGAACTCGGCGATCTCCATCGGGAGCCCGGCCTCGATGTAGGCCCGGCGGGCCCGCCCGTACGTCAGTCCCTCAAAGGCGATCGTGCGGCCGAGCCCGGTGCCGATCGCCTCCGCCTGCTGTCGGTGGGTGAGCGCCTCCGGGCCGGTCAGGTCGTAGGCCCGGCCCGCATGGCCGTCCCGCAGCAGGGCGATCGCCGCGACCTCGGCGATGTCGGCCTCGTGGATCGGCACGCCGACGCCGTCGGGGTAGGCGTTGCGGACCACGCCCTCCGTGCGGATGGACTCGCCCCAGAAGTCGAGCTTGTTGATGGCGAACTCGCCGGGCCGCACGTGGGTCCAGGCCGCTCCGGACTTCTCGACGACCTGTTCCACCGCGTGCAGCACCTCGTAGAAGCCGGCCCGCCCGGTCGTGACGCCGGAGCTGGTCAGGGACACGATCCGGCCGACCCCGGCCGCCACGGCGCGGCCGACGAGGTCTTCCGCGAGGTCGGTCGCGTGCTCGGGATCGAAGATGCCGGGGACGAGGTACACGCCCCGTACCCCGTCGAACGACAGGTCGCCCGGACGGTTCAGGTCACCCTGCACGACGTCGACGCCCTCGGGCAGTCCCGCGGTCTGCGGGTTGCGGGTGAGCGCCCGGACGGGCCGCCCGGCCGCGAGGAGTCGATCGACCACGTGCCTGCCCACGGTGCCGGTCGCTCCGGTAACGAGGATGGTCATGGAGAACCTCATTGTGTGGAAACGAACGATGGACGCGGGCCCGCTGCCGAAGACGGTAGGACAGGTCCGGCAGACCTCGCACATGGAACGTTCCCACCTGCGTCTTCACGGCCGTTCGACGCGGCTGCGTCACGGCCGGCGTGCCGGCGGCCGGGCGGCCTTCAGGTCGCGCGACACCGCACCGCCGTCCAGACCGGCCGCGCCGGGCATGGACGGCGACGCGGTGTCCGTGTTTCTGTTCGGTGGCGACGAACACGGCGCCATGGTTCGCATGCGTTCTGTGGTGTGGGGTGGATTTCGCTCGTCGTCCACCATGAGAGGGCCGTACACACCTACCGGCCGGGTCACGGGCTCGGATCGAACGTGGAGTCGAGGGGGCAAGGGTGCGGAAGGGAGTGGCCGGTCTGGGCCTCGGCGAGATCCGCGGCGATCACGGCGTCATCGGCCCGGTCATGGGCTCCATGGCGCTGGTGCTGCGGGAATGCCTGGTGGTGCTCTGGATCGTCCTGCTCGTCGCCGCCGTCATCGACCCTGATGAATTCATCGTCAAGGCCACCGTCATGACGGCTCTGGTGGCCGCCGTGTACGCCCTGACGTTCGGATGGCGCCGGCTGACCGCCCGACTCGGCGTGAACAGGTGCTACCTGTGCGCGCACGGCGTGGCCGTCACCGACCGGTTCGGCCGGATACGTGACTCCGTGGCGTGGAGCGAGGTCACTGGAGTGCAGCAGTTGACAGCGGTGGATTTCGTCGCGGGATTCCACCGCATCGAGATTTCCCGGAACCGCTCGGCCGAGCCCCTTTGGTTCGTGGCGCCAGGACTAGGGTCCGCCCTGGTACGGGCGTTGCTCGACGAGGGCAGACGCAACGGCGCGCTCCAGTGACCGGAGAGTTCGAGTGAAACGCCGAGCACCGGCCCCTGCCGAGTTCGGAGCCTTCGAACTCGATGACCTCGACGCCGTGGTCGAGGGCGAAGAAGTCGTCGCCGGAGTCCCATTGTTCGCGGGCCTGCTGGCGGTCGTCGCCGCCGTTAGGGCCGTGCCTCAACGCGGTTCCATGGCCGAGGGAAGGTCGGCGACGCTAGTTCTCGAGCTCGTTCACCACGCGGTTGGCGGCGAAGGCGAAACCGAAGGAGATGAGGGCGAACGTCACGCCGGCGAGCATCACCGCGGAAGGGAGCCACGACCTCTCAGGTTCTTCAAGGCCGAGAATGAAGAAGGGAGTGGTCCCCGCCGCCCCACCGATCGCGAAGAGGACCATTCCCACAGGACCCCTCGGGAGCCCCGGGGGACCCTTGCCCACTGGAACGTCGATCAACGGTGATCGGCAGGTCAGCGTCGGCCTGTCCTCCACCAGCAGGGAGAAGACGATCCGTTGACGGCGGCCGATCAGATCCGGCCCCACCAGCAACGCCGAGCCGTCGACGCGCACGCGCGGCGTTGGAGTGGAGCACTTCGGATCGTCGATCACCTGGAGGACCTCCACGATGGGAGCGCCGACATCCAGCCGCAGCGGGCCTCCGTCGAAGGCGCTGCTGGGCACGTCCCGGCGCCCGCGCCCGGCAAGGATCACGTCGACCGCGTAAGGGCGCTCCAGCACTCGGCCCTTATGCCGCAGTTCCACATCACCGCGAACCCCGGCCGGCGCAGTCAGCAGCGGCGTCACCGAACGCCGCCAATACATCAACCGCCGCTTGGGAAACTGCGCGCGATACATTAATACGCCCAGAACGACGGTCGCCACAGCCGCCACCGCGCCCGCCGCGCTCCAAAGCGTCCCCGATTCGTACCACTCATTCGCTCGAATCACGGCATGCATTCAACCGGTTGACGTCCGGCCCCTGCAGTCGAACACGCCAAGTCGATCGGGATCCGGCCGCGTCCCCCGGGGCGGCCCGCGCCGGCCAGGGGGCCGGGGCTTCCCGGCGGGGCCGTGGCGGGTGCCTCCCGAGCCCCTTCCAGAGCGTCACAGGAGTCCCCGTCCCACGTGGCGATGGCGGCGGGAGCAGGCTCTCCAGCCGGCCGAGGCCGGTGATCGCGGTGACGAGCGTCTCGGCGGATGGCGCCGAGTCCCGCGTGGCGGTCCCGGACGGTCGGCGTGAACGGGTCGGATCTCAGGGCGCGCCGGCGATCCCTCAACCCCGGCACCTACGCGAACAGCTCCGCCAACACGGCTACATGACCGGCAAGGTCCGCCCCGCCGCCCTCCGCCGGTCATCGTTCGCCCGCTCGGCTTCCACGACCAGAGCACCACCCGCATCGCCGCGGAGTCCCTGCAACGCCGGCCGCTGCACCGGCTCCCCCTGCTGCGCTGGTCGGTCAGCAGGGCCGGCAGGCTGCGCGGTGCCGTTGTCGACCAGCCGGACGATCAGGCGCGTGCCGCGTTCACCGAAGGGGCGCGGCGCCTACGGCTTCGGCCCGCGCCGGAGCGCTGCCGCGGCGGCCGACCGCGTCCACGGGTGTACGGCCGCCGCGATGACGTTCCAGTGGTGCTCACGGCAGTCGCAAAGCGACGCCGCCGTCGCGCGCCCGGACATGACGCCACCAATCCGGATGGCAACTCCATGTAGGCGTTCTTTAACTCTCTGTTACAGTGGCTTGGGTCCGACGTGCCTCGCCACATCCCCTCGGGCGGTCCCTCCCATGACAGAGGCCCTGATCAGGGTCAGTGTCCGACCGGCGCAACGGGGCACGGCCGGATGCCCTGACCGGCATGCCCGGACCAACGTGGGCGTGCTCGGAAGGGACCGAATCGCTCATCAGGCCAAAGAGGAGTGAGATGCGAACAGTACGCAAGATCGCCGTGCTCGTGGGTGCCGCGGGCGCCATCGCGGCGATCCCCGTCGGTGCCGCCACGGCCCACGCCGACATCACCGATGAACTCGGCGGGCTGCTGCTCAACAGCCGCAGCGCGACCGGCCAGAGCAACAACTGCGGCAATCAGGTCTCCATCGCGAGCACGGCCAAGTGCTTCACCATCAATGACGGGGGCTCGGGCAAGGGCGGTGATCAAACCGGTGGGCTGCTGCTCAACAGCCGTAGCGCCACCGGCCAGAGCAACGTCTGCGGCAGCCAGATCGCGGTCCTGAGCCCGACGACGTGCGTCACCGTCAAGGACGGATAGGACGGGTGAGGGGTTCTCTGCGGGATCGATCCGGACGGTGGGGATCCTCGGCCGCGATCGATCGCGTTCGGGGAGACTGGCGGCCGGCGGTGGCCGTGAGACCCGGCCGTCGAGATCGCCGGTGGTCCGGTGCCCGGTGCGCAGGGTGCCGGACCGCCGGCGGACACGAGTGTGCACGCGATCACCGAGACCCATGGATGCTCAGATGAGTCACGCGCCATCGCCGGACCGGCCGGGCGGGCGGGCGTCTCGTCGGGACCGGGCCCAGGTCTTGTTCGCCTACGGCGGTATCGGCTCGACGTGGCCCGGCATGGGCCGGAGCCTGCTGGCCGAACCGACCGCGGCCAGCTTCCTACAGCGTTGCGAGCGGCTCATGGCCGAGATGTCCGAGGCGGCCGGGTGGTCCCTCATCGCGGAGTTGTCCGCGGGCAAGGACGTTTCCCGGCTGGCGGATCCGGCCATCGCGCAGCCCGCCCTGTTCTGCATGCAAGCGGCACTGACGGAGGTGTGGAGGGCCTGGGGCTTGGAGCCCGACATGGTCGCGGGAATGAGCGTGGGCGAGATCGCCGCCGCGTATGCCGCAAGGGTGTTCGATCTGGAAACCGCCCTGCGGGTGGCCCTCAGCCGCGGACGCGCGGTGGCCACCGCACGCGGCCTCGGTTGCAGCGTGGCGGTCGCCCTGCCCGCCCAGGATGTCGCATCCCTCATCACACCGGAAGATCGCGTCTGGGTCTCGGTCTTGCTCGGCCCGGACCTGACGCTGGCGTCGGGCACCCGCGACTCGGTCACGGCGCTGACGGATCGAGTACGTCGACACGGTGGACGCTGGGAGATGCGCAACCCCGATCACCCGTTCCACTGCCCACTGATGCAGCCCGCGCAGGGGCACCTTTTCAGCGCACTCGGTGATCTCGCCCTCCGGAATCCGGATCGCCCCATCTTCAGCTCACTGAATGGCGCGGCGGCGCCGAACGGCGCCTACGGTCCGCCATATTGGGCCGAGACGCTGGTCAGCCCCGTCCAGGCCCAAGGCGCGGTGCTCTCGGCCGCCGCCGACGGCCCGATCACGGTGGTGGAGATATCCCCTCGCGCATTGATGACGGAGCCGATCCGGAAGTCCTTGGCGAGGCATCCTCACAGGGCGACCGTTCTCCCCTCCATGCGCGCGCACCGACCGGCATATGAGTGTTTGCTGAGCACGGTCGGCGAACTGCGATCACTGGGCTACGAACTCGATGGCTGCACCACTCCCACGAAGGGTTGACGTGCGGCAACTCGATCAACCGGCCGGGATATCCGCCCATCGGAGCCGCCACCCCCATGTCCCCGCTGAACAAGAAAAACATTCGGAACCCTGATCCGTTGGGCGCCGGGCTCGCCTTCTACCGAATCTATGGTTACCGCTTCACCGACGACCCGACACACTTTGCCCTCGCCGAAGTACTCGAAGAGCGTTATCTCGCAGACCTCGAGCTGGACGCTCGCGCCGTCTCCCATGTGCGCGCGTGCGTCGCCGCCATCAAGGAACGCGGCACCCTTCCGGCGATAGACGAGATCGTGATCCGAAACGTGCGAATCGACCTCGATGCCGAACTCGACGCCCGATGCCGCACCCTTCGTCAACAGCCGATGATCCTCCCCAGAACGGTGATCGCCATCGTCGGCGCGCCCCGGTCGGGGACCACGCACCTGTTCAACCTCTTGGCCAAGGACGGACGCTTCGCGTATTTCACCACCGCGAGTTGTTGGAAGTGGCCCACCTACAACCTCGAACGCCCGGGGCGCCGCCTGTTCAGCCGGCTGAGCCCCAGGGACGTGGAGGCCGTTCTCTCGGTCGACAACGCCACGACACGTTCCATCCCGGCGCTCGTGATGCCATGGGAGGCCGAAGACACCAACAACAGGAGCCACCCGGTCTACAGCCACCCTCGATGGCGCGTCTACGACCTGCACGAGCCCCGCCCCGGCGACGTGAACCTCTTGCCTCAGACGGTCTCTGATCACCTGCATTTTTTCGGCCTCCGAGACTTCCTCACGAAGTCCCCGTACAACACCCTTCGCATCCGCCACCTGGAACAGCTCTGGGGAGACCGCATGCGCTACCTGCATATTGTGCGAGATCAGGCGGCCACCGCCGACTCGCTGCGCCGCCACTCCATTGCGTTCCGGCGAGCCGGGCGCCACCTCTCCGAAGAAGATGCATGGTCGCTCTTCATCGACACAGCGAGGCGAGAACTACCACCCGACCGCAGTCTGCACCTTTCTTTTTCCGATCTCATGATCAAACCACAACAGACGATCGACACAGTATCTTCCTGGCTCGGACTCCCCCCGCCCGAGACCGGGACCGACCGCATGGCCGGGGCGCTGCAGGATCCGCGCGATACCGGCAAAGGCTATACTGCTTGAAATACAATATCCGCTCGGTAAATGTCCGCGCCCACCAGAAAAAGGTCCGTAACCGGTGCCGCCTCATGTCGTTGCATCGTTCGCCGGCAACGACACCGCCGTGAGGCGCGCCGACGCCCTCGCCGTCGCGGTCCGGTCAAGCGAGGCAGGCCCCACATCCACAGCATTGAGGCCGCGTGCGCGGTCACCGCTCCGCCACTTGGCGGCTGGGTCAGATTCGAGGGAAGGCAATCGGGTCCGCTGGATGCGGCCTCTTGTAACGCCCGCTTTGCCGTAGCCCGGTCGGCGGCCTGGGGCGTCTGGAGACCACCATGCACGGCGGTTGATGTCGTCGGCGGTCTGTAGGCGGTCGGCGCGGCGGCTTCGTACTCGGCGACTTGCCGGTCGCTGAGCGAGACGTCCGCCGGCCCACACCGCAGGGGGCCGCCTGGAAGGCACGCCACACCCGGGGTCTGTGGTGCCGCCGGGTGTGACGTGTGTTCCGGGGGGGTTACTGGGTGATGGTCACGGTGAACTTCTCAAGGTCCAGGACGCGTTCGTTCTGGACGAAGTTGCCGTACTTGCCCCCGGCCGCCTTGTTCTGGGTGAGGGGGACGTGGCCGCGGACGCAGGGCTCGTAGCCCGTCGGTTCCCTGCCGATGATGACGTAGATCCACCACTCCCCATCCTCGAACTTGGGGATGATCTCCGCGCACCGGCCGCCGTCCGTACCTCCCTGGTAGGTGTGGGCGAAGGGGTATTCGTCGCAGGAGTCTTCGGGGATGTCGGCGAACGGGACGAAGGGGATGCTGCTGAGGTCCTCACAGGTCAACCTGCGGTTCCTGGTGGCCGCGGAATCGCTCGCGAGCCGCTGGAGCGGGCTGTCGGGGGCTCCCCAGTGATCGCTGAGGTAGTCCCGGGCGTACCAGTAGGTGACGGTTGCGGCGCCGTAGGCGGCCAGGGACATCTGCACCGCCGGCCGTGTCTGGGGGAACACGCATCCGACGGTGGAGAACTCCGCGTCACAGCGGGCCGGCCAGGGCAGGGACAGGCCGTGGTCGAAATCGCCCGGCACGTCCCCTGCCTGGTACAGCTTGAGGACGGCCTTGGGGGTCACCATGGACCTCTCGCCGGCCGCCAGGGCGACCCGGTAGGTGACGGTTCCGCTCACGCTCTGCCCCACGGCGCTGAGGGTCGTGGTGTTGCTCCACGGGTTCTTGTTGATCATGGCGCAGGCGTTGTCGCAGGAGGCTTCCAGGGCGATGGTGAGGCTGTTGACATGCTCATCCAGCCTGGTGACCGTGGCGGTGATCGTCTCGTTCCAGGAGGCGGAGTGCGCCCCGAGGGTGGCGTGGGTGTTGAGGCTGATCTCCCCGACGCCCTTGACCGCCCCGTCGGTGCCCAAAAGGGTGTAGGTGCGCCGGAGGTCGTTGAGGCAGTACATGTGGCGGTTGTGGCCGTAGTGGCCGGCCGCGACATCGCAGCCGGCCGCGGCGGCCGTCGTCTGAGCCCGGGAACCGGCGGGCGTCGGTGTGGTCTCCACGCACACCTTGACGGCTCCGGCCGCACGCGCCTTCGATCCCGCGGGTGTCGGGGAGCAGGTCTTGCGTCCGGTGACGGGCGCCCTGCTGAGGGCGGGCTCGGACCGGGACGCGTTCAGCGCTTGGTGGGGGACCTTCATGAGCCGTCTCTCGTGTGCGGGCTCGGGCGGCCCGGACGGTGCGGCAGAGGCGGTTCCGGTCAGGGCGGTGGCGGCGACCGCCAACGTGGCCATCGCCGCCAGGCAACGCCTGGCCGTTCTCTTCACCGGGTTCGTCGTTCTGCTGAAGTGGTCGATCAAGCTCGCCTCGCTGTTCGGGGGTGATCACGACGGGCGGAGGCAGCGTAACGATCAAGGTCGCAGGGCGGCTATCGATCAGATCACAAAAAAACATTTGTATCTGTATGGCGTTCTCAGTGGTTTTGTGCGGGCTCCCCCGGGGTCGCTGGACCGACTCGACGGTGACCGTCGGCGATGGCCGGTGGGGCCGGCTGCTGGTGCATGACGCGGCGCCGGGGACGACCCGGCCGGCACCCTGGCCGCGGCGCTCAAGACGTCGAGGCCGAACGCGCCGAGCTCATCGAGGGCCGGCGCCCGACCAGCGAGACCGAAGCGGGCACCACCTTCATGCTCCGCCCGTAAAGGGTCCACGAGCTGCCCGTGCGGCTTGACCGGCTGTCACGAAGCCCGAGGTCCGGGTGGTTGAGGCCGAAGGGTTCCGATGGTCGGCCACCATGACTTCGACGAGTGCGTGGAGCCCGCAGGATGTGCCACGGCGGCAACGGCCAGATCCGGCAGGCATACCGGATGAACAGGAAGACCGACCGGCGGCACGGGCCTGGTCGTCAACGCCGTCGCCCTGGGGATCTCCCGCCACCTGTCGGCGGCCGTGGACCGACTGCGCACCCAGCAGATCCAGGTCTCCGACGAGGACGTCGCCCGGCTCAGCCCGCTCGGACGCGCCCACCTGAACTGCCCGGGCCGCTACTCCAACGCGTCGTCGGCGCCCGTCGAGGGCCTGCGCGTTCGGGGCCGCTCCCGTGCGTCCGGAAGGCGCATGGGCCGGGCGGCTCCGCGGGCAGGCGGATGCCGGTCAGTTCTAGTCGGCGTCGGCGGCCCGGACCGGTGTACGTCGTCGCGGCCCTCGCGCCCCGTGCCACGGGCCGAAGCAGCTCTGCATGAGCGCCATCACGGTGGGTGTTCTCATCAATGCGCCCGGTTGTGCGAAGTCGGCGCGTTCCGCCGATTTGTGTCGTTGGCTCGCTTGATATCCGTAGAGTGCCGCTGTGGCGGAGCGGACGGCTGATTCGGGGGGCGCCGTGAGTCGTCCCTGGGTGCGGTGGGCGGCGGCGGTGGTGGCCGGATTGGCGGTGCTGGCCGCGGTCTCGTGGGTGTTGGGGCCGGGCATCGAGTGGTGGATGCGCGGGGTCGATGGCGTCCAACTCGCCGACGGCGTCTCCGCGCAGGAGAAGGACGCGTTGGAGGCCAGGGACAAGGCCCGTGGCCGGATCGTCGCCTATGGAACCGGCATTCTGGCCGCCCTGGCGATCTGGTTCACCGCGTCCAACGCCACAAGCGCGCGCCGCACCGCCGATGCCGCCCAACGGACTGCCGAAGCCTCCGAACAGGGACTGGTGACCGGAAGGTACACCGCAGCCACCGACCAGCTCGGTTCGGACAAGCTCGACATCCGGCTCGGCGGTGTCTACGCCCTGGAACGGGTCGCTCGTGACTCCGCACGCGATCACTCCACTGTCATGGCGGTTCTGGCGGCCTTCGTCCGCGAACACTCCCACGACGAAGACGCCCACACCGACAGCAGGCAGCTTCCGTTCTCCAATGCGGGTGACCTCGTCCCGCCTGTTCGGACCCGTTTCCGTTTCGATCTACAGGCCGCCCTCAGCGTCATCGCCCGTCGCACCGTTGTCCACGACATCGACCCCGTCGACCTGAGTGGTGCGAACCTGACCGACGCGAACCTGATCCGAGCGTTCCTGGACGGTGCGGAACTGACCGGTGCCCAATTGTCCGGCGTATATCTCACGGATGCCTACCTGAGCGGGGCGAGCCTGGTCGGCGCCGACCTGACCCGCGCCGATCTCAGCGACGCCGACGCAAGCGGCGCGTTTCTCAACAGCGCGAATCTGACCGGTGCGAACCTCACGAGGGGGCGGTTCCAAGGGGCGCTGCTGATACACGCGACTTTGGCCGGAGCCTTCCTGGAAGAAGCCGCCGTGACCGGTGCGCACTTGCATAACGCGGACGTGAGCCGAGCGGTGCTACGAAAGGCGGACCTGCGTCAGGCGAACCTGAGTGGCGCGAACCTGACCGGCTCAGATCTGACCGGCGCGGACCTGACCGACGCGAACCTGAATGGCGCGAATCTGACCGACGCGAACCTACGCGGAGTGCGGGGCCTGTCGGAAGAGCAGATCCGAGAAGCAGCCGGGTCCGTGAACGGCGCCCGGTTCGGCCCCCTCGAAGAAGCGTCCTAGTCCGTGCCGCGGTTGCGGAACGTCGTCGATCGACCCTGACGACATCAGCGGCCGCGAGACCTCGGGCGGAGCGACCGGGTCATCTCCGAGGTCGTCGGCCTGGTGACGCTCGATCTCCTGACCGGCTCGTTCAACCTGGTGGCGGGCATCGAACCCGCCGCCGAAGTCCAAGACGTCTCCGCACGTCGCTGACCCCACCTCCAGCACATCGGGTCCGCAGGTGGCCGGGCCGCGTGCCGGTGGACGCGATCCACGGCATGGGGCCGGGCCGGACGCTCCGCCGCCGCATCGGATCCCATCAACTAATTGGGCTAGTACTAAGAGGTGTAGTAGCTTCTCGGGTGATCTGACGGTGAACCTGGAAGGTGGGGTTTCGTGCAGCGCACTCCCGTACGAGCGGGCGCGGCGGTCCTCGTGTCGCTCGGCGCCCTCCTGATCGCCGGGCCGGTCCATGCGGAGCCCCAGCCGACCCCCGAGCAGTTGGGTCGCCAGGCCGAGATCCTCACCGAGCAGTACAACGCCATCAAGCTGCAGCTCAGCCGGGCCCAGCGCGCCCTGAAGGCGGCCGAGAGGCATTTGCGCCAGGCGGACGCGACGTACCGGCGGCTCCGCCGGGAGGCGGGGACACTGGCGGCGGCCAGTTACATGCGGCCCGGGTCTCAGTCGGAGATGGCGCTCCTGGTGAGCAGGCCACAGGACGCCCTCGACCAGGACGCCATCTCCACCTATCTGTCCTCCCGGCAGACCGCCCGGCTCCAGGAGCTGGTCCAGGCACGCGTCCAGTACGAGCGCACCGCCGGCAGGGCGCGCAGCCGCGAAGCCGAGATCAAGGAGAAGAAGGTCGCACTGGCCAAGAAGAAGGCCAAGATCGAGAAGCTGATCGACCGCATCCCCAAGAACAACGACCCCAGGGCGTCGCCGCCGGACATCAACGTCCCGGGCTCGGGCAAGGCTTCGGCGGCCGTGCGCGCGGCGCTGACCCGCGTCGGTCTGCCCTACGTGTACGGGGCCGCCGGCCCGAGCTCCTTCGACTGTTCCGGGCTGATGCTGTGGGCGTACGGCAAGGTCGGCATCTCACTCCCCCACTACACCGGGTCTCAGTACTCCATGGGGACCAAGGTGTCGCGCGACCAGCTCCGGCCCGGGGACATCGTCTTCTTCTACCCCGACCTGGGCCACAACGGCATGTACATCGGCGGCGGTCGCATGGTCCACGCCCCGAGGACCGGCAAGAACGTCGAAGTGGTCAGCCTCGTCCAGTACTACTGGGGCGTCTACGTGGGCGCCGTCCGCATCGCCTAGCCCTTCGCGGGGAATCCGGGAACGACGGCGTCGGACGCCCGCATCCGGATCGCCCGTCCGTGCGAGCGCAAGAGCTGTCTACTATGGTCAATAGTAGTAGAGCACCCGACCGTCCGGGCGGTCGGTGCATCGGTCGGAACGGGGGCACGTGCGGCGGCCAGAGCCACGAAGGACACATGGCCTGCCGAGACCAGACGGTGGTCTGCTGCTCGGCCTGGCCCTGGTGTTCTGCGTGCTGGGGATGCACGGCCTGCAGGCCTCCGCGAGCCCCGTCGACAGGATCGCCCCGCCGTTTCCCGCCGTCATCGCCGGCCACACAACCGGCGACCCGGCCACGACCCGGCATTCCCAACAGCATGGCACCGACGAGCCGGCGGAGCCGCATCAGGATCACCCGGGCGGTGAGGTCTGTCTGGCCATGCTGGTCATCGTGGGGTTGGCGGCCCTCCTGCCGGTCATGCGCCGCGTCCGCACCCTCGTGACCGTCCGGGCCCGGACGAGAACGACGACGGGCGGGTCGGCGGGCGGACGTTCACCGCCGGCGCCCACCCTCTTCCGGTTGGTCGTGTTGAGGCTGTGACAGGTCGGTCACTCGAAGCAATGGGTCAGTGACTCCCTCTCCAGCCGACACGAAAGGTTCAATTCCTCATGAAGCGTGCATTCACGCTGCTCGTGGTCCCCGTCCTGGCCGTCTCCCTGGCCGCCTGCGGTGACGACTCCGGCGACGCGACCGGAGCCCCCTCGGCCACGACGAGCGCCGCGCCGTCCGGCGGCCGGGCTCCGGCCGGGCAGCACAACGACCAGGACATCGCGTTCGCGCAGGACATGATCCCCCACCACCGGCAGGCGATCGAGATGTCGCGACTCGCCCCCACCCGGGCGTCATCCCCCGAGGTCAAGCAACTGGCCACCGACATCGAGAAGGCGCAGGATTCGGAGATCGAGCAGATGACCGCCTGGCTCACCGACTGGGGGGCGACCGTTCCCACTCCCGGTGGCGACGGCGGAGGCCACGGTGGTCACGGAGGTGGCGGCGACACCACCAACGGCATGATGAGCGAGCAGGACCTGCAGGAACTGGAGAACGCCAAGGGCAAGGCGTTCGACACGATGTTCCTGGAGATGATGATCGAGCACCACGAGGGCGCGGTGACGATGGCCGGGACCGAGCGGACCGCCGGGCGGTTCCCCCCGGCCAAGACGCTGGCCGCCGGCATCATCTCCTCGCAGACCGCCGAGATCGCCGAGATGCGCGATCTCCTCAAGAACCTGTAGAGCAGAGAGCAGCGAGGACGATACCGGCCGGATACGCCCGGCCGGTACCGTTCCGCGGCTCGGTGAAGGCATCACGCCATCGCCCCGGCAGGTATCGCCGTGACGGAGCAGGCAGGCCCTCACGACTCCCGCCCATGCCCGTTCACCCTGGCCTGCGGTGGTCCTCAGTGGTAGGCGTGGACGACGGCATGACCCTTGCCGCGCCCGATCATCCACTTGTTGACCGGGGTCGTGACCACGAACGCGACGGCGAACCCGCCCAGCAGCGCCCCCCAGAACAAGGCGTCGGACAAATGGGCGTCCATCGCTCCGGGGGTCAACGCGATGATGCCGTTGTCCACCGCCTCCATCACCGCGATCGAGACGGTGTCGGCCGCCAGCGCCACCTTGACGGCGTCCTTCCATCCCAGACCCGCGCGACGCACCGCGAAGAGGGTGAACGAGTAGCCGAACAGGAACGCCAGGGTGATCGCCAGGGCCATCGTTGGAACGTTCCCCCACAGCAGCGCCGTGCCGATCACCATGCCGAGGATCTCACCGATGGCACACCCGGTCAGGCAGTGCAGCGTCGCCTTCGCCGCCATACCCCAGGACGCACCGCCCATGGCGTGCCCTTCATGGCCGTGATGCCCCGCGTGCCCGTGGTGCGCGGCCTCGCTGTGCGCGGCGTGATCCATGACGTCTCATCCCCATCCGTATTCGCGGGCACTTCACCGTGACCCACGGAGAACCATAAACCCCCCGCCCGTATTCGAGAAGACTCGCGTACGGCGCACTCCGGGCTGTGACCAGGGCGGGGAACCGGCGCATCGTCCGACGCGAGCAGCCGATGACCTACTAGGAAGCATCGTAGATCAGACGACATCGAGGCCGTCCACCGGGTGCTCGAGCCGAGCGTCGCCTCACCGCCGGTCACGCTTGATCACTTCCTGGACGGCGCAGCCCTCAAGCCCTGCACTCCCCCGCGTCTCGCCTGGTCCCGACCGCTCTCCACTTCATGGCGGTACTTTCCGACCCGCTGTTGCAAAAGACGCCGACCAGAGGGAGGGCGCCATGAGGCGAACGCGTACCAGCGAGCGGGAACGACGCGGTACACCCGAGGAGGGCGGCAACCCTCGGCGGTGGCGGGCGGTCTGGGTGCGGATCTGCCGGCCGTCGCGGCCCTGATCGCCCTCGTCCTCATGCGAGCGCGGCCCGCCCACCGATGGCTGGACCACCGGCTACTGATCACCGTTCCGGCAGGCAGGTCGCGCCGGCTCACAGCGACAGGTGGCAGTGTTCCGCGAGGACGGCCAGTACGGCCGGGTTCGCGGCGATCGCCACAGGCACGGCGATCAGCAGCGCGACACCCAGGTGCGCCGCCAGCCGGGCCGCGCGCGGCAACGGTCGCTGCGGGGCGAGCATCCGGCGGACCCTGACCACGGCGGTCTGCCCGCCGGCACCCAGCGCGGCCGAGGGAACCCCGCCGTCCGCCAGGGTGACCAGGGCGGCGGCCACGGAGACGCGGTCGTGCCTGTGCGCGGCGGCGTCGTCGGCCAGCAGCTCGACCAGCCTGGAGATCTCACCGCAGGCCCGGGAGAACAGGGGAACACCGGGAAAGGCCCGGTCGACCGCCAAGGACAGATTGACCGCCAGGTCGTGACGGCCACGGAGATGAGCGCGTTCGTGGGCGAGCACCGCCGCGAGCTGCTCGTCGGGCAGCCGTTCCAGGGCGCCGGTGGTCAGCACCACGCACCTGTGGCGCCCGCCGAGGCAGTACGCCATCGGTTGATCGTGCTGCACCACGAAGGCGTCCAGATCCGCACGTCGGTGCGCCAGAACCGCGAGCATCTCGGCGTGCCGACGCCGGTGCCGGGCGGTGGAGAGCAGCGCGAACGCCACGTGCCCGCCGGTCCACAGCGTGAGCGCGGAGACCGAGCCCAGTCCGAGGTAGGCGCCGACGGGCTGGATGACCCCGCCGTAGCCCGACTGCAGCATCGTCTGGCAGGCGTGAATGAGGTGGCTCAGACCGTGAGAGGCCCGACCGATGGGCACGACCAGCGCGAACCCGGCCAGGACCAGCGCCCCGAGCACGGAGACGGTCGCCGCCTGCCAGGCCAGAACGCCCAGCCGAGGCGCCCGGTCCGTCCAGGCCGACCGCTCCAGCAGGCGCGGCCCCATCAGCCCCAGGGTGATGGCGTACGCCAGCAGCGCCAACGCGGCGGTCATGCCCGCCCCGTCCCCGGGCCGTCCTCCTGGGGAACGACCTTCAACGCGGTACGCAGGGCCTCGGCCTCCTCAGGCGAAAGCCCGGACAGGAAGTGAACGAACGCGGCCGCCCGGTTGTCACTGGTCGACAGGGCGTCCCGCATCAACTGGGCCGTGTAACCCTCGCGAGTGCCCACCGGCTCGTAGACGTAGGCCCGCCCGAGACGTCGACGCCGCAGCCAGCCCTTCTTGTGCAGGTTGTCCATCACCGTCATCACGGTGGTGTAGGCCAGCGTGCGCTCCTGCTGGAGTTCCTCCAGCACTTCGCGCACGGTGGCGGCCCGGCCGTTCGACCACAGGCGATCCATGATCACCGCCTCGAGCCCCCCGAACCGCTGGACGGGCATGAACCACACCTTCCCGACACCCGGCGAGATTACTAACACGCATAGTAGCCCTCTGGGCCGCCCCGTCCCGCTCCGGCACTGTTGCACTCCGTCATTCACGGTCACCACCAATCGAGGTCGGGGATGTGGTCGCGAGCACGGCCATGTCCTTCCCCCACGCCTGCCGGAGCTCGGCCCGCGCCCGGCCGGGTGAGTCGCGAAGGCGGCGATGGCACCGCCCGCCCGGAACGGATCTTCACCCGATGACGGAGGCCGACGCGACCCCGGCCGGCCCCGCGAACGCTCTTCGCGTGAGGGCGCAGGCCGGGATCGCATCGCCCGCCGTCTCTCGGCGCCGCTTCCCGAACGGGCGGGACCGCAGGTCGTCGAAGGTCGGGTTGGGTGACAGGGGTGAGGCAGGTCAGCCGGAGATGCCGGGGCGGCCGTTCTCGATGTGGCCCATCAGACGGCGGCGGAACGCGGGGGCCTCCGTCACCGTGACGGACAGGTCGTACCAGCCGCGTCGGGTGGGCCAGTGGACGGTGCGGCTGCGGCCCGGGCGTACGGTCACCCGGCGGCGGAGGTCTCCGTAGGCCAGGGAGTCCAGCGCGAAGGTGAGTTCGTCCTCGCCCCGGTTGCGGAGCGTCAGCCACAGGTCCCGGTCGCCGGGGCCGGGGGTCGACATGACCTCCGCGGGGCAGTCCACGGGCCCGGCGAACTCCCGGCGGAAGCCGTTCGGGCCGATGAGCACCAGGTCATAAGAGTCGGCCTCGATGGGGAGGTCCGCTCGTTCGGTGCGGGAGACGTCGAAGTGGCGGGGCCGGGGCAGTTCCCCGGCATAGGGGTAGAGGGCGAAGTGCACGCTCTCCGCACCGCGGTTGACCAACTCGAGCCGCAGTCGCCGACCGGACGCGGTGAGGGACGCCTCCGGTCGGTACGGAAGGGGGCGGGCGGGGCGGGTGCCGGGCTCCTGGCCGGGCATCCGCTGGTCGGCGGGCGGGGTGGGCCGCCACCGGCCGGTGAACGGAGGCACCTGGCCCGGCGGGGTGAGCGCGGCCGGACGCCCCGCGCTCGCGAAGTCGAACGCCGAGGTCAGGTCGCCCGCCACGGTGCGCCGCCAGGCGCCGATGTGCGGGGTGCGCACCCCCAGCCACCGCTCGGTGAACCGCACCAGGGAGGAGTGGTCGAAGACCTGGGAGTTGACGAATCCCCCCACCGACCACGGCGACACCACGATCATCGGCACCCGGAAGCCGAGACCGATGGGCTTGCCGTCGTAGTGCTCCTCGGACACCGACGCCGGTGGGACGGGCGGCGGCACGTGGTCGAAGAAGCCGTCGTTCTCGTCATAGGTGATGAACAGCGCGGTCGAGGACCACACGTCCGGGTCGGAGGCGATGGCGTCCAGGATCTCGTAGGTGATGCGGGCGCTCTGGATCGGCGACGAGGCCCCCGGGTGCTCGGAGTCGGCCGCCGAGGGCACCAGGTAGGAGACCTTCGGCAGCCGCCCGTTCTCCACGTCGGAGCGGAACCGCGTGGCGAGGCTCCCGGGCTCGCCGCGCCGCAGCGCCCGCTCGAACAGGCTCCGCTCGGCGGCGGGCAGCTCCGCGACCCGGGCGTCCAGGTCGGCCAGGAGGCGCTGCCGGGTGGCGGCGTCCGCGCCCAGCACGGCGCCGTAGAACGACTCGATGGACCGGTACCGGGAGGGGATCACCTTGGCGGCGATGCGCTTGAAGCGGACGAAGAACTCGATGTTGTTGTCGGTGAAGTTGTCCCACTCCTGGTACACCTGCCAGGAGACACCGGCCTCCTCCAGCAGCTCGGCGTAGGTGCCCCACGTGTAGCCGGGGTGCGCGTCGGAGTAGGCGGCGTTCGTCACCGCCCGCCTGCCGTCGGCCTCCGAGCCGGTGTGCCCCGAGACGAAGTAGTTGCGGTTCGGGCTGGTCGAGCTGAACACCGAGCAGTGGTAGGCGTCGCAGATCGTGAAGGTGTCGGCCAGCTCGTACTGGAGCGGGATGTCCCGCCGTTCCAGGTAGGTCATCGTGGCCGGGGTCTTGGCGCCGATCCAGCCGTTGTTCCAGCCGTCGGCGTGCGCCCTCTGCCCGTCGGGCCAGCCGTGCGGGAGGTCGCCCATCCACTGCGCGTCCCGTCCCGCCCCGCGGGCCGCCTCGCGCAGCGAGAACGGCAGCACCGCGCCTTCGCCGGAGGGCTGCTCGAAGACCGAGCCGCCCCCCGGCAGCCTGACGGTGTTGCGGTCGGCGTAGCCGCGGACCCCCCGCAGCCGGCCGAAGTAGTGGTCGAACGAGCGGTTCTCCTGCATCAGGAAGACCACGTGCTCGATGGCCTTGAGCCCGCCGGGCCGCACCGGCCGGGCCAGCGCCGCGTGCACGGACGGCGGGAGCAGCGAGCCGGCGAGCGCGCCGCCGCCCACGACCGCACCGCCCGCGAGGAACCGACGCCGGTCGAGGCCGGCGCCATGATCGTCGGTGTTCATGACAGCTTTTCTCGCGCCCTGCGGTTACGCCCTCTGGGCGACGGCACCACCTGCCGGCGTCCGGACCGGGAACGTTGCGCGCGCCCCCATCCGGCTCCCGGCCTCGACGCGGTGCGCGCCCGCGCCGTGTCGGGGCATCCCGGAGGCGGGTTCTGCATGGCCGCCGGCGACCCGGCGACGGTGTCGAGCACGGTGGCCGGCACCCTCGCCGGGTTCATCGGAGGCCCGTCGCCCGACGTCGCCGTCGGGCCGCACGGACCCGTTCAGGTGTCGAGGCCGAGCACGTCGGGCCGCTTGGCCAACTCGCGCAGCGTGGCGCGCGGGTCGGGGAGCAGGCGGCGCGTGGACAGGTCGAGCAGGCCGACCACGCACTCGATCCGGGCGATCGGGATCCCGCCGGGCGTGTGGAGGCGCTGCATGATCTCGATGAGGCGGCCCCGCCCGCCGCTGATGGCGCAGCCCACGTCGACCTCGTCGCCGGCCCGCAGCTCGCGCTGGAACCGGACGGTGGCCTTGAGCAGGGCCGGGCCGATGCCGGCCGCGCTCAGGACGTCCGGGGTGAGGCCGGCCTCGTGCAGGAACCGCCAGCGGGCGTGCTCCGCGTACTGCATGTACACGGCCTGGTTGACATGGCCCTGCCGATCGAGCTCGTAGGCCCGCGCCTGGACGCGGACGCTGAACGGACTCTCCATTGCCGCCCCGCCTCAGGCCCCTACCGGATCGTCGAAAACGATCCGCCACGTGCCGTCCGGCTGCCGGCGGGACACCACGGTGCCCTTGCCGCTGACGTCGATCGGCTCACCGGACTCGTCCTTTCCCACGAGGCGCCAGTTCGCGTGCGTCATGGCGATGTCGCCGGACCGGAGCGCGCTGGTCATCGTGATGTCGGCTGCGGTGATGACGGCGAACATCGGCGTCAGGGCCTCGGTGACGGCCTCGAGCCCCGCCGCGTGCGCGCCGTCCGGCGGGGTGACGAGGACGCCGTCCGGCTCGTAGAGGTCGAGCATGGCCTGCATGTCGTTGGCGTTGAAGGCGGCGGCGATGAGGCCGGGCAGGTCTTCGGGGCGTTGTGCCGGCATGGCGGGTCTCCTTGCTGGAGGGACGGGGGGAGGCGGGTCAGCGGAAGATGCCCTGGCCCGGGGTGAGGATCGCGGCCGGGTCGTACTGGCGCTTCAGGTCGACGAGCTCGGTCCAGCGCGCCCCGTAGTGGGCCTGCCAGTCGGTACGGGTCATCGAGGGGACCGAGCCGACGAGGTAGCGCTTGCCCCCGAGGCCGACGGCCCGGTCGTAGAAGCGGCGGTTCTGCGCCAGCAGGCCCGGGACGTCCGGGTGGTTCGGGGCGGGGATCCGGATGAGGCTGACCTCGAAGAACTCGTTCGTCCGGCGCCGGGGCAGCATGAAGTTGGGTCGGGTGAGCCGACGGGAGTCCATCGGCGAGATCCGGACCGGGCCGGGCCCCATCTGGGTGGCGGTCAGCTCGCCGAGCACGGTGTCGAGGTAGGCCGCGGTCTTCTCGGCGGCGACGAACATCATCAGCCACGGCTTCCGGCCGCCCCAGAACCCGGCGGCCTTGAGGGCCGCCCAGTTCGGTTCGAAGCGCAGCAGCCAGTCGCGGAACGGCATGTCGGCCGACGGACCGGCGGTCGCCTCGGGCGAGAGCACGGCCTGCACGGCGGCGACGTCGGGCTGGTCGGGCGCCGAGTGGAACATGCCGAGCGCCAGTCGGTACGTCCAGCCGCCACCGGGCTTGGGCTCGGCGTAGCCGTTCTGGTCGTCGACGACGCCGGCGCGCATGATCGCCACCGAGTCGCGCAGGAAGGCCGTCCGGTCGGTGTAGGTGTACTCGAGCGAGCGCGCGGTCGTCTTCGCCGGGATCAGCCTGATGCCGGCCCGCACGATGATGCCGTACTGCCCGCCGCCGACGAGGACGGCCTCGAACAGCTCGCGGCGGTTGCCGCGGGAGCACGTGACCAGCTCGCCGGTTCCCGTGACCACCTTGAGCCAGGCGACGTGGTCGGCCTGCGAGCCGTGGCGCTGGCTGGTGCCGCCGAGGCCGCCGATGCTCAGCGTGCCGCCGATCGACAGGTGGGCGAAGTCGTTGTAGACGGGGAGCGTCTGGCCGGACTCCAACGCCTTCAGCGCCAGCGTCCCCCAGGTGACGCCGGCGTCGACGTCGGCGATGCCCTGCGCGATGCCGTGGATCGTGCCGAACGGCTTGGGGTCGATGGCGATGCCGCCGTCGACCAGGGCCTGTCCGTAGTGCGAATGCGACTCGCGGTCCTCGGCGCCGGTCCCGCTCTGGCCGTTGACGGCCACGGGGATCCGGTTGTAGCGGGCGTAGCGGACGACCTTCTGGACGTCGTCCACCGAGCCGGGGGTCAGCACGGCCTGCGGCTGCCGCGTGACCAGGTGGCCGAAGTCCTCGGTGAACGCCGACGGGTCGGCGGGGAGGAGGAGCGTGCCGTCGAGGGCGGGGACCTGCTGGACGCCCGTCGTCGAACCGGGGGCGGTGGCCCACGCTCGGGCATTGGTGTTCCACCCCAAGACGGCCGCGCCCGCTCCGGCGGCCAGGCTCGCGAGGGCCTTCCTGCGTGTGAGCTCGGAATTCATGCCTCGTTTGTACGGCCGGAATCGCAAGGCGAACGCAAGCCCGCGATCGCCCGAGGTGAGGGAACCGCGTCGGGACCCGACGCCGTGCCCACCGCCGCCGACCGGTTCCGCCCGCCCGCGAACGACCGCCGGCGGACCGACCCCGCCATCTCGGACGGCGACGGCGGTACCGCGCTCGTGCCCCGCCGTCGCGACGCACACGGCTGCGAGCCGTCGCGACGCACGCGGACGCGGGCCTGGAGAGGCTCCATCGCGGAGGCTAGACCTCGCCGTCGAACAGGCTCGTGACGGAGCCGTCGTGGAAGACCTCGTTGATGGCGCTGGCCAGCAGCGAGGCGATCGACAGCACGGTCAGCTTGTCGAACCGCTTGTCCGCCGTGATCGGGAGCGTGTTGGTGAGCACGACCTCGGAGATCCGGGAGTTCTTCAAGCGGTCCACGGCCGGGCCGGACAGCACGCCGTGCGTGGCGGTCACCACGACGCGGGCGGCGCCCTGCTCGAACAGGGCCTCGGCGGCCTTGACGATCGTGCCGCCGGTGTCGATCATGTCGTCGACGATCACGCAGGTGCGGCCCTCGACCTGGCCGACGACCTCGAAGACCTTGACCTCGTTGGCGACCATCGGATCGCGGCGCTTGTGGATGATGGCCAGCGGGCAGCCCAGGCGGTCGGTCCAGCGCTCGGCGACGCGCACGCGGCCGGCGTCGGGGGCGACCACGGTCACCTGGGAGCCGTCCAGGGTGCCCGCCACATGATCGGCCAGCAGCTCGAGGGCGAACAGGTGGTCGACGGGCCCGTCGAAGAAGCCCTGGATCTGCGCGGTGTGCAGGTCGACGGTGATCAGCCGGTCGGCCCCCGCGGCCTTGAACAGATCGGCCATCAGACGGGCGGAGATGGGCTCGCGGCCGCGGTGCTTCTTGTCCTGGCGGGCGTAGCCGAAGAACGGGGCCACCACGGTGATGCGCCGGGCGCTCGCGCGCTTCAAGGCGTCCACCATGATCAACTGTTCCATGATCCACTGGTTGATCGGCGCGGTGTGGCTCTGGATGACGAAGGCGTCGCACCCGCGGACCGACTCCAGGAACCGGACGAACGTCTCGCCGTTGGCGAAGTCATGGGCCGCCGTGGGCACCAGTTCGCACGCGAGGTTCTGCGCGACCTCCTGTGCGAGCTCCGGATACGCGCGTCCGGAGAAGAGCATCAACTTCTTCTCGCCGTGCGTCTTGATCCCGCTCACTTGTCCCCCTCATGGGTTCTGCCGTTCTCGAGCGCCTGTTCCGCCGCCTCCGCGACGGTCGTGCGGTGCCCGGCGCGACGGTGTGCGGGACGAACCCGCTCACGACGCCGTCGCCGGTCGGTCGTCGAACACGAGATCGTGGCCCTCGCACCACAGGGCCGCGGCGACCTCGAGAGCCGCGAAACGGTCGGACCGGTCGGACCGGTCGCCGGGCAGCATGGACAGCACCGCGCTCCCCCCGTCCCGCACCGCGTCGTGCCGGAGGGCGAGGGCGGACAGGGTGCCGCCCGGCCCGCACTCGACGAGCAGCCGATCGCCGCCGTCGAGCAGCGCGGTCAGGGCGGGCCCGAAGCGGACGGTGTCGGCCATCTGACGGGCCCAGAACCGTGCGGAGCCCGCGTCGTCCGCCGTGAGCAACCGCCCGGTGTAGCCCGACCGGACGGGGAACCGGGCCGGCCCGGGCGATGCGTCGAACGCCCGCTCGGCCGCCGCGACGGCCGGCTCCATCGCCGGGCTGTGGAACGGGGTGGTGCCCGGGACCGGCCGGACGGCCAGCCCGTCGAAGGCGAGGCGGGCCGCCACGACGGCCAGCTCGGCGCGCGGCCCCGCCAGCACCGTCCGCCGTGCGGCGTTCACGGCCGCCACGGCGACCTGCCCGGACAGGTACGGTCCGAGCGCGTCGACGGACGCGGCCACGGCGAGCATCCCGCCGGGCGGGATCGGTACGGCGGCACGCACCCGACCGCGCACCAGTGCGACGGCCTCCGCGACGGTGAACACCCCCGCCAGGGTCGCCGCCACGACCTCGCCCGCGCTGTGCCCCAGGGCCTCGGTCGGTGGGACGCCCCAGCTCAGGAGCAGCCAGCCCAGCCCATGGTCGACGGCGAACAGCAGCGGCTGGGAGCGGCGCACGTCGTCGATCGGGATGCCCGCGCCGGCGCCGGTGCCGAGCCAGTCGGCGCGGATCGCCTCGCCCTCGGCCCCCCACATCTCCAGGACGTCATCGACGGCCGCCCGGAACACGGGTTCGTCGCGGTACAGCCCGGTCGCCATCCCGGGGTGCTGGGACCCCTGGCCGGGGAACAGCAGGGCGACCGGTCGGGGCCCGCCGGCCGGGACCCGCCGCACCGGGGCGGCCGCCAGGTCGTCGAGGGCGCGGGCCGCCGTCGTGACCACGGCCCCGCGTACCGGCCCCGGAACCGGCCGGGGCGGCGGGGCCCCGGCGCGCAGCGAGTCGGCCACCCTGGCACGGGCGACCCGTTCGCCCGCCGGGTCCGTCCCCGCCCAGCACAGCAGCAGGGCCGCACCGTGCGCGGTGTCGGTGTCGGTGACCGTCATGTCGCCGTCCTCCCGTGCGGGTGCGCCTCAGATGAGGGAGATCCCACCGTCGACGCTGAGCACCTGCCCGGTCACGTAGTCGTTGTCCAGGAAGACGCCGATGGCGGGCGCGACCTCCTCGGGGGTGGTCAGCCGGGGCACCGGCAGGTTGGCGGCGAGGTTCTGGCGGAACTTCTCGGTGGCGTTCGCCGTCATCCGCGTCTCCATGAACCCGGGCGAGACGGCGTTCACCGTCACGCCGCGCCGTCCGCACTCGGTGGCCAGGGTGCGCGTCAGCGCGATCACCCCGGACTTGGAGGCGGCGTACGCGGTCTGGCCGGGCGTGGCGACCAGGGCCGACGGCGACACCACGTTGATGATCCGCCCCCACCGCCGCCTGACCATGGCGGGCAGCACGGCGCGGCACACGTGGAAGGTGCCCATCAGGTTCGTCTGGACGACCTCGCCCCACACCTCGGGCGACTGGCCCATCATCAAGGCGTCCTTCCGGATGGCCGCGTTGCTGACGAGGATGTCGATCTCGCCCAGCTCCTCGACGACCCGGCGGTGGAGGGCCTCGACCGAGTCCCAGCGGCCCACGTCGGCCTGGACGACGATCGCATCGTTGGTGAGGCGTTCGGCGACCTCGCGGGCGCCGTCCTCGGCGCGGTTGTAGTGGAGGGCGACGCGGCACCCGAGCCTGTCGAGCTCGACCGCCACGGCGGCGCCGAAGCCCCCGGACGCGCCGGTCACGAGGGCGACCGGCTTCTCCGGGCGCTGCGCGGCGAGGGGACGGGGGCCGGTCATGACCGCCACTCCGTCGGCTCGCCCGCGCCCCACTCGATCAGCGCGGTGACCCACACCATGCCGGCGCCGAACGCCGCGAACAGGACGCGGTCGCCCCTCCGGACGCGCCCGGCGTCGAGCGCCTCGGCCAGGGCGATCGGCATCGACGCCGCCCCGGTGTTGCCGTAGTACTCGATGTTGGTGATCAGCCGCTCCCGGGGCACGCGGCTGTGTTCGAGGATCGAGTCGATGATGCGCATGTTCGCCTGGTGCGGCAGCACGTGGTCGACGTCGTCGGGCCCGAGGTCGGCCGCCTCGAGCGTCCGGCGCATGGAGCCCACGGTAAAGCGGACGGCGTTCAGGTAGATCTCGTTGCCCTTGATCTGCGCGTAGTGCAGCTTCCGGCGGAGCGTCTCCTCGCTCGCGGGCAGCCGGCTGCCGCCGGCCGGGATCTTGAGGCTCTCGACCTTGGTGCCGTCGCACCCCATGTCCCACGTTTGCAGCCAGCTCCGGTCGTGGGGTGCCAGGACGACCGCCCCGGCCCCGTCGCCGATCAGGACTCCCAGGTCCCGGTCCTCGGGGTTGACGACGAGCGAGTGCGTGTCGGTCCCGATGAGCAGGATCGGACGGGGGTCGATCGCCATGAGCCCGGCCGCGACCACGAAACCGTAGGCGAAGCTGGCGCACTCGGCGTTCACGTCGTGGGCGCCGCCCGCCGTGCCCAACTCGCGCTGCACGAACGCGGACGTGGCCGGCGACAACTGCTCGGGCGTGCCCGAGGCGAGGATGAGGTGCGAGACCTCGTCGGGCCGCACGCCGGCGTGCTCGAGCGCCCGTCGACCGGCCTCGACGGCCAGCGAGGCGGTGGTCTCGCCCGGCCCGACGATCCGCCGCTCCCGGATGCCGGTGCGCTGCACGATCCAGTCGTCGTCCACGCCGAACCGCGCGGCGAGCTCGGAGTTGGTGAGCCTGCCCTCGGGGAGGTACCTGCCCCACCCGATGACGCCGATGCCCGGAACCCGGGCCTCGGCGGTCACGCGTCGCCGGTCGCGGAGGCGACCGGGGCGACGCCGTGGGCGGCCAGCAGGTGCCGGTGGATCCCTCGGAACGTCATGGCGTCGTCGACGAGATCGACGATCGACTCGTCCACCCCCAAGTCCGGGTAGTGGTTCTGCATGTCGTAGACCCATTCCATGAGGTCGAGCGAGTCGACTCCGGACGAGGTCAGCGGCGTGTCGGGGTCGAGCTCCTCGACCTGGCTCACGGCCACCAATCGGTCGACGGACACCTCGAGCGTGGGAAGCCGCATGGCGCACTCCTGTCATCGGGATCGGCCTTCGGCCGGACCGTACGAGTGCCGGTGCAAGCGTTCCGCAAGCCCCCCGTGCGTCGTCACGGGCGCGCGACGGGTGTGCAAGTCACGTCCCGGCGATACCACCCTGGCCTCGGGACCGCAGTGGTACCACCGCGCCGGACCCTGTCCCCACCAGACAAGCACCTCCGGGCTACAGGGGCGGATGTTCATGGACGCCGAGATCGAGATCCTGGGACCGATGGCCGTGCGATGCGCCGGCACCGTGCACCACCTCCACAGCGCGCAGGCCCGGGTGGCGTTCGCACGCCTCGTCCTCGCGGGCCCCGAGGGGGTCACGCGGCACGAGCTGGCCGACGTCGTCTGGCCGGGGGCGCTCCCGCCCACCTGGGCGTCGGCCCTGCGCACGCTGGTCAGCCGACTGCGGGCGTTCGTGGGCCCGCTGCAGGCCGAGCCGACGAACCCGCTGGTCAAACGGGGTGGGCGTTATGTGCTCGCGCTGGGCGAGAACGTGCTGGTCGACGTGGAGGAGGCGACCCGGTCGGTGGCCGCGGCACACGAGGCGCTCAACGCCGGCGACGTGGCCACCGCCGACCGGCTGGCCACCCGGGCGGCGGACCGGCTGCGTTCCCCGTTCCTGGCCGAGTACGAGGGCGACTGGGCCGCCGGGCAGCGCGAGCGCCTGACCGAGTGCCTGATCACGGCCCTCGAGATCGGCAGTCGGGCGGCGATGGGATCGGGGGACCACGGGCGGGCCGCCCTCCTCGCCGAGGAGGCGACGGCCCGGGCCCCCGAGCGCGAGAGCGCCCATCGCTGCCTCATGGCGGTGCGCGAGGCCATGGGGAACCGGGGCGAGGCCCTGCGGGCGTACCAGCGGCTGCGCCGGTACCTCGCCGAGGAGCTGGGCGTCGACCCGTCGCCCGAGACCGAGGCCGCCTACCTGACGCTGCTCGGCCCGTCTGCGGGGGTCGTGCCCAGCGGCGGTCCCGCCGTCGGGCACCGTCCGGTCCCGTTCGTGGGGCGCCGCCACGAGATGGCGACGCTGGCCGGTGCCTGGGCCCGGGCCGCACGGGGCCGCCGGCAGTTCGTGCTGGTCACGGGCGAGTCCGGCATCGGCAAGACGCGCCTGCTGCGCGAGGCCGGGGCGACGATGGCCGCCGAGGGCGGGCTGCTGCTGGTCGGCCGGTGCGACGAGGGCACGATGGTCCCGTACCAGCCCCTCGTGGAAGCGCTGGACGGCTATGTCGCCGCCTCGCCGGACGACCCGCTCGACGCCGTCCGGCCCGCCGCCCGGGGCCCGCTGCGCATGCTGCTCCCCTCGCTCGGGGGGCCGTGCCCGCCCGGCGAGCTGCCCGAGCAGCCGATCCTGTTCGCGGCGCTGACCCGGTTGCTGCTGGCGGCGGCGAACGAGCGGCCCTGCGCCGTCCTGATCGACGACGCGCACTGGGCCGACCCGCAGACGGTGGCGCTGCTCCGGCACCTGCTGCGCACCACCGCCGACGCCCGGCTGTGCTTCGTCGTCGCCGCCAGGAACGACCTGCCGACCTCCGCCCAGCGACGGGTGCGGGCCGACCTGGACGAGGCGATGCTCCCGTTCGAGCACGCCGGCGACGGGACCGAGGTGGCCCTCGGCGGGCTCGACCTCGCCTCCACCAGGGCGCTCGTGCGGGAGTCGGGGACCGGCACCGACTCCGACGCCGCGGACGCGGACCCGGTCCGCCGGGTTCACGCTCGCAGCGGCGGGAATCCGTTCATGCTCCTCGAGATGCTGCGGCACCGGGCCGGTCCCGACGCGGTACCACCGGCCGTCGCCCGACTGGTGGCCGCCAAGCAGGCAGCCATCGGCCAGGACGCCGCGCGGCTGCTCCAGGTCGCGGCCGTCACCGGCTCATCCGTCACCTTCGACGCGGTCGCGGGCGCCGCCGGCCTGGACGTGCTGGCGGCCCTGGACGCGCTCGAGGCGCTGCTGAAGGTCGGGATCCTCACCGAGGTGACCGCCGCGGACTCCCAGCACCCCGACCGGCCGACGATCTACGAGTTCCGCCACGACGTCGTTCGCCAGGCGGTCGACGAGCAGATGAGCGCCGCCCGACGCCGCCACATCACCTCCCGGCAGCGGACGATGCCGGGGCCCCGCACCGACACCGACCACCGGCTCTCGCGCACCGGTTCCGAGCGGCCGTGACGGGCGTCATGGTCCTTGTCCGGGATATCGCGCGTTCGACCGGAGGCCGACAGGTCGCCCACCATCGGTTCGTGTCAGGGCTCGCCGGGGATCGGCGTCTCACGTTCCGGATCTCGGATGGTCGGTGCGGCACGGCTCTGTGGTCGACCGGCGGCGTCGTTCCCCATCCGGAGTGAGCGGCGGGGCTTTGGACACGGCGGGTGGCCGAGGGTGGCCAGGGTCCGCGAGGGCTTGAAGGTCCTGGAGGCGGGCGAGGAGCCGCCGGGTCGGCGGAGCGCGTGACCGGATCCGGTCGAGCCGTATGTGCGTGGGGACCCGGTGTCACGATGGCGTCGATGAGGAAGCCGGCCGCGCGACCTGGGCGACGAGGCGTCGGCCTCCGGGCCAACGCCGAACGAACGAGGGTGTTCGGACCGGTCCGGCCACCTCAACCGGCAGGCGCGTGAACCCCGGACACCGGGCGGCCGGTGCACGGCGTCGACACGATGAAGGAGCCGGTCGACGCCTGCAAGAGCGCCGAACGCGACCGGTATCGGACCGGGCGGCCCGGGTGGAGGTCACCCTCTGCAACCTGGTTCCGGGCGCCTTGAAGTGGAACGAGATCGAGCACCGGCGATTCTGCACTTCGCCATGAACCGGCGTGGTGGCCCCTGACCGACCGCGAATTCATGGTGCGGGCCATTGCGGTCGCCACCCGTACCGGACCGCCCGTCAGGACCGAACTCGATTCCGGCGACCGCGCCACCGACATCGAGAACCGCGACGCGGGAGTCGACGTGCCGGAGGCGACTCGGCACGCCTTCCGCAACGGCCGGAACCACACATCCACCCCAGCCTCGCCATTACCGTGAACCGGCCGCAGGTCGGGGCGCCGGCGCAGAACATGTCGGCATCGCTTTGCCGCGGGGCCCCGACCAACCGTCATGTCGCGCCACGACTTGAACACCACGATAACTACGCCGGAAGCGACCGTGACCCTTCAGCGTGAAGCGGCCGGCACCGCAGGCCGCGGCGGCGCACGACGCGGGTGGGCTTTATGGTATCCAGAGGGAAAGTCGTTTCGAGCCCGTCGGGGAACAGCGCCGCGAAGCGCTCGGCCCGGTCGGGTTCGGTGAAGGGCCGCGAACCCCGTGTCGGCGTCCCGGCCGGCGCACGGCTCCCAGGATCACGGTGGTCAGCGCCTTCCAACACGGCCGGCCCGCCTCGGTGATCGCCCGCGCGGTCGCCGCCGTCCGCCGGGCCGCGCGGCCGGGAGCGGGACGGACCTCGCCCACCGTCACCGCACGGCGACCGGATGCGGCCGACCGGAGGGGGCCCACCGGCCGGCCCGATGGCCCACAATGGTCCGCACCGCATCGGGCGGCCCATCGGCCGCGGCCCGATGTGCGGGCACGCTCAATCGGGCGCACAGCCGATGTATCTCTCGTTTAGCAATGAGCGGGCTCATGGCAAGAGGATTCAAGACCAGGAATCCGTGAACAGTTCTCGACACCCCACCGAAACCGAGACGTCGCCGAGCCTCCCGTGGTTGAACAGCCCCCGCGCAACGGCAAACCGGCCCACTACCCAACGTCACCGCCGCAGGCCGAGAATCGGCGACCGGCTTCGCTAACAGCCTTTTAACCAGCACGGATACACCGGCACGCCGACGACCGTGCGCCATCCCTCACCGCCCCACCTGATCAACTTCCTCGCCCGGGACACGGAGAGGACACCGCCCGCAAAGATCAAACGAGTGAGTTGATTCTTTGTGAGCCCCTAGCATAAAGTCGGATCATTCCGACATGACGGTGCTGGTTGGGATCCTGAGGTCGCCGGTTCAGTTGGCATGAGAGGGGACAGCCTCGTATGGCTCGAGTGCCTTTCGTCCCGCGTCAGCGCCTTGTGCAAGAGATACTCGACGCGAGGCACTCGGTCCTCATCGAGGCGGGCGGAGGGTTCGGCAAGAGCGTCCTGATCGGGCAGGTCTGCGCCGCCGCCGGCGGCCTCGAGGTGCGCCTGCCGCGCGACCACCCGGTCGCGGTCGACGAGCTGACGACGGCGATCCTCGACGCGGCCGAGCAG
Organism: Thermomonospora umbrina; assembly: GCF_003386555.1. GTDB lineage: Bacteria > Actinomycetota > Actinomycetes > Streptosporangiales > Streptosporangiaceae > Thermomonospora > Thermomonospora umbrina. The sequence continues at coordinate 6,005,792 of NZ_QTTT01000001.1, read as the reverse complement.
CGGACCGGCCGGCCGCGCACCCCGGCCACCGGCGCCGCCGGGCGGATCGGCGAGCTGCTGGCCGCGCCGGCGGGGCCGGGCCTGCTGGCCGTCGACAACGCCGAGGCGCTCACCGACGACGCCGCGGCCTGGCTGGCCGACCTGGCGCAGGACGGCATGCCGCTGCTACGCATCCTGGTCAGCAGCCGCCTGCTGCCGGCGCCGCTCGCGGCGATGGAGTTCCGGGGCACCGCCGAGCGCTTCAACACCCAGGACCTGCGCCTGACGCAGGAGGAGGCCACGGCCCTCGCCCGCATCGAGGTCGGCGACGAGGACGGCGAGCGGCTCACCACCATCCTGCACGACCTGTCGGGCGGCTGGGTGGCGCTGCTGCTCGTGATGCTGCGCCGGCTCGCCCGGGCGTCCGACCGCATGGCGGCCGCCACGGTGCTGCTCCGCAACCCCGGCCTGATCCGCCAGTTGATGGACCACTACGCCGCCGACCTCGACCCGGCCGACCGCTACCTCCTGTCCCAGGTGGCCGCGTTCCCCATGGTCAACGACAGCCTCGTCGAGGGGCTGGGCGAGCCGGGGCTGCTGCGCCGCCTCATCCGGGCGGGCATCCCGTTCGCCGTGGGCGCCGACGGCTGGTCGCGGCTCTGCAGCGAGGCGCAGGAGGTGCTGGCCGCGCTCGACCCGGCCATCGCCCAGCGGGCCGCCCCGCTGCTGGTGTCCCAGGGCGCCGAGCTGGCCGCGGCCAGCCTGCTGGTCGACAGCGGCGACCCCGAGCAGGCGGCCACCCTCATCGCCGAGCTGCCCACCTCGCGCATCAACCGGCTCGACCCGGTGGAGTTCATCCACCTGATGGCCCGCCTCGGGCCCGCGGCCGAGGCCGCGCCCCAGGTGCTGCTGCACCTGGCCCGCACCCACCGCAACGTCGGCCAGCTCGCCGAGGAGCGCGAGGTCATCGGCCGGGCGCTGCGCGTCGTGCGCGAGCAGAACACCGACGACGATCTCGCCGTCGAGGTCGAGAGCGAGTGGCTGATCCAGCGGGCGCTGCTGCGCGACCCCGACGTGCTCGCCCAGATCGAACGGCTCCTCGAGGGGGCCGCCGAGGGCACCCGCGCCCAGGCCAGTCTGCTCGAGGCCCTGGGCGTGGCCCTGTCGGACCGCCCCGACGGGCCGAGCCTGCGCCGGGCCGAGAACGCCATGCGCCAGGCCGCCATCACGTGGGGCGAGCTGGGCGAGCCCGCCCGCGTCGCCGCGGTCCAGCGGGGCCTCGCCACCCAGGTCCTGTCCGCCCTGGGCAGGACCGGCGAGGGCGCCGTGCTGCTGCGCCGGCTGGGCGCGGCCGGCGACACGCAGTTCGACCGCATGCTGTGCCTGATCATGGAGGCCCGGCTGCTGGCGCTCAGCGGCGAGGCCGAGCGGACGCTCGCGATCCTCGACGACGCCCTGCGGCTGGCCGAGCTGCTGCGCATCGACTGGGTGACCGGCCACGCCGCCTGGACCCGCCTGATCGTGGCGGCCAACGACCACGACCTGTCCGGTGTGCTGGAGCATCTGGCCCTGGCCGAGGCGCACCTCGGCCAGATGATGATGCACGACGGCGGCGGTCTGCTGTTCCTGTGCGAGGCCGCCGACGCCTGCGCCGTGGTCGGGGCCGACGCGCCCGCGGCCCGGCTGCTCGCCCTCGCCCGCGAGCACCGCATCGAGGACCCGGTCACCCTGGCGCTGACCGAGGCGTTCATCGACGCTCGACGGGGCGAGCCCGAGGCGGCCGAGGTCCTGCAGCGCATGCTCGAGGACGGCGAGATCGCCCCCTGCCTGCGGTGGAAGGCCGAGCTGCTGACGGGTTACGTCCACCTCGCCACCGGCCAGACCGACGCCGCCGACCAGCGCCTGCTGACCGCCCTCGACCGGGCGGCCAGCCTCGGCCACCCCGACCTGCTCGACCGTCGTGAGCGGCACGTGGTCGGCGTCCTGCGGTCGGCCATCCGGCTGCCCCCGGCGGTGCCCGACGCCTCCGCCGACGGCGGCTGCTTCGAGGTGCGGGTGCTGGGCGGGTTCGAGGTCCGCCAGGGCCACGGCGTGCTCCACGGGAACGGCCGGGCCAGCCAGTTGGTGAAGCACCTCGTGCTCGCCGGCAGCTCGATCCGGGTCGAGACCGTGGTCGAGATGCTGTGGCCGGGCGAGATGCCGGGGGTCGGCCAGCGCCGCCTCAAGAACGTCCTGGCCCGCGCCCGCGCCACCTACGGCTCGCTCGTCACCCGGCGGGGCCAACTGCTGTGCCTGTCCTCGTGCAAGATCGACCTGCACGCGTTCGAGGAGCTGGCCCGGGCCGCCGCCGCCGCGCAGGACGACGAGCGCATCTCCCGCGCCCGCGTCGCCCTCGCCGCCTTCACCGGGCCGCTGCTGCCCGACGACGTCTACGACGAACGCATCGACCAGCGCCGCGAGGGCGTCCGCCGGCGGGTGCTCGGCCTGATCGACGTCGTGCTGACGGCCGCCCTGGAGACGGGCGACATGGAGGAGGCGATGGAGCGGCTCGAGACGGCCATGGAGCTCGACCCGTACGACCAGGAGCGACCCTTGCGGGTCGCCCGTGCCCTGGTCGCGGGTCGGCGGTACCTCGAGGCCAACGACCTCGCCGCGCGGGTGATCGCCGCGGCCGACGAGCTGGGCGTCCCGTTCGCCGTCGAGTGGGACGAGCTGTCGCTCAGCCCGCTCGACGGGGCGCGGGCGGCGCAGGACGCAGGTCGTCCAGCTCCTCGCACCATGACTCGAGGCGGTCGGCACGCAGCAGGCGGGTCCCGACAAGCAGTCCGGCGTAGCCGGCGTTGAGCAGCCCGGCGGCCACCCGCGGGTCATCGATGCCGCTGGCGCTGACGGGGCACGGCGTCCCCGTCCGCCGCACGGCCGGCAGCAGCCGGCGGCTGCGGTCCAGGTCGGCGTCCCCGCGCTCGCGGACGCGGATGTCCTTGTTGTTGACGGCCACCACGCACCCCTCGCACGACGGGAGCGCCTCGACCTCGGCGAGGTCGGCCACCTCGATGAACGGGGTGAGGCCGAGCGCGAGGGCGCGCTCGGCCAGCCGCGCCAGCGCGGCCCCCGGCAGCAGCGCGGCCGTGAGCAGCACCGCGGACGCGCCGAGGTCGCTCGCCGCCCGCAGCTTTCCGGCGTTGGTGATGAAGTCCTTCTGCAGAACGGGCAGGTCGGTGCGCCCGACCACCTCGGCCAACAGGTCGGCGTCGCCCCCGAACCAGCGGCCGGTGACGACCGACAGGCAGGGCGCGCCGGCGGCCTCGTAGCGGGCCACGATCTCGGCCGGCGACCGGCCGCGGAACAGGTCCTCGCCGTCGGCCGAACGGGGCTTCAGCTCCATGATCACGGGGCGCCGCGCGCCCGTCAGCGTGTCCACGAACGATGACGCCATCAGAAGACCTCCTCCACCTCGGGGACGGCACGCCACCGTCGCCGGATCCCGCCGACGCTGTCGGCGCAGAACGCCCCCGACAGGTCCCGCGCCGCCGTGTCGACGTCGATTCCGGCGAAGCGGGGATGGGCGGCCACCTTCTCGTAACGCGAGCGGTTGGCGGCCGAGATGCCCCCGGCGAGCAGGAACGGCCGCGTGGTCGCCTCGGCCAGGTCGATCACCACGTCGGGATCGAGCGACAGGCCGGTGCTGCCGACCCTTCCCTCGGCTCCGGTGGCGTCGAACAGGAACACGTCGGTCCCCGCCCGCTCGTACGAGGCGAGCAGCGGGCGCTCGACGCAGGCGTCGCCGGTGACGTGCAGGACCTTGACCACCGTGGCCTCCGGCCAACCCCGCTTGAGCGCCGCCACCACGGCCGGGGGCTGGTAGCCGTGCAGTTGCAGCCACCGCACGCCCGCCGGGCGGGCGGCGTCGACAATGACGGCCGGGTCCCGCAGGAACGTGACCATCATCGGCTCGGTCACCTCGGTGGTGCGGCACGCCTCCGCCAGGTCGGTGAAGCGACCGAGGGGCAGGTCGGCGGGGCCGCCCGGGACCCCGTGCCACAGGCCGATCAGGTCGGCGCCCGCCGCCCCCAGCAGGGCGACGTCGTCGCGGCTGGTGGCGCCGCACACCTTGAGCAGCACGGTCACGGGGCCTCCCGGCCTGGATTGGGGAGCGGAGGGGGCGATGAGGGAGGGCCGGGAGTCGGAGCCCCATGACCCGCTGCGCCGGAGGCGCGGCCCTGAGCCGGTCACAGCCCGAGCAGCGAGGAGATCCGGTTGTACTGGATCTCCGTCGTGCCCGAGTAGATCGTGCCGCCCACGGCGTTGGCCAGCTCGCGGTCGAGGCCGTACTCCGACATGTAGCCGTTGCCGCCGAAGATCTGGATGGCCGCCAGCCCCGAGGCCACGTTGGCCTCACTGGTCAGCAGCTTGGCGATCGCCACGTCCATGGTGACGTTCTCGCCGGCGACGAGGCGCTCGGCGGTGTCGTAGAGCCACCGGCGCGCCGTCTCGAGCCGGATGCGCATGTCGACCAGCTTGTGGGAGATCGCCTGGTACGAGCCGATCGGCCTGCCGAACTGCGTGCGCGTGCGGGCCTGGTGGAGGCAGCGGTCGAACCGGTGCTGCATCTCCCCGACGTTGATGATGAAGGAGCAGAGGATCTCCCACTTCATGACGTGCTCGAGCAGCAGGAATCCCCGTCCGACACCGCCGATGACCCGGTCGGCGGGCACCCGGCAGTCGTCGAGGTACAGCTCGCTCATGGGCGAGGACGTGAGGCCCATCTTCTTGATCGGCTGTCCGGACGAGAAGCCGGGGGTGTCCGTGTCGACCAGGAAGGCGGTGATGCCGATCGGCCCGCCCTCGGGTCGGGTGCGGGCGTAGACGACGACCACGTCGGCGATCGGGCCGTTGCTCACGAAGCTCTTGGCGCCGTTGAGCACGAAGTGGTCGCCCTCCCGGACGGCCGTCGTCCGCATGCTCAGGGCGTCCGATCCCGTGTCGGGCTCGCTGATGGCGTGTGCTCCGATCAGCTCGCCCGAGCACACGCCGGGCAGGTACCGGTCCTTCTGCTCGTCGGTCCCGAAGTGCTGGAGCGGGACCCCGGTGCTGCAGATGGAGGTGGCGACGGAGAAGCTCAGCCCCCCGTCGCGGCACCCCTCCCCCAGGGCCTCCAGCACGAACATGGTGGTGAGCAGGTCGACGCCGGCCCCGCCCCGGGCGGGGTCGAACGGCAGGCCGAGTACCCCCGACGAGCGGATCAGCTTCCACGCGTCCCACGGAAACCCGCTGTCGGCGGCGTCGTGCTCGGTGACGGCGAGGTCGCGGCACCACCGCTCCATGCCCTCGCGCAGTGCGCGCTGATCCTCGTCCCAGGTGCGCATGTCCGCGGCCTCAGTAGGCGGAGGGGCCGGCGGCGTCGAGGCTGTGCACCTCGTCGCCCCGAAGGGCGGGCGAGAACACGCACACGAGGCGCAGGTCGGCGTCAGGGTCGGCGATGAGGTAGTGGGCGTCGTGCTCGTTGAGCGCGTAGAGCGTGCCCGGGGTGATGCGGTGCGTCGTGTTGTCGAGGGTGACGACCTCGCCGGAGCCCTCGATGCAATAACAGGCCTCCAGATGGCGACGGTATTCGAGCAGCGATTTCGTACCGGCACGCACCGTGGTGTCGGTGACGGTGTAGCCGAGGCCGTCGACCTCCAGCAGGAAGCGGCGGCTGAGGCCGTTGCCCCAGTCGACGGTGGTGACGTTGTCCAGGTTGCGCACGATCATCGGGTGGCTCCTTTCAGGCATGGGGGGACGGTCGGAGGGACCGGGGACGGAGGGCGGTGACGAGGGCGGCGAGGTCGGCGACGACGTCGCCGCCACCGGTGAACGCCGCCTCGGCGCAGGCGACGACGGCGCTGCCGACGACGGCGGCATCGGCGCCGGCCGCGTGCACCCGTTCGACGTCGGCCGCCGTGCGCACCCCGAAGCCGGCGGCGATCGGCACGTCGGTCAGGGCCCGCAGGGCGTCGACGGGGGCGCGGAGCGCTCCGGGGTCGGGTGCCGGGCCGGAGCCGCTGGTGCCGTAGTGCGTCACCAGGTACACGTAGGCCGAGGCGTGCGCCGCCGCCTCGGCCACGATCGTCGGGGAGGAGGTCGCATAGCACGTGGTGACGACGGGCAACCCGGCGGCGGCGGCCCGGTCGTAGAAGTCCGGGCGGGCTCGGGGCGGTGCCCCGTGGAGCAGCGCCCCGGCCGCCCCCGATCCGGCGATGGCCGTGACGACCCGCGCCATCGAGCGGGGGCGGACGGTGTGCGCCCAGTCGGCGAGGACGACCACGCGCAGGTGGCGGTGTCTGCTCCGGGAGCGCTCGACGAAGGCGAGGGCGTCCTCCAACTCGGTCCCGGCCGCGAGCGCCCGGTCGGCGGATCGGCGGATCACCGGCCCGTCGCTGATCGAGTCGGGGAACGGCACGCCCAGCTCCAGGACGTCCACCTCGTGGTCGTCCAGCATGTCGGCGACGTCGTCGAGCACGTCGAACGGCGGGTCGCCGGCATTGAGGAACACCGCCAGGCCGGGCGGGCGCGGGAACAGGTCAGTCACCGGACGCCGCCTCCCCCACCAGCGGCGACGGCGCCGACCCACCGGCCCGCACCGCGTCGATCAGCCCGCGCGCCGCGCCGTCCCGCATCGCCTCCATCGCCGAGGTCAGGGCGGGGCGCCACTCCGACTCCCGCTCGGCCGCGATCGCCAGCGCGGCGGCGTTGAGGGCGACGGTCTGGGTGGCCACCTCGCCGGCCCGCCCGGACACGACGTCCAGGAAGTGCTCGACGACGCGGTCCGGCTCGGACACCGGCGCCAGGTCCGTCAGGGTGCCGTCGGCCGTGCCCAGGTTGCGCGGGTTCAGCAGGCGCTCGGGCGCTCCGGCACCGGGGCGGACGACGTTGTCGGCGAAGCTGACCAGCTCATCGGCACCGATGTCGTTGGTGCACAGCCAGACCTCGCGGTCGTCGACCGCCGCCGCCAGCCGGCGGGCCAGCGGCAGGAGCGCGGGGCTCGACAGGCCCGTGAGCTGGCGCGTCCCCGGCAGCGCGGGCAGGAACGGGCCCAGCGCGTTCAGCACCCGGCCGTACCGCCGCATGGGCAGCGGCAAGATGCGCCGGGCCAGCACGGTCAGCTCGACCGGGTAGACGAAGTGGCCGGCGAAGGCGATGCCGTGGCGGGCCAGCGAGGCCGCCGTCTCGTCGTAGGACTTCGTGAGCGGGACGCCGAGCCGGGTGAGCAGGTCGATGGACCCGTACCTGCTGGAGTGGGCCCGCGACCCGGTCTTCACGACCCGCGCCCCGAGCGCGGCGGCGACGAAGGCGGCGGCGGTGGAGACGTTGAACGTCGACGCGCCGCCGCCCGTGCCGACCACGTTGACCGCCCCGGGGAAGGGGCGGACCGGCCCGGTGCGGCGGGCGTGCAGCGACCGCACCAGGTCGGTGAGCGTCTCGGGGGCGACCGAATCGAGGCTGAGTTCCGCCATGAGCGACGCCGGCTCGCCCGGGTCCAGGGTGTCGGCGCTCAGCTCGTCCCAGAACGACGACCAGGTCGCGACGTCGACGGGGCGACCTGCCGACAGCGCGGCGGACGCGTCGTGCACGGGTCAGCTCGCCTTGACCGGGACCGACGCGCGCGCCACGAAGGCGTCGATGGCGGCGACGGTGCGGAAGTTGTCCGGGTCGAGGCCCGCGTCGTCGACGGTGAGGTCGAACTCGGTCTCGATCCAGGCGATGAGCTTGAGCAGCCCGAGGCTGTCGACCACGCCGTTGGCGAGCAGGTCGTAGTCGGCGGCGAGCTCCGAAGCCTCGACGTCGGGCATGAACTCCCGGATCAGGAAGCTCTTGATGAGGTTCTCGTGCTTCATCGTGCGGGTTCCTTTCTGGCGTCGGTCCCCTCGGGGCGAGGAGACCTCAGGGTCCGGCGGTCGACCTTTCCGGTGGACGTACGGGGCAAGGGGGCCTCGGACAGGCGGAAGGCCGACGGGATGGCCGCCGTGGGCAGGTGCTGAGCGCAGTGCCGGCGCAGGTCGAGCGTCGTGACGGTCGCCCCCGGCACCCGGCGCAGCACCGCGTGCAGCAGGTGGCCGGCGACGGGGTCGGGGACGGCGAGGACCACGGCCTCGGCGACCTCGTGATGGCCGAGCAGCACCTGCTCGACCACCTCGGTGTTCACCCGCGTGCCGCGCACCTTGACCTGGAAGTCGTTGCGCCCCTCGAGGTGCAGGACGCCGTCGCCGTCTCGGCGCACGACGTCGCCGGTCCGGTAGAAGCGGGCGGCGGTGCCCGGCGGACGGCCTTCGGGGGCGTCCACGAACGGGCCGGGTGTCGCCGGGTCGGCGCCGAGGTAGCCGGCGGACTGGAACGGCGTGGCGACGACCAGCTCGCCCCGGCCCTCCCCCGTGACCACGGCACCGTCCGAGTCGAGGACGACCGCCTCGACGCCGGGCAGCGGCGTGCCGAGCGGGACGCCGTCGGTCGGCGGCGCGTCCCGGTCCACCTCGTACAGGAAGCTGTCGTTCGTCTCGGTGCAGCCGTAGACGTTGTAGAGGCGGCTGCCGGGGAACACGGCGGGCAGCGCGGCCAGGCACCGGGCGGGCATGTGGTCGCCGGTGAAGAGGGTGTGGCGGACCGACGCGAGCCGCCGGGCCGGATCGCCGGCGGCGTCGACCATCAGTCGGTGCGCCATCGGCACGGCCTGCACGACCGTCACGGCGTTGTCGTCGATGGCGTCGAGCAGGTGACGTCCGTTGGTGGCGGCGTCCGGGTCGACGAGGACGACCCGGCCGCCGTGGTGGAGCGTGGCCCAGACGTCGAGGAGGCAGAGATCGAAGTTCAGCGGGGCGTAGTTGAGGACCGAGGCCCCGGGGGCCAGATCGAACCGTGCGGCGGCCCAGTCGACGAAGCGCTCGACCGCGCCCCCGGTGAGCGGCACCAGTTTGGGGAGGCCCGTCGACCCCGACGTCGTGAGCACGAAGGCGACGTCGTCGGAATCACCGGGGGCGGCGGGGGCCGGCGTTTCGCCGGCCCCCGCCGGGCCGATGTCGTCGGCGTTGACGACGTGGCGGCACCCGGCCCGGTCCAGGAGGCGTCGCAGGGCGGCGGCGGGCAGCGTGGCCGAGGGGAGCACCACGGGGAGCCCCGCCCGCAGGCACGCCAGCACCAGGGCGATGGTCCGGGGCGTCTTCGTGGCGGGCGCGCCGATCGGCGCGCCGCCGGTCGTGTCGAGCCGGTCAAGGTGGGCCGAGGCGTCGGCCACGAGGTCGGCCAGCTCGCCGTAGGAGATGTGCCGCCTCCTCGCCACGAGGGCCGTGGCGTCGGGGCGGGCGTCGACCTGCCGGGCGAACGATGTCCAAAGCCGTGTAAGTTTCATCACCGGCATCGTGCGGGCGCCCCCGCAACATCACCGCAAGGCCCGCCCCCGTTCCCGCCGGGTGGCCTTACCGGGGCCGCCGGCCGGGCGACGTCCCGCAGTGGTGGGGGCGATCTCGGCCACCCGGTCCGCGAAGCCGCGCGGCGCGCGGTTCAGGGCGCGCTCGACACCCTTCCGGGACGCCCATCAGGACGACGGGACGCGCTCGCGGAGCTCGGCGGCGGTGGAGCGGGTCTTGGAGCGGCCGAGGAGGACCAGGGCCCAGGAGAAACTGGCGAAGGACGCCACGTTGGCGAGGGAGCGCAGGATGTTCGCGGCGACCCACTTGCCCTCGAAGGCGTCGCGAACCGCGGCGAGGTCCTCGATGCGGCCCGGGTCGCCGGCCGCGGCCAGGTCGTAGTTGAGCGGGACGTGGGCGCCGGCGGTGATCGCGAGCGTCGCCAGATAGAAGGCGAGCCCGGCGATGACCCAGGCGCGGAGGACCTTGTCGGTGGTGCGCCAGTGCGTGACCGTCGACGCGACGCCGAAGGCCGGCCCGCCGATAAAGCAGCTCAGGAAGACCGGGTTGAGGATCACCTCGTTGACGTTCTGCATGACCTCGATGAGGATCCGGTCGTCGCTGCGGCTCAGCGCGGGCATCACCGCGTAGGAGAACGCCGCGAAGAGCCCCGCGGTCAGCCCCGAGGTGATGGTGGCGGCGACGAGGGCACCCGTTCTCCAGAAGCTCACGTGCACGGTTCCGTCGTTCTGCAACGTCTCTCCCGAGATCGTTCACGAATGCTCAGGTCGGGGGTGTCGAACAGGGGTGGGGTGCACGGGTGAGGGGGTTCGAGAACGTGTGTCACGAGCTGGAACCCCCTCGCCTCACGCTGGGACCGGGCAACCCTGGCACTACTCCTCTAGGCGGCGTTCCACACGCCGGTGGGGGCGATCTCGGCGACCCAGTCGGCGAAGTCGCGGGGCTTGCGGTTCAGGGCGCGCTCGACGCCGTCGGCCAGGGAACTGTTGCGGCCGTCGAAGAACTCGGAGATGAGCGTGGCCAGGGGCTCGGCGAAGTCGCGGGGGGCGCCGTCCTTGACGATCGCGTCGGCGAACTGCTCCCGGGTGATCGGCTCGTAGCGGAGCTCACGGCCCGTCGCCCGGGCGATCTCGGCGACACCCTCGGCGAAGGTCCACAGGCGGGGGCCGGTCAGCTCGTAGCGCTCGCCCACGTGGCCGTTCTCGGTGAGGGCCGCCACCACGACGTCGGCGATGTCGTCGGCGTCGACGAACGGGTCGGCGTTGTCGCCGCAGGGCAGCGCCAGCACGCCCTGGCGCAGCGGCTCGAGGAACACGCCCTCGTCGAAGTTCTGGTTGAAGGAGGCCGGGGCGACGATGGTCCATTCGACCGGCAGGCTCCGCACGGCGTCCTCGCACCGGACGGCCTCGTCCTGGTTGCGGGCGGACAGCAGGACCAGGCGCTCGACACCGGCGTCGACCGCCAGCCGGGCCACGGCGCCCACGGCGTCGGCGGCGCCGGGCCACTCGACCTCGGGGTAGTACATCAGGTAGGCGGACGTGACGCCGGCGAAGGGGCCGGCCCACGTGGACGGGTCCTCCCAGTCGAACGGGGGCTCGCCGGTGCGGGAGCCGACCCGGACCTTCACGTCTCGCTCGATCAGCCGCCGGGTCACCCGGCGGCCGACCCGGCCGGTACCGCCGAGGACCAACGTCGTGTGCTCGTTTGTTGTCATGACTGCAGTCTGAACGGCACCCTTCTGGACCGTCCATGGCCGAGATACCAGAATGCATGTCTCATCGTCTACTCTGAGCGGGTGGACGCACTCGCAGGGTTGCTCGAGGGACCTCGGGCCAGCGGCGCCTTCCTCCTCCGCATCCTGCTGGACCCCCCATGGTCGATCCGGGTCCAGGACGAGTCGCCGCTGTGCCTGGCCGTCATGCTCGGCGGCGAGGCGTGGGTCGAGCCCGACCACGGCGAGCCGGTGCGGCTGCGCCCGGGCGACGTCGCCATCATCCGGGGGCCGGACCCCTACGTGATGAGCGACGACACGACGACGCCGCCCCAGGTCATCGTGCACCCCGGCCAGCGGTGCGTCACACCCGACGGCGTCGATCTGCGCGAGCGGATGTCGCTGGGGATGCGCACCTGGGGCAGCAACCCCGACGGGCCGGTGCAGATGCTGCTCGGCGTGTACGAGGAGGTCGGCGCCGTCGGCCAGCGCCTGCTCGACGTGCTGCCGCCGCTGCTGGTCGTCTCCGAGGACACGTGGGACTCGACGCTCATCCCGGTCCTGACCAGAGAGGTCACCCGACAGGGGCCGGCCCAGGGCGTCATGCTCGACCGTCTGCTCGACCTGCTGCTCATCGCGGTGCTGCGGGCCTGGTTCGACCGGCCCGAGACCAAGGCCCCGGCCTGGTACCAGGCCCACACCCACCCGGTGGCCGGCGAGGCGCTGCGCCTGTTCCACGAGAACCCGGCGAGGGACTGGACCCTGGCCCGGGTCGCCGCCGAGGTCGGCGTCTCCCGGGCGACCCTGGCCGAGTGCTTCCGCAACGCCGTCGGCACGCCACCGATGACCTACCTGACCGAGTGGCGCCTGGCCCTGGCCGCCGACCTCCTGCTGCAATCCGACGCCACCCTCAACACCGTCGCCCGCCAGGTCGGCTACGCCAACGGGTTCGCCCTCAGCTCGGCCTTCAAACGCGTGTACGGCATCAGCCCCCAAGAGCACCGCAGCACCGCGCCGGCGCAGTGAGCGCCGGCCCCCAGGGGCGTTGCCGTGTCCGGTCCGGGCACGGGTCTCTCTGGAGGTCCGCGGAGCGTCGCGGAACGGTGTCCTGAACGTCGCGGGACACGGCCGCGACCGCGGGACGCAGGGCGAAGGCGTCGGTGCTCTGGGAGGGCGCGACGACGGACAGGGCCGCGATGACGGTGTCGCCGCGGCCGAAGACCGGCCCCGCGACCGAGGCCATCGGCTCAGGCGTCGATCAGGCTCGCCGGACGCATGTCCGTCCAGTGCCGTTCGACGTGGTCGAGACAGGCCCGGCGGGTGGCCTCGCCGTGCGCGACCGTCCAGCCCGCCGGCACCTCCGCGAAGACCGGCCACAACGAGTGCTGACCCTCGTCGTTCACCAGCACGAGAAAGGGTCCGTTCTCATCATCGAACGAGTTGCCGGACATGGGAACCTGCCTCTTCAGTACGGGGGTTGCCGTTTTTCTGCGCCGCCGAGCAGTCAGAAGGGCGCCTTCGCCCGCCGGGCGCACCTGCGAAAACACCGCGGGCACCCCCCGCGCGGAACGGAGGCGAAGCGTGGCCTGCGGCCGCGTCGCGTGCGGATCCGAGGGATTTCCGGCCGGCGCTTACGATGGTCACAACCATGAGCGACGACGAGGGAACCAAGCGACTTCCGCGCCGGGTCTACGAGCGGGAACTGATCCGGCTGCAGGCGGAGTTGGTGAAGCTGCAGGAATGGGTGCGGGCCGAGGGCGTCCGCCTCGTCGTGGTGTTCGAAGGGCGTGACGCGGCGGGCAAGGGCGGCGCCATCAAACGCGTCGCCCAGTACCTCAACCCCCGCCTCACCCGCATCGCCGCGCTTCCCGCCCCCACCGAACGACAGCGCACCCAGTGGTACTTCCAGCGGTACGTCGAGCACCTGCCGGCGGCCGGTGAGATCGTGCTGTTCGACCGCTCCTGGTACAACCGCGCCGGCGTCGAACGCGTCATGGGCTTCTGCACCGAAGAGGAGTACCGGCGCTTCCTCCACCAGTGCCCCACGTTCGAACGGCTCTTGGTCGAGGACGGGATCCTGCTGCGCAAGTACTGGTTCTCCGTCAGCGACGACGAACAACAACGCCGCTTCCGCTCCCGGCTCGACGACCCCATGCGCCGCTGGAAGCTCTCCCCGATGGACCTGGAGTCCATCACCCACTGGGAGGACTACTCGCGCGCCAAGGACGACATGTTCGTCCACACCGACATCCCCGAGGCCCCCTGGAACGTCGTGGACGCCGACGACAAACGACGCGCCCGGATCAACATGATCGCCCACCTCCTCTCCACCGTCCCGTACCACGACGTGGAGCCGCCCGCCCTCGACCTCCCGCCCCGTCCGCCCTCCAAGGGCTACCAGCGGCCATCGCGCGACACCCAGACCTACGTCCCCGACCACGCCGCCACCCTCAAGACCTGACGCCACGGTCGAATGGCACCGGCATCCCGGGGTACGACGGCCCCGCATCGGGCGGCACGACAGTCAAGGGGGAACCATGCCGCACAAGAAGATGGAAGGGAACGAGACCCAGCGCCGGAAGGCGGCCCGTGAAGCCAGGGCCGCGGGGACCACGCCCAGTGCCGAGAACGCCACCACGGGCGCCTCCAAGCAACCCCACACCCGACCGGAGCACGAGCCCCATCACCACGCCGAACGCCTGAGCGACATCCATCGGGGCAAGCAGCAGGACACGTCCCCCGATCCCAAGCCCGGCTACGGCAAGCCCTCCTCCAAGAGGCACGGGGGCTGAGCACCCGCCGGTCCACCTCCCGCAGCGTCGGAGCGCGTTCGAACACCTCGGGCGGGGCGAGCCGTGTCCCCCCGCCGGTGAGGTGACGCCAACGCGTGCCCGAACGGCTCTAGCATCCCCACATGCGATCTTCTCGAGAAGGGCGCGGCTGATGGCCGGGCACCGGCATCCGCTCTTCGCCCGCTTCTACGCCCGCACCAGCACCCTGATGGAACGCCGCCTCGCCGCCCATCGCCGTTCGCTGCTGGACGGCCTGACGGGACGGGTGATCGAGGTCGGGGCGGGTCCCGGCGCCAACTTCGCCCACTACCCGCCCGAGGTGACCGGCGTCCTGGCCGTCGAACCCGAACCCCACCTGCGCGGCCTCGCCCAGACGGCCGCGCGGCACGCGCCGGTGCCCGTGGAGGTCATCGACGGGATCGCCGAACGCCTCCCGGCCGACGACGCCTCCTGCGACGCCGCCGTCGCCTCACTCGTGCTGTGCAGCGTCACCGACCCGGCCGCCGCACTGGCCGAGATGCGCCGCGTCCTGAAGCCGGGCGGCCGACTGCGGTTCTTCGAGCACGTCGCCGCCGAGGCGCCCGCCCGCCGCCGCGTTCAGAAATCTTTGGACGCCACCGTGTGGCCGCTGCTGGGCGGCGGCTGCCACGCCGGCCGCGACACCGCCGGCGCCATCGAGCGGGCCGGCTTCACCCTCACCCACCTGGAACGCCTCGGGCGCGCCGACACCGGCATGCCCTTCCCCGCCGCCCCACAGATCATCGGCACCGCCACCGCACCCGGGGAACGGCCATGACCACCCACGCCGCACCCCGGCTGCCACGACCGTCCGCGCCCTGACCGAGACGGCTTCGACCTCGGTGGTGCCCTGGGCCGCCGGCGAGCATCAGGGTAGGGGCGTCTCGGTCTCGGTTCCGGTCACATCCGTCTCGTCGGCTTCGTCAGTGGGGTGAACGGATCCACCGAAAGGAAGCCAGACCATGAACGCCATCGCCACCACCACCGACTCGCGACTCCCCGACCCCCTGCAGCTCGTGCCGGAATTGGGCGAGGTCGGCGGTGCCCTGTTCAAGGCCGTCGGGAACGGCTCGATCCCGCGGACCACCATCGGCCTCGTGCAGTTGCGCGCCGGTCAGATCGTCGGCAGCACCTACCTGAACGTTCTGCACACCGGCAACCTGCGCAAGAGCGGGGAGTCGGAGGAGCGGATCTCCTCGGTCGCCACCTGGAGGGACGCGCCCTCCTTCACCGACGCCGAGCGCGTCGCGCTGGAACTGGTGGAGGCGGTCCTCACGCCGACCTCGAACGGTGAGCGCGTTCCCGACGAGCTGTACGCCCGCGCGGCCGGGCACTACGAGGACAAGGCGCTGGCCACGCTCATCATGGCGATCTGCCAGGTCAATTTCTTCGTTCCGCTGGCCCTGATCGGCAAGCCGCGCCCTGGCGTGTCGCCCGCCGAGCAGTGGCGTCCCGCCACGGCCGAGTAGCACCTGAACGGGTCCGGGGCGGTCAACGCCCCGGACCGCCCTTCTCTCCTCCCCCGGGATCGGCGCGAGCGTGACCGGACGGGCGGCCTCCGTTGCCCTCACCGCGGACCACCGCGCCGGATACCGGGCCATGGCCGACTCCGTCGACCTGGCCGTCTTGGAACCGTGACCGCGCACCCCCGCAGGGCGACCGATGGCCCCGCGGCAGCGTCCAGCCCACTTCGGCGTCGGCCCGGGAACGCGGCGACGGGAAGGACCCGAAACCGGCGTGCGGTCCGTGAGGGCGCCCCACGCACCTCGGGCGGAGCCGCTCAGAGGTAGCGGCGGCGGATCCGGTTGCTGATTGTCTCGACCACGGCGACGAGGCCGAGGACGACGACCATCACCGCCGCCGCGCGTCGATAGTCCAGGGCCTGCAACGCGGTGACCAGCTCGAAGCCGACTCCGCCGGCGCCGACGATCCCGAGCACGATGGAACTGCGGATGTTGATGTCGAAGCGATAGAGGGTGTTGGCCACCAGGCTCGGCGCGACCTGAGGAAGGACCGCCAGACGCACCACCTGAAGGTGGTGCGCCCCGACCGCGGCGAGCGCCTCGGGCGGACCGGGGTCGATCTCCTCGATGCGTTCGGCGTAGACCTTGCCCAGCATGCCGATCGAGTGCAGGGCCAGCCCGAGCACGCCGGGCAGCGGGCCGAGACCCAGGGCGGCCACGAACATCAGCGCGAAGACGAAGTCGGGTATCGCCCGGCAGAGCGTGATGACGAAGCGGACGGCCGCGAAGACCGTCGGGTGGGGGGCGAGGTTGCGGGCGGCGAGCAGGGCCAGCGGCAGGGAGACCAGGGTCGCGCCCAGGGTGCCGAGGAAGGCCACCTCGATGGTCAGCAGGGTGGCGCGCAGCAGGTCCGGCAGCCCGGAGAAGTCCGGGGGCCACATGGTGTCGGCGATGAATCCGAGGAACGCGGGGACCGTCGACGCCAACTGCGGCCCGGAGACGCCCAGGTCGAGGCACACGGCCACGGTCGCCGCGATGAAGACGCCGCCCGCCGCGATCAGGGGCGCGCGGGGTGCGCGACGCAGCGCCGGGTGCGGGGGCGAGGAGCCGGCCATCACACGGCCTCCTCGGCGAGCACGTCGTGCTCCAGGCGGTACAGGGTGCCCCACTGCTCCGCGGTGACCTGGCGGGCGGGGGCGTCGATCACGACGCGCCCCTGGTCGAGGGCGATGATCCGGTCGCAGAACCGACCCGCCAGCTCCACCTGGTGCAGCGAGGCCACGACGGTCCGCCCGTCCTTGCGGGCGAGGTCGGCCAGCAGCGTCAGGACCCGTTCGGCGCTGGCGGGGTCGAGACTGGCGACGGGCTCGTCGGCGAGGACGATCTGCGGGTCCTGCACCACGGTCCGGGCGATGGCGACGCGTTGGCGCTGCCCGCCCGACAGGGTGTCCACCCGTTGCGCCCACCGGTCGGCGAGACCCACGCGCGCCAGGGCGTCCAGGGCCCGGACGCGTTCGCCGGGCGGGGCGGTCGACAGCCAAGTGCGCCAGGGGCTCAGTCGGCCGGCCGCCCCGGACAGGGCGTTGTGGAACGCGGTGGCCCGCTCCACGAGATGGAAGCGCTGGTAGATCATGCCCACCTGGCGACGGTGCCGTCTGAGGTCGCGGCCGTTCAGGGCTCCGACGTCCCGCCCGGCCACGATGGCGCGCCCGGCGCTGGGCGTCACGAACCCGTTGAGGGTGCGCAGGAGCGTGGTCTTGCCCGCGCCCGAGGGGCCGACCAGCCCGACGAACTCTCCCGCGGCGATCGTGAGGGTGGCGCGGTCCACGGCCGCGATGCCGTCGAAGGTGTGGGTGAGGTCGTCACAGTGGATCACGCCGCTCATCTCCCTCGGAGGTTCTCGATCGAGAGCCCGGACCGGCGGGCCAGGGCCCGGATCGCGTCGTAGTCGGTCGCCTCGGCGGGCACCAGCCGCAGGGACTTGTCGGGCCCGATCGGGAACCGGGCGCTGCCCCGCAGGTTCAGCAGCGCGCGGGTGACGGCCCGACGCCGCTCCTCGGGGAGGTCGGTGCGGACGACCACGGGCGAGCCCGTGACACGGCTCGACTGCCAGACCTTGACCACGGCTCGGGGGTCGACCCGTCCCGAACGCACGGCCGACTCGTACTCGACCGACTCGACGAACGCGGCGTCCACATGGCCGCCGGCCACGGCGAGGATGTTCGCCGCGTGGTTGCCGCCCTGGGCCAGGGTGGTGTGCTTCTCCGGATCCACGCCCACCCGGCGCAACTCGTCCAGCGGGAACAGATATCCGGAGGTGGAAAGCCTGCTCGACAACGCGAGAGCGCGCCCGCGGACATCGGCGGGCCCCTTGATCTCATCGGGCCTGTTGGTCACCAGATAACTGTGATAGCCGGGCCTGCCGCTCGCGTCGACACCGACCGCCACGGGTTGTATATCGGCCCGCGATTCGGTGAGCACGTAGCTGAGGGAACCCAGAAAGGCCACATCGATCCGGCCGGCGCGCAATGCCTCGGCGATGGCGTAATAATCGGTGCTCGTGACGAGGTCGACCTTGTCGCCGAGCGTCTTTTGGAGCTGCCGGGCGGTCTCCGCGTAGCGCTGCTGTTCGGCTTTGGCGGACCCGGTGGCGATGGCGCCCATCCGGAGAGCCGGCGGTCCGCTCCCCCCGCCGCACGCGCTCAGTGAGAGCGCGACCGCCACGGAGAGGAACAGGCCGGTCAGACGCCTGCTGGGCCGTGTCATCGTGAGGGATCCCTTCTGGGTGCTCGGCGTCATCCCTGGTCGCACGGCATGCTCGTCCCCGCCCGGTGCGGGCGGGGGCGGTCCGACTCCATGCTGACGAGGACACGTGGCGGGAGTCACCATCCGTGAGAACGTTCTCACCGATGTCGATGCCGGTGTCGATGCCGGTGTCGTCGAGGATGCGCTGGGTGATGTTCTCGGAACGTTCGGCGGAATCGGTCCCCGGGAGTTTCCGCGAGCCACGCCGAACAGGCCCGTCATGCGCGGCACGACGGAAAAGAGGCGTCGGTTACGGATGGCCCGACGATCACGAAAGGGAAGGCCTGAACTGCCCGGGCACCTCGAACGCGTCAATCACTCGTCGAGCGGCAGCCTTGTCGGGCGAGGTGCTCCACACGGCCGATGCGCCATGGGAACCGTCCCCCGCCCACAATGGGATGGTACTCATTTTTCATTGCGTCGACCAGTGCGTGGTCATCTCTCCGTTTCGGGGACCGGCCGTGGCGCACGACGGCTCGGGAAGTGGGCGGTCGGGGATTGGTCGGCGCAACGTTCCCCGACCCCGGGCGGACGACTTCCAGGGCCGGGAGGCGTGCGGCACGGCGGCCGCCATCACGAGGCGGTCGTCGGCCTTGTCGCCTTGACGGTCACGGCGTGCATGCCGTCGGCCACCTCGTGCGTGGGCGTCAGCGAGACGTCGGTGAACCCGGCGGCCGCCAGGTGCTCGCGGTACTCGGTGAAGCCGAGTGCGCCGGCCATGCAGGCGGCGTGGTCGCCCCGGGCCGCCCGGTCGGCGGTCGTGAGGCGGTCCTCGGCGACGACGTCGCTGATCCCGACGCGTCCACCGGGCCGGAGCACCCGGTGGATCTCCGCGAACACGGCGCGCTTGTCGACCGACAGGTTGATCACGCAGTTGGAGATGACCACGTCGATCGAGCGGTCGGGCAGCGGAACGGCCTCCATGTGACCCCGCAGGAACTCCACGTTGTCCGCGCCGGCCTCGGCGGCGTTGGCGCGGGCGAGCTCCAGCATCTCCTCGGTCATGTCCAGGCCGTAGACCCGACCCGTGGGCCCCACCCGCCGGGCGGACAGCAGCACGTCCATGCCGCCGCCCGATCCCAGGTCCAACACCGTCTCCCCGTCGCCGAGGTGGGCGACGGCCAGTGGGTCGCCGCAGCCCAGGCCGGCGGCCACCGCGTCGGCGGGCAGACCGGCGAGGTCGTTCACCGAGTACCGTCCGGCGCCGAAACGGACATCGTCGGCCGATCCGGGCGCGCAGCAGTCGCCGCCCGCGGTCGCGGCCCGCGCGGCGGCGGCGTAGCGGGTGCGGACCCGGCTCCGCAGTTCGTCGGCATCGGCGTCGTGGGGACGTCCCCGTGGCGGGGTGGTTTCGGTGGGACCGTTGTCACCCATGTCGAGACCTCCTGATCTCAGGTCGGCGCGGAAGGCGGTGAGCCTCGCGCCCGGCGACGCGATGGCCGTACGCCTCCGCGCCGAGGCCGAGCGGCTTTGCACGACCTGTTCCCGCGCCCGGGCGCCTCATGTTCGCCACGGCGGCCCGGCACCGTCCCCCGGGGCGGCGGGCGCACCGGGCATTCGATCGGCCCCGGGACATGGCACGCTCGGTTCGGGACCTCCGATGCACGGGAGAACGAGACGTTCGCCGTCGCCTTCGGCGTTCCCGAGCAGGCCGCACCGCCCACCGCACCACTGGAGCCCACGCTCGCCGATCATTTGAAACGTCGCCGCCGCGACGAACGACCGACCAAACAATATTCGCTGTTGACACAAGTCATGCCTGTTGATACTTATGGAGCTGTGATGAGGGAACTGGACGTCCGCCTTCTCGAGGGTGAGGAACTGTCGAACCAGGAGCGCGCGCGCCGGCTCGTGCCCAAGCTGAAGGCGCTGGCCGACGAGCACCGCGTGGTCCTCGCGCTGCTCCTCGCCGAACGTCCACGAACCGTCAAGGAACTGCAAGAGGCCACCGGCCTGAGCCAAACGCTCATCAGCCACCACCTCAAGCCGCTTCGGGAGCAGGCGCTGGTGAAGGTCATGCCGCGGGGCCGTTCCAATGTCTACGCCCTCTGCTGCGAGGAGTTCGGAACACCGGTCCGCTGGCTCGCTTCGCTGGCGGCCCTCACCCCCGAAGGGGCTCAGGCGTGCTGTCTGAGCGAGGACGAGGAAGTGGGTCCAGATGTCTGACAAGTGGGTCGATACGATCAAGACGTTCTCGGTGATCACCGTCGAGCTCGTCGCGCTATTCCTCATCGTCGCCTTTCTGGTGGCGCTCGTCCAGCGGCGCGTGGGCGAGAAGCGGCTGCAGTTGTGGATGGGCGGCGGCACCTATGTGGCGCCGCTCAAGGGGATCCTGCTGGGATCGGTGACGCCGTTCTGCTCCTGTTCCACGCTCCCCATGCTGATGGGCATGATCAAGGCCGGCACCCCCTTCACGGGGGCGGCCGCCTTCCTCATCGCCTCACCGCTGCTGGACCCGATCATCCTGGGCGTCATCTGGATGCTCTTCAGTTGGCAGATCATGCTGGGATACGCCGTCGTGACGTTCGCCGCCACCATGCTCATCTCGCTGGCCTGGGGCAAGGCGGGGCTGGAGCGGTACGTGCGGCGCGTCAAGGTGAGCGCGGAGGACCACGACGACTCCCCGTGGCAGGGCCTGCGCCGGGAGATCGAGCCCGCCTGGAACCAGTCGTGGTCGTACTTCCGGCCCCTGGCCGTTCCGCTGCTGGTCGGCGTGTCCGTCGGTGCCGTCATCTACGGCGCCGTCCCGGAGTCGTTCCTCATGTCGGTCGCCGGGGGCAACGCCCTGTGGGCCGTTCCGCTCGCCGCCCTCGTGGGCATTCCGCTCTACATCCGCACCGAGTCCATTCTCCCCATCGGATTGGCCCTGACCTCCGCGGGAATGGGCCTGGGCCCGGTGTTCGCCCTCGTCATCGCGGGCGCGGGTGCGAGCATTCCGGAGCTGTCCATGCTGTCCTCGATCTTCAAGCCCAAGCTGGTGATGGCCTTCGTGGGCTCCGTGTTCACCGTCGCCGTGGCCGGAGGTCTGATCATGCCGATGGTGGCGTGACCGTCGACGATGCGATCGCCCGGGGCCGCGAACCGTGAAAGCCGCCGCCCCGGGTCCGCCCTGTGCGCGATGAATCCGTAAATGGCTTGTCGGTCGGCGGCGACCGACCTTTTTTTGTGCCGATTCGAGCCTTGCCGTACCCATATCCGCCTGAGAGACTGAATCCATGGTCTTCACCAACTCATTCATGGTCCCGTTGGGAAGCACGGCCCCGGATTTCGACCTCCCCTCGGTCGAGGGCCACTCGGTCTCCATGAGCGACTTCGCCGACGCCCCGGCACTCCTCGTGGCCTTTCTGTCCAACCGTTGTCCGTA
This sequence comes from Thermomonospora umbrina, assembly GCF_003386555.1. Taxonomy (GTDB): domain Bacteria; phylum Actinomycetota; class Actinomycetes; order Streptosporangiales; family Streptosporangiaceae; genus Thermomonospora; species Thermomonospora umbrina. The sequence goes on along the minus strand of NZ_QTTT01000001.1, from coordinate 5,984,262 downwards.
CGTGGTACACATCGAGAAACAATTCGCCGCCGTCGCCGCCGAATATCGGGAACGTGGATTGGCCACCGTGGGCATCTGTTCCAGCGAGACGGACGGCCACCCGGAGGACGCTCCCGAGCACCTGGCCGAACAGGCTCGCCGGGCCGGGTTCGGCTTCCCTTATCTGGTGGACGAGTCCCAGGAGACCGCCAAGGCGTACCGGGCCGCGTGCACTCCGGACCTCTTCCTGTACGACGCCGAACGGCGGTTGGCGTACCGCGGCCGGTTCGACGCGTCACGGCCCGGGAACGACCACGCCGTCGACGGCGGCTCACTGCGGGCGGCCGTCGATCTGGTCCTGGCCGGCGAGGCCGTTCCCCAGCCGCACACGCCCAGCGGCGGCTGCAACATCAAGTGGCGTCCGGGCAACGAGCCCTCCTGACGGCCCGACACCGTGGGCCGGCCGCGGCCGGCCCACGGCGGTTCACTCCTGCGCGGTCGAGCCGGACGGGCGGTCCAGCGCGTTCGTGAACCGGTCGCGCATGGACTCGGGCGGGTGGGTGTTCGTCGCGCGGGGCGGCATCGGCCCGGTCCTGCGCCGGGTGGGGATGACGCACATGTGGGGGCCGGGCCGGACGAGCGCCTCCGCGATCGCCTCTTGGACGTCGGCGAGCGTACGGCACCGGCGGTGACTGCGATATCCCGCGGCGTCCGCGACGTCCTCCAGCCGGGTCGTGGCGGAGGTGGTGGGCTGACCGCCCGTGGACTCGTGGGCGCCGTTGTCCAGGACGACATGGATCAGGTTCGGCGGGCCCTGGGCGCCGACGGTCGACAGCGCCCCCAGATGCATCAGGGCGGCGCCGTCCCCGTCCAGGACCACCACCGTGCGCTCCGGTCTGGCCAGCGCGACACCCAGGGCCAGGGAAGAGGCGTGGCCCATGGAGCCCTGCATGTAGAAGTTGGCCGGACGGTCGTCGATCCCGAACAGCTCACGGCCGGTGTACCCGGTGGTGGCGATGACGGCGGCGTCGCCGACGAGCTTGGCGATCAGGCGGACGGCCTCGGCGCTGTCCAGCCGGTCCTCTCCGCCGCCCGGCCGTTCGGACCCGCCGGCCTTGGCGATGGCGCCCTTCTCGATGAGCACGAACGGCGACCGCCCGGCCGTCAGCTCCTCGAGCGCGGCGTCCAGGATGTCCCGGAAGCGCTCCGGCCCGTCATCGGAGCGCAGGGTCCAGTGGGGCAGTTCGAGCAGTTCCAGATAGGGCTCGGTGGTCGGCCCCATGACGGCGTGCTGGGGCTCGTCCCGGGCGGGGTCGGGCCAGCCGCGCAGACTGACGAAGGTCAGCAGCGGGATCCGGTACGTCATGACCAGCGAGGTCAGCGGGTTGATCAGGTTGCCGAGCCCGGAGTTCTGGAGCATGACGTACGCGCGCCGACCGGCCAGCGCCGCCCCGGCGGCCACGGCGAGGGCGGCCCCCTCGTTGGCGGCCGGGACGTAGGCTCCCGGCCTGTCGCCCAGCAGCGCGATCGGCCCGCCGAAGAACGAGCAGGGGACGCCGCTGGCGAGGCCGAACCCACGCTCGGCCAGCTCGTCGCAGAACAGTTCAGCGGAGATCATCGAGCGCTCCTTGTCGCGAACGGAGGGTGAACAGCGAGGGCGCCGACATGCCCGCCGGCACGGGAACGCCGAGCAGGTGGAGCACCGTCGGACCGATGGAGGGGATGGCCGCCCCGGCGGGGGCCGCCGGCCGGGCCCCGTCGGCCGTCACGAGCGCGCAGGGCACCGGATTGCGGGTGTGGCCCCCGTAGGGGCGGGGCGCGGAGCCGTCCTCGGGTGAGGTGAGCATCTGCTCGGCGTTGCCGTGGTCGCCCACGAGCAGCACCCAGTGGCCGCTGTCGCGGGCCGCCGCGCAGATCCGGGCCGCGACGCGGTCCACCGCGGTCACGGCCCTGCACGTCGCCTCGTAGGAGCCGGTGTGACCGACCACGTCCATGTTGGCCAGGTTCGCCACGACGAGGCCGACGTCGCCTCGCCCTGCTCCCTCGACGACGGCGCGTCCCAGCGCGTCGATGTTCATCTCCGGGTGGTCCTGCACGGGGCCGTCGGCGGCCGGGGGGACGAGCACGTGCTCCTCCCCCGTGCGCCGGCGCGCGTCGCGGCCGTTGAAGAAGAACGTGACGTGGTCGAACTTCTCGCGCTCGGCGATGCGCAGCGAACGCACGCCCGCCTCCTCCAGCGCGTCGGCCACCCCGCCCGAGGCGTCCGCGCGGGGAACCAGGGCCGGCACCTCGGCGCGGGTGTCGTACCGGCCGAGGCTGAGGAGCCGTACCCGCGTGCGGCCGTCGGAGGCCAGATCATCGGCGACCCTGTCCACCAGCGGCGCGGTGCGGTCGCTGCGGAAGTTCATGAAGAGGATGACATCGCCGTCGCGGACGGTGGTCGGCGTGCCCGCGGGGTCCGTGACGGCCGTCGGCGGAACGGAGCCGTCGTGGTCGTGGCCGCGGACGGCGCTCTCGGCGTCGGGCGCGGTCCGCTCGGCCGCCCCGTCGAGCAACAGCCGGGACGCCTTGGCGGTCAGGTCGTCACGGCCGCTCTTGTCCATGGCGTAGTCGCGGCCGATCACGCCCGCGACGAACCCGACCCCGATCTCCTCGGTCATCGTGGTCAGCGCCGACAGGTACCTCCCGGACGTTCCCTCGGGGACGTCGCGGCCATCGGTGATGGCGTGGATCGCGCATCGCTCCAGCCCCGCCGCCCGCACCGCCCTCAGCACCTCGGGCAGGTGACCGATGTCGGCATGGATGCGCCCGTCGGAGCACAGGCCCACGAGGTGCAGCGTCCCGCCCTCGCGGACCAGCCGTCCGCAGACGTCGCGGAGCACGGGGTGGGTGCGCAGCGCCCCCGACTCGGCCTGACGCTGGACGAGCAGGCTGTCGTACTCCAGCGGCCGTCCGGCCCCCATGACCATGTGTCCGATCTCGGAGTTGCCGACCACACCCTCGGGCAGGCCGACCGCCCCGCCCGACGCCTCCAGCAGCAGTCCGGCCGGGTCGCCGACCAGCGCGTCCAGGAAGGGTGACGCGGCGGCGGCCAGTGCGTTGCCGGGGGCGGCCGGCGCGTGGCCCCACCCGTCGAGGATGAGCAGGATCCCGGGTGAGCCGTCCATCAGCCGTCGCCCCGGAGGCCCTGGAAGACCTCCCAGAAGTTCGGGAACGACTTCGTCACGCAGCCCGGCTCCCGGATGACGACTCCGGGGGTGCGGAGTCCGGCGACGGCGAAGGCCATGGCGATCCGGTGGTCGTCGTAGGTGTCGATGACGGCACCGTGCGGCTCCGACCCGCCGTGGACCGTCATCGTGTCCCGCGTCGTGTCGACGGTGACGCCCATCTTGCCCAGCTCCGTGCTGACGGCCTCGATCCGGTCGCACTCCTTGAAGCGGAGATTGCCGATGCCGGTGATGTGGGTGCGCCCGCGGGCGTAGGCGGCGACCACCGCGAGCGTCGGAACGACGTCCGGCATGTTCGTCATGTCGATGTCGATGCCCGACAGCGGTCCGCCCTCGAGCGTGATGCCGCCGACGTCGCCGCTCGACGTGCAGCCCATGTCGACGAACGCCTCGACGAGGCCCACGTCGCCCTGCCGGGAGCCCCCGTCGATCCCGGGAACGGTGACCCGGCCGCCGAGCAGCGCCGCCGCCGCCAGGAAGTACGACATGCCCGACGCGTCGGGCTCCACGGTGACGTCTCCGCCGCGATAGCCCTGGCCGCCCTCGACGACGAAGGCCGACGATCCTTCGCGTTCGACCGCGACGCCGGTCTCCCGCATCGCGGCGACCGTCATGTCAACGTAGGGCCTGGAGACGAGGTCGCCGACGATCTGGAGCCGGAGGCCCTTCTCGGTGACCGGGGCGCTGATGAGAAGGCTGCTGGTGAACTGGCTGCTCACCGTTCCGTCGACGCGCGTGGACCCGCCGCTCGGCGCGGGACCCCGGATCTCGATGGGGGGTGAGCCGTTCTCGTGCAGGGAGCGCGCGTCCACGCCGAGGGTGACGAGCGCTTCGAGGAGGTGGCCCATGGGCCGCTCCCGCATGCGCTTGTTGCCGGTCAGCACCGTACGGCCCTGGGCGAGGGAGGCCATGGTGATGAGGAAGCGGATCGGCGTGCCGGCGTTCCCCATGTCGATCTCGGCCTCGGGTGCCCGCATGGGGTTTCCGTTGGGGGTCACCGTGATGGTCGCGGACTCGGGGTCGCGGTGGACGTCGACGTGCCCGAAGGCGCGCAGCGCCCTCGCCAGGAGGATGGTGTCCTGGGAGTGGAGGGCGTTGCGCAGGACGGTCTGCTCGCGGCAGAGTCCGGCGATGGCCAGGAACCGGTTGGTGTAGCTCTTGGAGCCGACGACCCTCACGGTCGCGTCCAGCTCCCGCAGGGGCGTGATCTCGGTCTCGGGGAGTTCCAGGATGTCGTCCATGGGTGCGCCTGCCTTACCCGTCAGGGTGGGTGGGGGTGGACCGGGCCTAGAGGGGGGCCTCCCGCCGGTGGACCTTGTGCTGGGCCGCCTGTGCGAGGGGGCGCAGCACCAGGACGTCGACGTTGACGTGCGGCGGCCTGGTGATCGCCCAGACGATGGCGTCGGCGACGTCCCCGGCGACCAGCGGGGCGTCGACGCCGGCGTAGACCTCCGCCGCCTTGGTCGTGTCGCCCCGGTATCGGTTGAGGGAGAACTCCTCGGTGTGGACCATGCCGGGGGCGATCTCGATGACGCGGACCGGCTCGCCGCACAGCTCGAGGCGAAGGGTGGCGGCCAGGACGTGTTCGCCGTGCTTGGCCGCGCTGTACCCGCCGCCGCCCTCGTACACGGTGAACGAGGCGGTCGAGGAGACGACCACCACCGTGCCCGAGGAGGCGACGAGGGCGGGCAGCAGCGCCTGCGTCATGTGGAGCGACCCGAGGACGTTGGTCTCGTACATGGCCCGCCAGTCGGCGGGGTCGGCCTCGGAGACCGGCTCGGTGCCGATCGCCCCTCCGGCGTTGTTGACCAGCACGTCGCACCGGTCCAGACGCTCGGCGAGGGCTCCGGCGGCGCTCCGATCAGTGACGTCGACGGCGGCCGTCTCCGCCGCGCCGCCGTCGGCCGCGATGCGCGCTGCAACGTTCCCGAGCCGCTCCGCGCGCCGGCCGACGAGGACGACCCGGTATCCCTCCGTCGCCAGGCGCCGCGCCGTGGCCGCCCCGATCCCGCTGCCGGCGCCCGTGACCACCGCCGTGGGCCGGCGGTCCGAGGGCGGTGCGCTCATGAGTCGGCGCCGTCCTCGTCGGGAGCCCGAGGCGGGGTGTGCGGGCGGCCCGTTCCGGTCGTCTGCGAGAGCCAGACGTGGCCGCCCGGCAGCAGCCGGGAGGTGGGGGGCCCGTCCGGCGAACCCGGCAGGGTCTCCACGTCGCCGCCGACGAAGACCAGTCGGGCGCGCCCGGCCGCGACGTCGGGGAAGAACCGGGTCACGGTGAACTCCCGCGCCGTGTCCGTCGGGTTGTGCACGCCGAGGAGCGGGCACGGGCTCGCCGGCGACGTGCGGAGCACCCCGCGCAGGCCCGGACCGACCTCCACGGGCGTCTGCCGCGCCTGCGGGGACATCGCGGGCCCGAAGCCGGGGTCGCCGGGACGGCAGGAGGCGAGATGACCGCCCGAGAGCGGGTCGTCGGCCTCCGCCGGGAGACGCGGATCGGCGGGCGCACCCGCGCTCGACTCCGCCTCCGCCTCCGTCAGGTCTTCGGGCGCGCGGCCCGCGCCCTCCGATCGAGAATGCGCGACGCCGTGACGCGGCGGCGCATTCGGGGGCGGCGGTACGCGACCGCCGGCGTTGCGCGCCGGCGCACGAGACGTTTCGTCGCGCGTCGTTCCGGTGTGGGGCACGATGCCTCCCTCTGATGATTTCCGCTTTGCATCCTGGACACTTGAGCACGCGGTTTCACCTGGCACACGGGCCACACATCCGTGCCGAGTCCGTACGGCACCGCGGGTGGCGCGCACGGGCGCGCTCCAGCCGTCCCCGGGTGACCGACTTGCGCCCGCTCGACCCTTTCGTCGAGCCGATGAACAACTCACCAGAATTAATACGCGATGGCGGCGTCACAGTCCAGACGAACGGAGAAGATCGACCGAACCCGGGGCGGCGAGGGGTTCGCCCGCGCGGTGTCGCCCGCCGTGGAATTCTGTGCACGTCCGGCACGGTTCGGCACGGCGTCTGAGAATCTCAGGAAGCGATGCAATGCGAAAGGTTCTCTTGAGGGCGTCTTTCGGTGGTCCGCATCGGTCGACGGGTCGCCGTCACGGGCGACGCGACTGGCCGGAAGGACATATTTCCTTTACCTTCGCGCACACGGCTCGGTGACCGAAACCCATGTTCCCGGACCGCCGGCGCCGCGCGGATCCTCCCGCGGGGCGCCGGCGGTCCGGCCCGTCAGAAGTTGACGGAGATCACCTTGCCCGGCCCCGAGCCCTTCGCCGTGGTCAGGGTGTGCGGCACGCCCGGCGCGATGTAGAAGCTGCTCCCCTGCGGCAGGAAGACCTCCTTGGGCGCGGCCGGGTCGCCCCACTTCAGGTGGATGTCACCCTCCATGCAGTAGATGATCTCGTGGGCGTCGTGCCCGGTGTTGAACGCCGCCTTGTCCGGGTCGTCGACGTTCACCTCGAGCAGCAGCGGCACCAGCTTGGGCACCGTGCGGGTGCGGACCAGACAGTTGTAGGTGTAGTAGTTGGTGCCGGCGCGCTGCCCCTCGATGACGGGGTTGTCCTGCGGCAACTGGTAGGCGACGCCGTCGTCGAGGTCGTCGACGAAGTCCGGCGTGAGCTCGGCGATCGAGGTCCCGAGCACGCCGGCGATGGTGGTCAGTCGGTCGAGCGTGAGGTCGCGCGTGTCGCCGCCCTCCAGGGCGTCGATCTTCTCCGGGTTCACGCCGAGAGCCCGCGCGAACGCGGTACGATCCATCTTGATGTGCTCCCTGCGGTCCTTGATCTTCTGACCGTAGGTCGCCTGCATCGGTGGCGCAGCAGTCACTTCCATCTCCTTCGTACAGGTGGTGCCGTGCGGCCGCTTCCCGGACAGTGCCCTTGTCCCGGAGGCGGCTTCATGGATTCCCCGTCGTGGACGGGTGTGCGGTACGAGGCCCGGCGATCACCCCTCTCGCGTCATCCGACGTCCTGTGCTCACCGCTCCGGGAGCACGATCCGGGTGTAGCTCACTCCACTCGGCCAGCGGCTGTGCGGAGAGAGCAGGTATCGGTAGTCCGTGTCCTGCGGTGAGCCCTTGAGAATGAAGCACTCCCCTCCCGCGGCCGCACATCTGACGAGCGCGTCGACCTTGGTCCGAAAGCCGCCCGTGGTGTCCCATTCGCTGTTCGTCCACAGCGCGTCATAGGCCGCGGACGGACGGGACGGGTCCACGTAGGCGAGGGTCTCTTTTCCATTCGGGCCGTCCAGCAGAATGCCGGGCACGTCGGTGAGGGCCACCACTCTCAAGGGCTCGCCCAGCGCGCCGAGCAGGAACTCCGGAACGCGGTCGCTGGACAGTCCGTGCAGGGTCCCGTCGCCGGCCAGGACGCTGTCGCCGGACAGGACCGGCAGCGCGCCGCCGTCCAGGACCCGGCGGAGCGTGTCGCCGCGAACGCCGAACGTTCCGTCGTCGTTGAGCGTCGCCATGGCCCCGAGCTGCAGCGGAAGGGCCTTCACACCCTCCCTGGCGAACGCCTCCGTCCAGGCCCACCTGACGTCCGCCAGCGCCTTGGTCAGGGGCAGGCATCCGAAGGGATCGGTCTCGTCGATGTTCCGGAGCGCACCGTGACCCGGCGCCCCGCCGCCGGTGATGAAGACGACGCCGCCCGGACGGCTGCGATGCAGGCCGGCCATCATGTGCGCGTACCGCGCTATGGCCGCCCGGTCGAGACTGCCCTCGACGCTCTTGTCGGAGAAGAGGCTGCCGCCGACCTTGACGGCGAGAACCGGGGTCGCCTCGGTCCGAACGGAGGTCGTCGCATTGAGGGAGGGAGGTGATTCCGTCACCACAGAACTGTCACTCACTGTTACCGTCACCATGCTCTCAGGCTGACAAGGCAGTGAAATGGCGTGCGCGGCCAATCCGGATGGATCACGGGCGGAGTCTCCGCCGTACCCTTCTTGAGTTTTCTGACAAACTGATTGACCACTCCCGCTCTGGGGGTAACGTAACTGCCTCGACGGGCGCTGTCTAGAGGGTGCCGCCGAGATTCACCCGTTTCGTCGACGGGTATCGGCATTGTAGTTTCGAATTAACGTTCCGTCATTGTCCGTGTCCAACGGAACGGAACGTCGCGACACTTTCCGAGGGCCTGTCCGGCTCGGGACATCGGCATGGGTCAAAGCGTCGGAGCGTGCAGTGTCGACCGTTCCCGAGCGGCGGCCGAGCCGGGGAACGAGCTGCGGAGAAGGCTCGATGCGTCGGCGTTCGTCACCGTCGCAGAGCGGTTGTCACAGAAGTGTCGGGAGACCGGCGCGGGCCGGCCGACTCATATCCGAAGAATGTGCATGCATCCGCGCACGCCTTCGATGATCGGGTCGAACCCATGTCAAGCGACAAGGGCCACATCCCCGAAGGATGTGACCCTTGTGTCAGTGATCGGCGCGCGCCATGGTCTCGCTCGGCTTCTCCTCCACCGGCTTCTGCGCCACGACCTCGTTCGGCGTCTCCTCGTCCTCGGGGACCACGTTCACGGAACCGCAGCAACTGTCGAGTTCCTGCTTCTGCTCACCACCGAAGATCTTGCTGATGAACCCTCCGGCCATGATCTCTTCTCCCATCTGTGGCGTCGTACCCACTCGGAGTGCGGCCCGGCGCGTGCCGCCCGGCCGACACCGGCGCCACTCGGCGGATTCGCGAGGATCGAGAGCCGTCGGCCCCCTGCCCGGAGGAGCTCATCCCCTCCGACGACGAGGCCGATCGACCTCCCGACCATTGAACACAACTCATTATTATCAACAGCGATTGTAGGTGTCAACGGCGAATCCTTGGTCTAGTGGTCGGTGATCGTCCCCCGCGCGCGAACCCCGGATGCGGTCGGTCTCGCTCGCGTTTCACGAGGTCGGAGCACGGGCCTTCCGCGTCCTCGGCAGCCGATCGACGGGCCGTCATCCTCGGCCGACCAGGAGAACCGATGAGCGACAACGCCGACCAGACGGTCGCGGGGTGTTGCGGTCCGAGCATCCGAGACGAGGACGCCGAGCGGTCCGTCGACGCCGCGTTCACCGGTCTGCGGACCGAGTCCGACGCCGGACGCGACCTTGTGGACGTCGACGGCGACCCGAGTCCGCCGGTGGTGGTGATCGGCGCGGGTCCGGTGGGGTTGGCCGCCGCCGCGCACCTGGCCGAACGGGGGCTGGACTTCCTCGTCCTGGAGGCCGGGGACCGGGTCGGCGCGGCCATCGCCGAGTGGGGCCACGTCCGCCTCTTCTCCCCCTGGCGCCACGACACCGACACCGCCGCCCGCCGCCTCCTGGAGCCCACCGGGTGGACGCCCCCTCCCGGCGACGCGCTCCCCACCGGCGACGAACTCCTGCGCGACTGCCTGACGCCCCTCGCGGCCGTCCCCGCGCTGGCGGGCCGGATCCTCACCGGCACGCGGGTCGTGGCCGTGACCCGCGACGGCATCGCGTCACCCGCACCGTGGGCCGCGAGGAGCGCCCGTTGCTGGTCCGCACCGTCACGGCGGACGGCACCGTCCGGGGCGTACGGGCCCGGGCGGTGATCGACGCGTCCGGCACCGGTGGGCGGTCCAACCCCTCGGGCACTCCGGCCTGCCGGCCCCCGGCGAGGAGCAGGCCGCGCCTTACACGGCGGGGCCGCTGCCCGACATCCTGGGCCGTGACCGCGAACGGTTCGCCGGACGCCGCACGCTGGTCGTCGGCATGGGACACTCCGCCGCCAACACCCTGCTGGACCTCGCCGAACTCGCCTCCACCCGGCCGGGCACCCGCATCACGTGGGCGATACGCGGCCCCTCCCCCGCCCGCCTGTACGGAGGCGGCGACGCCGATGGGCTACCCGCGCGCGCGCCGCCCTCGGCACCCGTCTAGAGAACGCCGTCCGAACCGGCGTCATCGAACTGATCCCCGGGTTCACCATCACCGGCTTCACCGCACCCGACGGGGCCCCGCCGCCGGTCGCCTGCAGGTGGCCGGCACGGCTCCCGACGGTGACATCGCGCTGGCCGTCGACAACGTCGTGGCCGCCACCGGCTTCCGACCCGACCTGGACATCCTCCGCGAGGTCCGCCTCGAACTGGACCGCGCCACCGAGGCCCCGGTGAAACCGGCACCGCTCATCGATCCCGACTTCCACAGTTGCGGCGCCGTTCCCCCTCACGGTGAAAGGGACCTCGCCCACCCCGAGAAGGGCTTCTACCTGGCCGGGATGAAGAGCTACGGGCGGGCGCCCACGTTCCTCCTGGCCACCGGGTACGAACAGGTCCGCTCCATCCTCGCCGCCCTCGCCGGCGACCGCCGAGCCGCCGAGCCGCCGACCAACTCGACCTCCCGGAGACCGGCGTCTGCATCACCGACCCGACGGCCGGCGCGGAGGCGTCCCCAGAGGCCGTCGACTGCTGCGGCAGCACGTCCGTGCCCCAACCCGTCTCCCTCGGCCTCGGCGTCCCCGTCGGGCGCGGCTTCTCTGCCGGGCAGGTCCACGGCCTCTCCGGCGAGAACGAGCCCGCCGACGCCTGAGGGCATCCCGCGCATCCCGACACGCCAGAGGTGGCGATCCGACATGACGTTCGGGCCCGCCGCTCCCGCCGTTCCGGTCCCGCGCCGTCCGCATCGTGCACGGAGAGGCCTCACCTCGGGAGCCGTACGTCGGGAACGGGCGTGCTCGGCGTTCGGGGCACGCTGCCCGCAGCGAGGACGGCGGCGAGCGCGGCGACGGCGGTGAGGGTCATGAAGACGGCGGGATAGCCGCCGAGCGACGTGGCGAGCACGGCGCCGGCCCAGGGAGCGACGGCGGCCGCCAGCATGATGGGGGCCGCGAGGACGCCCGACAGCGAGCCGTAGAAGGCGGTGCCCCAGCGATCGCCGACGGCGGTGGCCTGCAGGAGCGTGGCGATGCCGCGAACGGCTCCGGCGAGGACCGCCAACGCGATCAGCAGGGCGAGCGGACCGGGCACCACGGCCACCGCCGCGGTGATCACCGCCGATGCCGCCAGCGTCCCCACGATGCGGGAGCGGACACTCGTACGGGCCACCAATGCCGTGTAGCCGAGGCGTCCGGCGACCTGTCCGACGCCGCCGAGGCCGAGCGCCCAGGCCGCCGCGGTGGGATCGGCGCCTCGGTGGACGAGGAGCGGTATCAGGTGGGTCAGGAACGCGTACATCGTGAACGCGGACAGGGTGAAGGCCGCGGCCAGCAGCCAAAAGGGCCGGCTGCGCACGATGGCGCGGAACTCCTCGTCCGCCGGAGGACCGGCGTTCCCGGTCCGCTCGCCGTCGCGTGGTCGTCGGCGGGCGGGTCTCTCCGGCCAGGGGCGGCTCAGGGCCCACGCGTGCAGGGGCACGGTCACCGCGGCCAGGATCGCGGCGAGGACGAGGTAGACGCCGCGCCATGACAGATGGGCGGCCAGCGCGTCGGTGAGCGGCGCGAACAGGGTGCTGGACAGCCCGGCCACCAGCGTCAGGGTGGTGATCGCGGTCAGATGACGGGGGCCGTAGTAGCGGGTGAGGGCGGCGAAGGCCGGTTGGTAGAGCACGGCGGCCATGGCGACGCCGGCGACGAGCCATCCGGCCGCGAACCACACCAGGCCGGGCGAGACCGCCAGCGACACGACCGCGATCGCGGCGACGACGGAACCCCCGGTGATGAGCCCTCGCGGGCAACGCCGATCGAGTGCGCGACCCACGGGTATCCCGACCACGGCGGCGACCACCAGTCCCGCGGAGAACGCGGCGGTCACGGCGGGAGCCGACCAACCGGTGTCCGCGGCGATCAGGGGCGACAGGACGGGGAACGCGTAGTACAGCACGCCCCAACTGGTGATCTGGGTGACGCACAACGCGGCCAACACCCACGCCAGGCCATCGGCGTCCGCACCCCTTCGCGGGGCGACTCCGGTGGCCGCGCTCCGGGAACCTCGAGTGCTCACGGACTTCACGTGTCGGTGTGCTCGAAGCCGTCCGGGTCTCGGTGGTCGCCGCCGGTCGAGCGACGTCCGGGGCGGGTGCTCTCCGTCGGGGTCGTGGGCTCGTTCATGCGGGCCTCCCGAGTGTTCGGACGCGGCGACGCCTCGCGCCCTTGCGGGCTTGCTTCGATAAGCATCGAAGCAATTGCGAGCTTGCACTATGGATAGATAGATGTCAAATTAGAGCTATGTCCGACTCGTCGGGATTCGATGTGGGCAGGCCCTGCTGCGCCCCGCTGAACGGCCCCCTCCTGACCGAGGTCGAGGCGACGGGGTTGGCCACGGTGTTCAAGGCGCTGGCGGACCCCGTCAGGCTGCGTCTGCTCAACATGATCGCCTCGGCCGACGACGGCGAGGCCTGCGTGTGCGACCTGACCGGACCGTTCAAGCTCACCGCGCCGACCATCTCCCACCATCTGAAGGTGCTGCGCGAGGCCGGCCTCATCGAAGGCCAACGACGCGGAACGTGGGTGTACTACCGGGTCGTGCCGAAGGAGCTGACCCGGCTTTCGAGCCTGTTCGACCTGCAGGCGCTCACACCCGCCTGACCTCGCCGAGTCGTAGCGTCCAGGCGGAGCCGCAGGCCGGACGGGCCCTTTCCGTTGCCGCCGTCCGGCGGTCGAGGCTCGGCCGGAGCGATCCTCCGCACAGGCGTCGGAGTTCCGGTGCGAGACGCGCTCAGCGGCGTGGCCGCCGCAATCGCCGGTAGGTCGCCGTCCTTTTCAAGATCCTCCGCCGCTGAGGGCCGGGCGGCGGTTGTCAGGCCGCTGACGAAGCGCGCCACCGAGATGCGCAGCCAATGCACAGGAATTGGGACAGTGTGTGGTACAGAATCTGGTTCGCGCTCGGAACAGAAGCCCGTCCGGCGCACAGACCGATTCCCACCCTTGTCGGAGGTCTCGTCATGCAGTTCCGAAAGATCGGCGTCAGCGCCCTGGCCTGTGCCCTCTCCACCGCCGGCGTGCTGGCGGCCACCGCGACGCCGGGCCACGCCGCACCGTCGAAGCACACCTACGCCACCACCGCCCAGACCCGCATCACCGGGCTCGGCGCCGACTTCACCCTCGGCCCGGGCCGGGCCGACGTGGACGCAGACCTGGCCACCAGGCAGATCTCCGCCGATTTCACCGTGCCGCCGGCCCGCAGCGCGTTCCCGATGTTCGGGTTCCTGCCCACCCACGCCACCTTCGAGATCACCCAAGCGGCTCCGCTCCAGGGCACGCTCGAGAACGGCGCCGCCGCCGTCTCCGGAAAGGTCGACATCCAGATCACCGAGGTCGGCCACCTCGCCCTGAAGATCCCGCTGAAGAACTGCAGGACGACCGAGCCCGCGACCATCTCCCTCACGTCCCAGGGCACCTTCGACCCCGCCACCGGCGGCACCCTCACCGGCACGTACCGCATCCCCAAGGTCGCCGGATGCGGAATCGACACGCCCATCATCAACGCGCTGGTCGCCGGCAAGGACAACCCGCTCAGCATCAAGCTCAGCGTCGAGGGCTGACCCCTCCACGGCGTATTCCGCAGGGGCGGGCGGTGAGGAAAGGGACGTCGTGCCCCGCGCCCCCACGGCCCGTCCCCTCGGAGGATTCTCAGTGATGTTCGCCGCCCGCACCGCCATCGTCATGGCCCTGCTCGTACCGGCGCTCTCGACGGTCGCCTGCGGAGCCGATGACCGCGCCCCGCTGTCCGCCACGCCGGGCCCCTCGGCCCCACCGGCCGTACCGACGTCCCTTCCCACGTCCCCGAGGACTCCGGCGGGATCCCCCGATCCCCAGCCGAGCGTCCTCGACGCGCTGACGGCCTGCATGCGCGACCGCGGGGTGAAGATCCCGGGCACGTTCCAGGAGTGGACTCCGCCTCCCGGATACGACCCGGCCAAGGCGCAGGCGGCTTTCCGGGAGTGCCTCGCGGTCCTCGATTCCGGCGCATCCGGACCGCCGAAATGACATGCGAGATCGATTTCCGAGGAGGACGAGCATGCATCTCGTGCGGGGAATCATCCGGCCCCCGAGGAACGCGTCGCGGCTCTCGGCCGCCGCGCGGCGGCTGACCACGCCGCTGCTGCCCGAGGACTGTCTGGGCATGATCAACCCGCTGTGGTCGACCACGCGGCCCCGCGGCCGAGTCGAGGCGGTGCGCGCCGAGACCGCGGACTCGGCGACGCTGGTCATCCGGCCGGGACGAGGGTGGCCTCGGCATCGGCCCGGCCAGTGGGCCAGGGTCGGCGTCGAGATCGACGGCGCCCTGCACTGGCGCGCGTTCTCGCTCTCCTCGCCGCCACGCCCGAACGGCCGCATCACGATCACCGTGAAGGCCGCGCCCGACGGTTTCGTCTCTCCGCACCTGGTACGGCACACGCCTCCGGGCGCCCTGGTGCACCTCGGCCTTCCCCACGGGGAGTTCGTTCTGCCCGCCGTGCCACCACGGCGGGTCCTGTTCGTCACCGCGGGGAGCGGCATCGCCCCGGTGATGGCCATGCTCGCCCACTTGGCCGCCGCCGGAATGCGCACCGACACCCTGCTGATCCACACGGCTCCCACCCGTGATGACGTCATCTTCCGCGGGGCCCTGCGGGCCATGGCGGCGCGGTTCCCCAAACTGCGGCTCTACGAGCGCCACACGCGCGAGCACGGCAGGCTCAGGGCCGCCGAGATCCCCGGCCTGTGTGCGGACTGGGCACGTCGCCCCACCTGGGCCTGTGCTCCGCCCGGCCTCTTGGCCGACCTCACGCGGCACTGGGACGACCACGGCATCGGCACCGCACTTCGCACCGAACGGTTCCAGACCTCCGTGGACGAGGCGACGCCGACGTCGGAAGGGGCCGCTGGGCGTACGGCGGGGGCACCCCCCTCTTGGAAGCCGGGGTACTGATGCCCGGCGGCTGCCGCACCCGCCTCACCGTTCGTTCCCTTGCGGGACGGAGCCGATGCGGTGAGGGAGCCGTCAGGGACCACCGCCTCGGCTAGGAGGCGGCCTTGAGACGTGTGCGCAACCGGTCGAGCGTCTCGACGTGCCAGTCGTCCAGCAGTGTCAGCGTGGCGGCGGCCAACTCGGCATCGGCCGTCTCCCAGGCGGTGATGACCTGTCCCCACCACCACGCGTGCTGCGACGGATCGCTGTAGAGCGCGTCGACGACCTCGGGGACCTCGCTCAGCAGCGCGCCCAGGGAGTTGAGCACCGCCAGCGAGATGCCGTGGCCGAGTGTCGCGCTGCTGGTCCGCAGGATGTGGAGCACGGCCCGGTGGACCTCCGCGGACGTCACGTCCGGGTCGGTCGCCAGCAGCTCCAGCCGCTGCAGCGCCCGCCGCACCGAACGGGCGTCGTACACCGACGGATCAACGGTGACCTTCCTCATCGCCGCGTCATAGTAGAGCCGCAACGTCTCCAGGATGTCCTGGACGCTGCGGACGATCAGATCGGGAAGCCTGCTGGAGAAGCGGAACAGATAGCGCCAGACCTCGATCCCGCCGTAGAGCTCGATGTCGCGCACCACGATGCCGACCCCACGGCGAGGCTCCACGAACCCCGCTCCCCGCAGCCGTTCCAGCACCACCTGCACCGTCGACGGATTGATGTCGTGGTCCTCGGCCAGTCGACGAATGGACGGCAGGCTCTGCCCCGCCTCCAATTGCCCCGAGGCGATCTGAAATGCGATCTTGTCGGTCACCTCGTCCACCACGGTGCTGCGTGTCACGGTTCCCCTGCCCTCCTCCAGATCGGCGGCCGACGTCCGGACGGTCGGGCGCCGCTCCGGTGAACCATCCACGGTGGGGGACAGTGTACGGATCGTTCTCGCGTTGGGGCCAAGGGCGAGACGTCCTTGGGCGGACCCGTTTGTGACGCCACGCCTTGTCCGCGTTCGCTCCGCCCGGACGACCGGATCCCGTTGAGGCGGTTCAACAGCGCCGAGCCGGCGACCTTGCCCCGGTCGTGCCGCGCACCGCTTGCAGGGAACGAAGCGCCGCCCGGGCCACCTCGTCAACGCCGCCCGGCCCGAGGCATCGGCCGGGAACGAGAAGCCGCCGGCTCCAGGCCCGCGCGGTCCTCTCACCGGCAACCGGGCACCGATCGGCGCTCGGTGATGCGCACCTAGTGAGGGTCACGGTTGCCGGAACGCTCACTTGTCCCCCTTCTGTCCCAATAGGTGTCCCATACACACTTTGGTTCAGCGTTCGGCTTGGAACATGGTGAGGTCAGGCATGGTCGTGATGGAGTCCTTCGCCCGCCGGCGGCGCATGACCCGAGGTGTCCCGACGGCGCGCCCGGCATTGAGTCGCGGATCGGACCGCGCCGACCGCACGTGGCCCTGCTGCCCCACTTCGAGCCGTCCCCGCGCCATCGGCGGCGTTCACGGGACCGGCGTCCGAACTCGCACATCGATGCCCGGCCGGCCATGGACGGGCCGTCAGGACCTCACCGGAGGAATCCGCTCCCATGTCCCCACACCGCGAACCTCCCTCGGCCGTCGGCACGGACCCGGCCGAGCAGTTCGACCACACCGCCTCGGACCCGGCCTTCGATCATCTGCGGGCGGTCTCCGTGAAGGCGGCCGCCCGTGGTCTGCGGACCGCGCTCACCTCGATCGGGCGGCATCCGGCCCTGCGCGTCACCCATCCCGGGGACCCCGACATGACCGGTGAGGTGGTCGCCGAGCCGGGGGTGCCCCCGAAAGCCCATCACGGCACCTGGTGGCTGCGGTGGACCTGGGGTGAGCGCATCGCCCAGATCGGCGCCGACGAGGACTACGACCATCTGCTGGAGCGTGCGGCCGACGTCATCGCCGCCGACCTGGGACTGATACCGGCTCGATGGACCGCGTGACCGCCGGCCGACCTGAACGCCTCGTGAGGCGAACGGAGCTTGAGCAAGGTCCGGCCGACACGTCCTCAACAGTCGGATCGGCCTCCGGGCCCCACGCCCCCATGAGCACGACCACTCGTTCTCCGCTGACACCGCGCCCTACCGAAATCGAAAGGTCAGACGCCCCATGAAGCACCTTGCCCTCGTCGCGCTGTCGTCCGTTCTGGCGTCGGTGGCGATACTCGGCGCGACCCGTGCCGGTGCCGCCGCCGCCGAGATCCCCGCCGTCACCGAGACCTGGCTGAACTCGCGAACGCTGGACCTGTCGTTCCGTTCGGCCGAGGTGAACGAGAAGGTCGGGGTGCGCGTGCTGCTACCGCAGGGATGGTCGCGTACGCCTGGGCGGACCTGGCCGGTGGTGTACGCCTTCCACGGCGGCAACGAGACCTACACCGGCTGGAGCACCAAGACCGACATCCTGAAGCTGGCGGCCCCGCACGACCTGATGGTGGTCATGCCCTCCGGCGGCAGCAACGGCAGCTACGCCGACTGGTGGAACGACGGGAAGGGCGGGACCCCTCGCTGGGAGAGCTTCCACACCCGCGAACTCCCGGAGATCATGGCCCGGTACGGGGCCGGCGATCGCCGCGCGGTCATCGGGGCCTCGTCCGGCGGCCAGGGCGCCATGGTCTACGCCGCCCGCCACCCGGGCATGTACCGCCACGCCGCCTCCTTCAGCAGCCCGACCCACATCACGATGGACGGGATGCGCGCGGGCATCACCTTCATCAACATGCTGGGCCTGGGCGCCGACGCCTTCCGGATCTACGGCAGGCCCGGCCGCGACGACGCCAACTGGCGGGCCCACGACCCCTACCACCTGGCCGCCGGGCTGCGCGGCACCGGCCTGTACGTCTCCAGCGGCACCACCGGCCTCAACGGTCCCCACACCCCACCCGGCTCCATCTGGCGGCTCACCCAGCTCAGCGAGGTCCTCGTCGGCCGCATGAACAAGGCGTTCGTCGCCCGCCTCAACGAACTCGGCATCCCCGTCACCTCGCACATCTACGGCCACGGTTGGCACGCGTGGCCCGAGGTCAACGCCGAGCTCAAGAACGCCTGGCCACTGATCCTCCGCTCCCTGACCACCTGACCAGACCACCTGACCAGACCACCTGACCCGCACGACGCGCACGCCTGCGCATCACGTGGCACATGCCCGCACGATGCGCCACACCTGCGCATCACGTGGCCCATGCCCGCACGATGCGCCACGCCTGCGCATCACGTGGCCCATGCCCGCACGATGCGCCACGCCTGCGCATCACGTGGCACATGCCCGCACGATGCGCCACGCCTGCGCATCACGTGGCACATGCCCGCACAACGGTCCGCGCATCTGGGATCAGCGGCCTCCGGCCCTTCCCGCCGCGCGCCGCCGTCCTCGCCTTGATCGCCGACGACCGGCCGACGCCACGACGGTGACGTCGGAGATGTCCGGACCGGCCGACGCCACGACGACGGATCGGCCGAGGCTCACGCCGCCCACCGCCGAGCGCCGGAGATCGAGGTCAGGGGATGAGCGCCCACAGCGCCTGACGCTCACTGCCCCAGTCGTCCGACACGCAGTACCACTGCGACCACCGGCCGGCGGCCTGACCGTCCCGGCCCGCCCGCCTGCACGTCTCCCGGTCGGGGTACGCGGCGATGTAGCGATAGTCCGCGACGGCCTGCCGCGTGGGGCGCGAATCCGTGGGCGCGCCCGCGGCGGGAGTGGCGCACACGACGCCGGCGGCGCACACGATGCCGGCGGCGGTCGCGGTCGCGACGACCATGGCCGACAGACGGGACATCGTCACACGCGCGCGGGGACCCATGTCACCTTGAGTGACCGACGGCCGGTCATCCCTCCGGGACCGGCGCGCCCGTGTTCGCAGGGCGCTGCGCCGCTCGGTGTCGCGCCGGGCCCGTACGTCCATGCTCTGCGGTTCCATCGATGCCCCCGTTCGTTCACGCCCTGCGCTCTGTGCCGGGATCCGACCCCGAGCATGACCATGTGTATCCAATACGCGACTCTTCGTGTAAGTGGCGAGAAGGTTAGAGAAAACAGGTGCATCCCGGCGTTGCGGAGGTACTCGTCCGTGCCGCCCGTTCGATCGCGGGCAGTGCGCCTCGTCGGGGTCGGTGCCGGTCGGACAGCTCTTCGGCGGGCCTCCCGCCAGAAGCGGCCCTGAACGGAGGTCGGCTCGCCCGCGCCGTGGTCCCGCGGTCAAGGCGGGTGTGTCGGGAGGGCTCGCCGTACGTCGAGTCGTCGTGGGCGTCGCGGTTCCCACGCGGTCGCGGTGCGGCAGGTGAGCGGTGACGGCGGTGGACGCGGACGGGTGGTCTCGCGTGGCGTCCCGCTGTCTGGGTAGCTTGCCGGCATGCAATTCAAACTCGAACTTGCCTTCGTTCCCGTCTCCGATGTGGACCGGGCGATCGCCTTCTACACCGAGAAGGCCGGGTTCAACCTCGACCACGACCACAAGATCAGCGACAGTCTCCGCTTCACGCAGCTCACCCCGCCCGGGTCGGCCTGCTCGATCGCCATCGGCGTGGGTCTGGTCGAGGCCGAACCGGGCACGCTCCCCGGCCTGCAACTCGTCGTCGAGGACATCGAGGCGGCCAGGGCCGAGCTCACGGGCCGCGGCCTGGACGTCGGCGAGGTCATGCGCGGCCCGGGCGGTGCCTTCGTGTACTTCACCGACCCGGACGGAAACCGCTGGTCCGTGCAGGAACCGGCGACCTGATCGGGCCGGCGGCCCGCCCTCGGGCCGCCGGAGAGGGGGCGCGCGGACCGGTTCCGATAGCTTGCCGACCATGTCCGTCTCACAGCGCTTGGGCGTCGTCCCCACACCGTTCCTCCTCGAGCACCTGCCGCACGCGACCCTCCCCGAGGACGACGAGTGGATCGGTCTGGTGCGGGCGCCCGAAGGGCTGACCGTGATCAGGGAGGCTCCGCACTACGTGGAGAACGACCGGTGGTTCGGCTTCTACGGCGGTGAGTCCCCACACGGGCCGGAGGCGACCGGCATGCTGGCGGCGCTCGTGGGTCCGCTCGCCGACGCGCGGATCCCGGTGTTCGTGGCATCGACCTATCACGCCGACCTGGTGCTGGTGCCGGAACGGAGGCTGGACGACGCCGTGACCGCCCTCACGACCGCCGGGCACAGGGTCGACTCGACGCCGGCGCGCGGGTGATCAGACCTGATCCCCGGACGCGGGCGCCCCACCCCTGCGGACCGGCTCTCGGGAGAGGGTCGGGACGACCATGGGGGTGCCCGTCACCGGGTCCGGGACGACCACGCTGGGCAGGTCGAAGACGTCCTTGAGCAGCGCGGCGTCCACGATGTCGGCGGCGGCCCCCTCGGCGACGATGCGGCCGTCCTTCATCGCGACCAGGTGATCGGCGTACCGGCACGCCTGGTTGATGTCGTGCAGCACCGCGATGACGGTGCGGCCCTCGTCGCGCAGCCGGGAGAGCAGGTCGAGCAGCCGGTACTGGTGGGTGATGTCGAGGAACGAGGTCGGTTCGTCGAGGAGCAGGTACGGCGTGCGCTGCGCGAGCACCATCGCGACCCAGACCCGCTGGCGCTGCCCGCCGGACAACCCCTGCACGGGCCGGTCGGCGAGGTCGGCGACGCCCGCGGTGTCCATGGCCTCGGCGACCGCGGACTCGTCCTCCGCCGACCACGTCGACAGCAGCGACTGGTGCGGGAACCGGCCCCGCCCCACGAGCTGCCGGACCTTGATGTCGTCCGGGGTCAGCGGATCCTGCGGCAGGAAGCCCAGCGACCGGGCGAGCGCCTTCGTCGGGTACGAGCCGACGTCGAGGTCGTCGAACCGCACGTTCCCCTCGGCGGGGCGCAGCAGACGGACGAACGCGCGCAGCAGGGTCGACTTCCCGCAGGCGTTGGGCCCCACGATCGCGGTGAACGCCCCGTCGGGGACGTCCAGGCCGAGTCGCGTGGAGACGACCCGTTCGCCGTAGCGCAGAGACAGTTCACGGGCACGCAGGCGTACGCTCACGCTCGCCTCACCTCCTGAGCGAGAAGCCAGATCAGATAGCACCCGCCGATCGCGGTGGTGACCACGCCGACCGGGAGCGAGACCGGCGCCAGCAGCATCTGGGCGGCCAGGTCCGCGCCCTGAAACAGCACCGCCCCGATCAGCGCGGCGGGCAGCAGGGGAACGCCCGGGGCCCGGGCGAGCCTGCGGCCGATCTGCGGTGCGGCCAGCGCGATGAACGGGATCGGCCCGGCCACCGCCGTCACGGTCGCCGTGCAGGCGACGCCGAGAAGCACCATCAGCAGCCGGAGTCGGTCCAGGCCGACCCCGGTGGTCACCGCCACGGCGTCGCCGAGGGCGGCCTGGTGCATGGCGTGGGAGAGGGTGGCCATCAGCAGCAGCGCGCCCGCGACGACCGTGAACGGGATCGGCAGGTCGGTCCAGTCGACGCCGTTGAGCGAGCCCGCGTTCCATCCCACGGCGGCGATCGCGACGTCGAGTTGGGCGCGCAGCACGATCCACGAGTTCACCGCGCCCACGATCGCGTTCACCGCGATCCCGACGACCACCAGGCGCAGGCCGGACAGCCCGCCGTCCATCGACAGCAGGGAGATGGCCGCCGCCACCAGCAGCCCGCCCAGCACCGAGGTCAGGGCGAGTTGGCCCGCCGTTCCCGACCACAGGGTCAGCGCGATCAGGGCGCCGGTGTAGGCGCCCGCGTCGAGGCCCATGACGTCGGGGCTGCCCATCGGGTTGCGGGTGACGTTCTGGAAGATCGCGCCGGCCACTCCGAGCGCGGCGCCGAACGCCGACGCGGCCAGCACCCGGGGCAGCCGCCAGTCACGGACGACGACCTCGAGGTCGCCCGTCCCGACGAGCGCGGCGAGCGCCTCGCCGGGGGTGGCCCAGGACGGGCCGTGGCACAGGCCGACGAGCGCGAGCCCGAGCATCATGAGCACCAGCACGGTCGACAACGTCACCGTCCGGCGTTCGACGGCCAGCGAGCGGCGTCCGGCGCGCAGCACGACGACGGTCACAGCGCCCTCGTCCCGTACCGTCGAACGGCCCAGATGAGCGCCGGGCCGCCGAGGAAGGCGGTCACGATCGCGACCGGCATCTCCCCCGTCGGCAGCAGCACCCGCGACAGCATGTCGGCCACCAGCAGCATGATCGGCCCGAGGACCAGCGCCCACGCCATGAGCCACGGAACCGAGTCGGGCACGATCCGCCGCGCGACGTGCGGCACGATCAGCCCGACGAACAGGATCGGCCCCGCCAGCGCCGTGGCCGCGCCCGTCAGGACCGTGATCAGAACGAGGGCGGCGCACCGGATCCGGACGACGTCGGCGCCCAGTGTCCGCGCCACGGTCTCGCCGAGCGCGACCGCGTTGAGGGCGCGCCCGAGCAGCAGCGCGCCGACGAGGGCGAGGACGATCACCGTCACGGGCAGGGCCACCGCGCTCTGCTCCCGGCCCGCGAGCGAGCCGACCGACCAGAACCGGTACCGGTCGAAGACGTCCGGCAGCATCAACCGCATCCCCAGGGAGATGCCGCTCAGCACCGCGCTGAGCGCGACACCGGCGAGCACCAGGCGCAGCGGCGACGACCGGCCGACCGCGTAGACCAGGCACGTCGCGAGCACCGCGCCGATCCCGGAGAGCATCAGTTCCCCGGCGGACGTGACGGCGAGCCCGAGCGCCCCGCCGACGGTCATGACGAACCCCGCGCCCATGGTGACGCCGAGGATGCCCGGCTCGGCGAGCGGGTTGCGCGACAGCGTCTGGATCAGCGCGCCCGACACGGCGAGGGCGGCGCCCACTGCCATGCCCAGGAACGCCCGGGGCACGCGCACGTCCCGAACGATCATGTGGTCGGCGGAGCCGTCGTAGGCCACCAGCGCCCGCACGGCCTCGACGGGCGGGACGGCCTGCGCGCCGACGCCGATGCCCGCCACGGCGACGGCGACGAGTACGGCGATCCCCGCGACGAGGGCCGCGACGCTCGTCGCGAGGGATCGCCGTCCGTCGCCCGTCACCGCTCCAACAGGGGCGCGAGCGCCTTGTCGATCGCGTCCAGGGTGAGCGTGGCCTGCTTGAACGTCGCGGCCTCGGTGTAGCGGAGCCCGTAGGTCCGCCCCGCCTCGACCGCCGGCAGGCCCTTCCACAGGCCCGAGTCGAGCACGTACTTGACGGGCGGCGGGACGGAGCCGTCCGCCATGAGCGAGTACGTGATGACGTCGGCCTGGGCCAACGCGGTCGGCAGCTCCTCGATGGACGCGTTCTCGCTGACGTCCTTCGAACCGCCGCCCTTCACCTTGACCCGACCGTGGTAGTTCGCGCCGACGTCGTTGGCGATGTTGGTGCCCCATGAGCCGTTGAACTCGCGCTGGAAGGTGCCCTTGTCGGTCTCGCCGTACGCGCCGACGTGGGCGAGCCTCAGCTTCGGCAGGACGTCCTCGTACTTGCGGGCCAGTGCGGCGGCCTTGGCGTCGTACCGGGCGCGGGTCGCGTCGAATCCCTTCAACGCGCCCGCGGCGTCGGCCTGGCGGCGGGACAGCTCACGCCACGCCTTCGGGACGGTCGGCCCGATCGCCACGACGGGCGCGATCGACTTGAGCCGGGCGACGTCGACGTCGCCGAGGATCGGGGCCGGGACGCCGATGACGATGAGGTCGGGCTTGGCCTTGGCGATGGCCTCGTAGTTGGTCTCGGCCGCCAGCTCTCCCGCGACCTTCGGTATCCGGTCGTAGGCGGCGCGGTCCTTGGCGTCCATCAGGGGCAGTCCGCGCTTCCAGGTGGAGATGCCGACCAGCGGCGCACCGGCCTCGAGCAGCGCGGGAACGGCGTAGCCGGTCGCGACGACGCGCTGCGGGGCGACCGGGATGGTGATGTCGCCGTTGTCCGCCTTGAAGACGCGGGTGGCGGCCTTGCCGCCGGACGCGCCGTCCTCGTCGCCGGAGGCACAGCCCGTCGCGGTCACGGCGAGTGCCAGCGTCAGGGCCGCGCCGAGACGTACCGCTCGACCATTGAACATGGGGGTTCCTCGGTATTCGGTGGGAGGTGTCGGGGGTCAGTGGTCGTCGTAGTTCGCGACGCCGTACTTCCAGTAGCCCGTGATGTCGTGGTCGCCCTTGGCGAGCCCCAGGTCGTCGCGGACCCAGCGACGCAGGGGCTTCAACGCGCCGGCCTCGCCCGCGATCCACACGTAGAGGCGTTCGCCGTCGGGCGGCCGGATCTCGCGGACGGAGCGTTCCAAGAGGTCGCCCGCGCCGGCGGGCGCCGCGCCCCGGTGCAGCCAGCGGACCTCGACGGCGGCGGGCGGGGACAGGTCGATCTCCTCGGAGGCGTCGGCGACCTCGACGAACGCCCATCCGGCGGCCGTCCGAGGCAGTTCCTCCAGCCATCGCGCGATCGCGGGCAGCGCCGTGATGTCCCCGGCGAGCAGGTACCGGTCGTAGGCGTGCGGCACGATCACCCCGCCGGGCGGCCCCGCCACGTGCACGACCGCACCGGGCTCGACGGCGCGCGCCCAGTCCGACCCGAGGCCCCCGTCGTGCAGGGCGACGTCCAGGTCGAGTTCGCCGGTCGCCGCGTCGTGGCGGCGTACCGTGTACTGCCGCGAGGTCGGCGACGGGCGCGGCCAGCGCAGCATCAACCCGTTCGGCTCGGGCGGGCGCACGACGCCGTCGGCGTCCGGGAAGATCAGTTTGACGTGCTCGTCGGGTGTGTGCGCCTCGAAGCCGGACGTGCCGGGCCCGCCGAGGGTCACCCGGAGCAGTCCCGCGCCGACCATGGCGGTCCGCAGGACCTCGGCCGTGCGGATCCGGATCGGGTAGGGCACCCGCTCGGCGCGTTCCCCCGCCCTGACCTCGACGATGCGCTCCAGATGGCGGGCCCGATGATCGATCCGTCTCATGCGGTGGCCGCGGGGATCGTCCGCGCCGGCTCGACGTGGTCGCCTTCCGCGTGTTCGGAGCCGGCGGCCCACGGATGGGGTGGACGGAATCGGCTGTTCATGGGGGGTCTCCCGTCGTCGGCGGTGTCGCGAGGGCGGTCACCGTGGTCGGTCGTGGCGCATCACGGCGACGGCCGCGCGCACGAGGAACCCTTCGCCGCGAGTGCCGACGCATCGACCGCTCTCTGCGTGAAGGTTAGGTAAGGCTAACCTAATGTGCCTTTCCGATACAAGATCAAAGTTAGGTGAGCCTAACCTCATGCGACCGATCGCCGCCGGTGAGGGGTCGACGCCGACGAGCGCACCGGCCCGTCCGGAGGACAGGGCTCCGCCACCGCCGGGTCGTCCCGGACCGTCCGGTGGATGCGGGAACCGAAGAGCGCGCCGAGCGCCGCGCGGGAGGAGGGAGTGATGACGCCGGTGGGCTCCGTCCACCCATCGCGATCGGAGATGATGCGCCGGCCACATCGGGTCAGGGTTATGACAGCGCCCACCGGAGTATCTATAAAGAGGGGAACAAAGAAAAGGATGTCATCCGCGCGGACGGCCGTCGATGGTTTCGCACCGTTCCATATTCGCGAACCGAAAGGGGAATGCCGCGTGGACGAGTTCTTGAACGGCGTCGTCAAGCGGGGCCGACGGGGCCGACGGGGCAAGGCGGCGGCGACCGCCGCGGCGATCGTGTTGGGCGTCGGGACGGTGGGGGTTCCGGCGGCGGACGCGGCTCCCCGCAGCGCCTCGCCGGCGTCGCGGATCTTTCAAGTGAGAGATCCGAGCGCGCCGGTGTCACGATTCAAGAACGGGCGCACCGTCGTGGGGCGCGCGTCCGAGGCGCCGCGGGCGGCGACCGGCACCCTTCCGGCGGCCAGGGGCACCGGAAGGCGGGCGCATTCGCGCGGCGTGGTCTTCACCCGCACGTTCCCCGAGAACGTGAGGATGCTCGATGACGGCGGGCTCCGCCCCACCTCCATCATCGGCCCCGACGGCCGGACCCCGGTCACGACGGGAACGACGACCTACCCTTATCGGGCCTCGGGCAGGCTCACGTTCGTCGCGCCCAACGGCATCACCTACGGGTGCACCGCCTTTCTTTACGATGACAACACCGTGGCGACGGCGGGGCAGTGCGTCCATTACCAGGGATGGAATACGAATTTCGTGTTCTGGCCCGGCCAGAACGGCGCCTCGACGCCGTACGGGTCGTGCGGCTGGCTCAGCGCCCATGTCCCCGCCGGCTTTCCGGACCCGGAGTACGATTACGGCGCGGTCAAGCTCGACTGCACCATCGGGAACACCACCGGCTGGCTGGGCCTGCGTTTTCAGAGCGCCTCGTACAACGGGACGCAGGTGAACATCGCGGGATATCCGACGGACAGGCCGACCGGCACCATGTGGCAGATGTCCGGGCCGATCGCGGCATCGACGGTGCGCCAGCTCTTCTACTCGATCGACGTCACCGGCGGCCAGAACGGCTCGGCCGTCCAGATGCCCGGCTGCGGGGGGTACTGCGCGATAGCCGTCCACGCCTACGGCCTGTACGGCGGATCGCCTTACAACCGCGGCACCCGGATCACGGACTCCGCCTTCAACAACTACACCTTCTGGGCCCTCTGAGCCCGTCGCGGAGCGCGCGGCGTGGCCGGTTCCGGCCCCCTCGGGTTGCCGATAGTCAGTTCAACTGTATATACAGTTGGACGAAGATCGGCTGATGCCCGCCCGACCCGAGGAGGACGGTTGTGACCAACCCACTGACGCACCGAAGGGGCGCCGGCGGCGTGCTGCTCGCAGGGGCCCTGGTGCTCGGCATGCTGCCGGGAACGGCGAGCGCGGAGTCCCCGCCCTCGCCGCCCGCCTCGATCCAGGAGCCGTCCTCGCACCGGGTGACCCTGGTGACCGGGGACACGGTGACCCTGCGCGGCGCCGCGATCAGCGTCCGGCCCGGCCCCGGCCGTTCCCGGGTCCGGTTCCAGCGGTCGATGCAGGACGGTCACCACCACGTGATCCCCTCGGACGCGCTGCCCCTGCTCGCCGCCGGCAGGGTGGACCGGCGGCTGTTCGACGTCACCCGGCTCGTGCGGTGGGGGTACGACGACGCGCGCCGCGCCTCGGTGCCGCTCGTGGTCGAACGCACGGCCGGGGTCTCCGCCGCCTCCGTCCCGGGTCTCAAGGTCAGCCGGAGCCTGCCGGGCCTCGGCGTGGACGCGGCCGAGGCGCCCAAGTCGGGGGCCGCGGACGTCTGGAGGCGGCTGACGTCCACCGCCGGTGTCACCAGGATCTCCCTGGACGGACGGCGGACGGCGCTGCTGGACCGCAGCACCCGGCAGATCGGCGCCCCGGCCGCCTGGAAGAAGGGCCTCACCGGCAAGGGCGTCACCGTCGGCGTGCTCGACACCGGCGTCGACGGCACCCACCCCGACCTGCGCGGAGTGGTCGCCAAGGCCCGCGGCTTCACCGACCGGGGCCCGTCGGTCGTCAAGGACGGGGACGGTCACGGCACGCACGTGGCCTCGACCGTCGCGGGCCGGGGAACCGCCTCCAAGGGCGCCTACCGGGGCGTCGCGCCCGGCGCGCGGGTCGTCTCGGCGAAGGTGCTGAACGACGAGGGGTCCGGCTACGACAGTTGGATCCTCGCCGGCATGGAGTGGGCCGTCACCCAGGGCGGCGCGAAGATCGTGAACCTGAGCCTCGGCGGCGAGGACACACCGGACCTCGACGTCCTCGAACGAGGCGTCAACACCCTCTCGGCCCGGACCGGCGCGCTGTTCGTCATCGCGGCGGGGAACGAGGGCGGGCATCAGACGATCTCCTCGCCGGGCAGCGCGGACGCGGCGCTGACGGTCGGCGCCATCGACCGTCGGGGCCTGCTCGCCGAGTTCTCCAGCCGGGGCCCGCGCGTCGGCGACGGAGCCGTCAAGCCCGACGTCACCGCGCCCGGCGTCGGCATCGCCGCCGCCCGCGCCACCGGGGCGCCCGCCGACGCGCCCGTGGGAACGCGGTACCAGCGCCTGTCCGGCACCTCGATGGCGACCCCGCACGTCGTGGGCGCCGCCGCGATCCTCGCCCAGCGGCACCCCCGTTGGAAGGGCCACCGGCTCAAGGCGGCCCTCATCGGCTCCGCCGTGCCGAATCCCAAGGCGAACGGCCTGCAGCAGGGCGCGGGCCGCGTCGACGTCCCCCGGGCGCTCGCGACGCGGGTCACGGCCTCGCCGGGCAACGTCTCCACGTACCTGCGCTGGGGGAGGAACGGCGCGACCCGCCAGGTCACGTACACCAACGACACGAACGCGCCGATCACCCTCCGGCTCGCCCTCAAGGTCGACCAGAAGGCGGGCGCCGGGGCGTTCAAGCTCGACCGCAGGACCTTGAAGGTGCCGGCCCGGGGCAGCGCCACCGCGCGGCTCACCCTGTCCCGCGGGAAGAACCGGCCCGGGGCCTACAGCGGCGTGGTCACCGCGACCGCTTCCGGGATCTCGGTCCGCACCCTCGTCGGCGTCCACATCGAGCCCAAGTCGCACGACGTCGCGCTCACCGCCGTGGACGATCGGGGGCGGCCCTCGTTCGGCAACATCACCCTGGTGAACAAGACGTCGGGCCGGACCTTCGACGCCTACTTCGACGGCTCGCTCAAGATGCGGGTCCCCGACGGTGACTACACGATGCACGGGACCGTCCTGCCGGAGGGCTGTGCCCCGGCGATGCTGTACAGCCGTCCCCTGAAGGTCACCGCCGACGCCTCGGTGAAGCTCGACGTCCGACAGGGCAAGACCGTCCGGACGACGCTGGACGACGCCACCGCCCGCATCGTCGGCCTGTGGGAGGTCGGCATGGCCTTCACCACGAAGCACGAGCACTTCGAGGAAGGAGTCCTCGCGGACTGCCCGCAGGGCGCGATGCGCGTCCTGCCGACGGAACAGCAGAACCTGCGCTTCCAGACGCGCACGACCTGGGAGAAGAAGGGCTCCACCGAAGCGGCTCCGAGCCCCTACCGCTACGAGCTGCGTGACTACCGGGTCGGTGGGCTGCCGTCGGACCCGATCTACCGGGCCCGCGCCGCGGACCTGGCGGTGGTGAAGACGATCTTCAAGGGCCAGGGCGTGCCCACGACCGCCTATCCCTGGCTGGGAGCCGAGTTGCCGGGCTTCGACTCCATGTCCTGGTCGGCGACCTCCACGCGCATGCCCTTCCGGCAGACGTACCACCTGACGTCCGACCCGCGCTTCCGCTGGCACCAGAGCCTGGAGTACGGGGCGAGCCGAGCGGACTCCCCCACCCTCAGCGGCGTGATCACCGAGCCGCCCCGGAGGTTCGTGAAGGGCGCCGCGTTCACGCAGACCTGGAACGCCGCCGTCATCGGTCCCGGGGTGACCGGCCATCTCGTGGACGCCTTCGCGCCGGAGCCGTTCGGGCAGCGTTGGCGCGATTCCCTCGCGATCGGGGCGTCCGGCGTGTTCGGTGACGGTGCGCCGCACCGCTACGGGCACGACCGTGCGGCCACCGGGACGATGAGCCTCGCCCGCAACGGCAAGGTCGTCACCACGAAGCCGCTCAAGGATGGTCTGCTGCTCGTGGACGTCCCCGCCTCCGCCGCCGACTACACGGTCACCACGTCCGCCAGACGGTCGGTGTCGTACTCGCGACTGGCGACCCGCGTCGACGCCGAATGGCGGTTCCGCTCCGCCAGGACCGCCAAGGTCTCGCCGCTGCCCCTGCGCTCGGTGGGCTTCGCGCCGAACGGCCTGGACGACCTCAACCGGGCGCGTCCCGGGTCCACCACGTCCGTGCCGATCTGGGTCGACGCCAACCAGGGCACCGGGCCGGTGAAGGTCACGACGCTGAAGGTGTGGTCCTCGGCCGACGACGGCCGCACCTGGCGGCGGGTCGCCCTGACCGAGGCCGGCGGCGGATGGACCACCGAACTCCGCAACCCGTCCTCGGGCTTCGTGTCCCTGCGGGCCGAGATGACCGACGCGTCGGGCAACTCGGTGAAGCAGACGGTCATCCGCGCCTACGCCATCGGGGGCTGACACTCCCCTCCACGACGCCGCCCCCTCCCCTCCCCGGGAGGGGGCGGCGTTCCCGTGTCCGGATCTGACAGAACCTCGTCATGGCGGTCACGGACCCATCAAGGTGACAATAGGGGCATGGCCGTTCCACACCGTGTCGTCATCGCCGTGTTCCCGGACGTCGATCTCCTCGACGTCACCGGACCCGCGGAGGTGTTCGCCGTGGCGAACCGGGAGATGTCCGGCCGCACGCCCTACCGGGTGCTGCTGGCCGGCCCGGACGGCGGTCAGGTGCGTACCAGTGCCGGGGTCCGGCTCGCGGTCGACCTGACCTTCGACCAGGTCGGCGATCGCGTGGACACCCTCGTGGTGCCCGGCGCGGTGGACGGCGGCGGCGCACCGGTGATCGATCCGGAGCTGGTCGACTGGATCGCCGACACCGCCCGGCACGCCCGCCGGGTCACCTCGGTGTGCGTCGGCGCGCACCTGCTGGCCGCCGCGGGGCTGCTGGCGGGGCGGACGGCGACCACGCACTGGGCCACCGCCGACCGGCTGGCCGCCGACCACCCCGACGTCGTGGTGGACCCCGACCCGATCTACGTCCGGTCGGGGAACGTGTGGACGGGCGCCGGCATCAGCGCGTGCATGGATCTCGCGCTCGCCCTGGTCGCCGAGGACCACGGCGAACGGGTCGCGCTGGCGGTCGCGCGGCAGTTGGTGATGTACCTCAAGCGGCAGGGCGGGCAGAGCCAGTTCAGCGTCCCGCTGTGGCAGGCCCCGGCCGAGCGCCGCGACATCGACGAGCTGCGGGCGTGGGTCACCGCGAACCTGTCCGCCGACCTGTCGGCGGCGGCGCTCGCCGAGCGGATGCGCCTGAGCGAACGGCACTTCGCCCGGATCTTCCGCCGGGAGACCGGCACGACCCCGGCGGCCTTCGTCGAGGCGGCCCGGGTGGAGGCGGCGCGTCGGCTGCTCGAGGGCACCGACGAGTCCCTGGAACGGGTCGCCGCCGCGTGCGGCCTGCGGTCGGCGGAGACGCTGCACCGGGCGTTCAGGCGGCGGCTCGGCACCACCCCGGCGGCCTACCGGCGACGATTCCGGACCGCCGCCTAGTCCCTGATCCCTCGTCCCCGCCTCGGTCGGTCCCGATCCGTTCGGTCCGACCGGCGGCCGAGCCTTCCCTTTTTCCCGCATCCAGGAGGATGAGATGACCGTTTCGACGACCCTGCGCGACGTGATCGGCCTGGACGGCGCGCTGCCCGCGCTGTCGACCGGCACGCTGATCATGATCGACTTCCAGAACACCTACCGCACCGGCGTCATGGCCCTGCCCGGAGCCGACCGCGCCCTGGACGCCGCCGCCCGCCTGCTGGACCGGGCCCGCGCCGCCGGAACGCCGGTGGTGCACGTCGTCAACGACGGCGGTGAGGGCGGCCCGTACGACATCCGCGCCGAGATCGGGCGGATCGAGGCCCGCGTCGCGCCCCGGGACGGCGAGCCGGTCGTGGTGAAGGGCTTCCCGAACGCCTTCCACGAGACCGACCTCTCGGAGGTGCTCCGCCGGCTCGGCGCGGGGCCGGACCTCGTGCTGGCGGGCTTCATGACCCACATGTGCGTCCAGTTCACCGCTCAGGGCGCGTTCAACCTCGGCCATCGGCCCACCGTCGTGGCCGAGGCGTGCGCGACCCGCCCGCTGGCCGGCCCGGACGGCGCACCCATCCCGGCGGACGCGCTGCACGCCGCGGCCCTCACCACGATCGGCGACCTGTTCGGCCCGGTCGCCCCCCGGGTGGCCGACCTGCCCGACTGACCCATCCACCGCCCCCGGGCCGCCCGGCCTCTTCACGGAGACTCGGGCGCCCCAGGTGTGCGGAGGGCGCAGCACCCACGTCAGTCCTCGTGGACGACCCGCACCGGAATGTCGGAGTCGGAACTGTACGTTCTCGGTCGATCGGTCGAGCGCGGATAGGAGCGGCCGTTGCCGCCGACGATGTCGCGGTCGCCCAACGGCTCTTTGAGCCCGACCCGGAACGTTCGGCTCAGGGCCACCGAGACGCAGGGCCCATCGTTCGAGGTCACGCGGACGACGATCCTGACCTTCCGCGCCCCTTCCGACACCCGGATCTCGACGGATTCGTCGCAGGCACCGCCCGCCGCCGTGATCTCGATCCGTCGCCGGTCCTCGGCGACCCAGACCTGCGCGCCCTCGCCCGCGATCAACGGGGCCGCCGTGGCGGCCGGGGGGATCTCCACGGTGAAACGGTCGTCGAAATAACCGCATGACGTCGTCAGCAAGACGGCGAGGACGACGAGCGCGTTCTTCAATGTCACGTCCTCGGGACCGATGCCGACCTTCATGATCGCGACGGAGGGTATCAGCGGGCGGTCGCGGCGCCGCGGTCAGCCCGTCAGGTAGCCGCCGGAGGCGTCCACGTCGGTGCCGGTGACGGCGGTGGCGTCGTCGGAGGCCAGCCACATCACCACGCGGGCCATCTCCTGAGGTTGGACGATGCGCTTGATCGGGTAGTCCTGCGCGATCTCCTCGTAGGTCACCCCGAACGCCTCGGCGGCGCGGCGCAGCATCGGGGTGTCGACCGCGCCCGGCGCGAGCGCGTTGACGCGGATGCCGCGGGCGGCGTACTCCAGCGCGGCGACCTTGGTGAGCGACGCGACGCCGTGCTTGCTGGAGTTGTAGGGGGCGATGGTCGCGAAACCGACCTCGGCGGAGATGGACGCGGTGTTGACGACGACGCCGCGACCCCGCCGGAGCATGTGCGGGATCTCGTGCCTCATCGACAGGAACACCCCGGCGGTGTTGGTCCGCCAGACGAGTTCGAGGTCCCGCAGGCTCTGCTCGTGGAGGGGCAGCGCCCGGGGGCTCTCGATCCCGGCGTTGTTGAAGGCGATGTCGATGCGGCCATGGCGGCGGACGCAGGCGCCGACGAACGCCTCGACGTCGGCCTCCCGGGTGACGTCCGCGCGCATGTACGTGGCGTCGCCGCCGAACTTTCGGATCTCGTGTTCGTGACGGCGTCCCAACTCGGTGCGACGCCCGCAGAAGAACACCTTGGCGCCCTCCCGCGCCATCTCGTACGCCGTGGCCCGACCGATCCCGGACGTGGCGCCGGTGATCAGCACCACCTTGCCCGCGAACCTGCCGTTGGGGTCGGCGCGGCCGGTGGACGGGGCCGGTGGGGTCCGGGTGCCGGCGGCGGCGCCGGGGAGGCCGGCCAGCGGAACGGCGGCCGCCCCGGCGGCGCCGGCGGCCAACAGCCGGCGCCTCGTGGGCGACGGGGCGCCGCGATGATTTTCGGTCACGCTTCCTCCTCAAGAGAATGCTGTTCCCGAAATGCTGTTCCGCCGGCGACCCGGACGTCCAATACCGGTGGTCATCACCAATGGTTATGAGACCGTCGCCCCGCATTTTTCGCGCAATTTTATGCGCTCCGTGCCCCGTCCTCAGGCCAGGCCGAAGCGGCGCAGCACGTCGAGGACGAAGGACGGGTCGTCGATGCGCCGTTCCCGAAGATCGTGACGCGGAGTGCGGGCCAGTTCGAGGGCCGCGTCGGTGAAGGCGATGGCCTGGCGGCGCATGGCGTGGGTGTCGACGAACCGCATCGTCGGCATGTCGGCGTTGAGCAGATAGGTCGGCCCGGTGATGAACTGGAGGGAGGGCAGGGCGGCGATCCTCCACAGGCCCTCGCCGTCCCCCGGCCACCAGAACCCGCTGGGCGACTCCCGGCGTTCGAGGTCGGGCAGGAAGGGCCGCATCACCCGGGCGTCCCCGGTCCGCGACCGGAGGTGGGCCCGCCGGGCGGCGGCGATGATGGCGGGGTGCGGGGAGGTGAAGCAGATGGCCGGCTCGGGGTCGGGCGCGATGTGGTAGTCGCCGTCGGCGTCGGGCAGCCAGGCGCGCGCGCCCAGGTGCTCCAGGCTCATGGCCGCCGCGGTGCGGGCGACCAGGCCGTCGGCGTGCCGGCGCAGGAACGTGTCGGTGCCGATCGTTCCGGCCATGTGACCGGTGGTCATCAGGACCAGGACGGAGCGGGGCAACTGCTGCGAGGGGATCCTGGACAGGTACTGCGCCATCGCCAGGATGCCCTCGGGCCCGTTCTCCTCGATCCCGTTGGTGCCGTCGGTGTGCGACTGCAGCATCACCAGTTCGTCGGACGCGCCGGGGATCACCCCGTACACGTTCGGCGTCGTCGTCTCGGTGACCGTCGCCTGCAGCCGGAGACGGACCTCGCCGCGGGCGTCGGCGACCTTCTTCAGCCGTGCCCCGGTGTCGCGGTCGACGATGAGGGACGGGATGCCGCGGATCTTCCCGTCGTAGGGCAGGTACTGGCCCCGGGCGATCTCCGGAGGCAGGTCGAGCACGATGATGAGGCCGACCGCGCCGGCCTCCTTGTAGGTGTCCAGCGTGCCCTGGGCCGGGATGCCGCCGATCCAGGGCCGGTCATAGAGCGCGAGGGGGTTGTAGCCGGGGGCGTGGTGGGGCTGCCAGGGCGCGTCCCAGTCGATGAGGTCCATCAGCAGGAAGGGGATGCCCGGCGGCTTGATCGTGACCAGGCCGATGGTGCCGCTCCGGGGCTGGGTCGCCAGCGGCGCGGTGACGCCCTCCGGTCCGGTGTCGCCGGAGTACGGCACGTACCAGGCCACCTCGGCGGGGCCAGCATCTTGGCCGCCGACGACGTCCAGGCTCCATTGGGAGGGGTCCCAGCGTTCGAGCGGCACCTGGTCGGTCCGGATGTCGCGGATGCCGACCCGTTCCATCCGTTCGGCCAGGCGGTCGACGTAGGCGTGGTGCGAAGGGGTGCCGGTGGCCCGCAGGCCGACGGCGTCGGCGGACTCCTGCCAGGTGTGGATCTGTTCCCAGGGCAGGAACTGGGCCGGGTCGACGCGGCGGGCGGCCTCACCGGTCAGCGTGGCGTTCGGCCAACTCGGGCTCGTCCGGGCGGCGGCGGACGGGGCGAACCAGGAGCCGAAGGCCAGGCCGGCGGCGGTGGCGGCCCCGCCGGTCAGCACGGCGCGGCGGGTGAGCCCCCCGGAGGGGTCGGGGTCGACGGACATGGAACGTCCTTTCAGCGAGCGGGTGCCGGGCGAGGATGCGCGGGCGGATCGCTCGACCGGGCCCGCGATGGGGGGAGTCGTCAGGACACGACGCGCAGGAACGCGCCCGCCATCTGCCGGTATCCCTCGGCGTTGGCGTGCCCGTCGCCGTGGGTGCACTGGGAGGTCCAGGCGCAGATCCGTGCGACGTTCAGCGGGATGGTGCCGTACGGGGCCATCGTCACCGTGGTCGAGAAGTCGTGGGTGGCGAAGGCGCCGCCGACGTCGGCGACCTTGAAGCCGCCGACCAGGGCCGCCGCGCGCTGCACGGCGTTGAACGCGTCGACCAGCGGCACCGAGGCGACGGCGGTGGCCTTGTCGCCCTTCACCCAGGAGGCCAGGCCGGGGTCGTAGGAGGTCGCCGACGCGTACACCGGGGTGTCGCCGCCCGCCGCCCGCAGCTTCGCGATGATCTGCGGCAGTTCGGCCACGAGGGTTCCGGTGCCCCGCAGGCCGCAGACGACGTCGCCCTGAAGGAGGCAGCCGACGTTGTTGACCCCGATGCTCAAGGTCACGAACTCGACCCGGCCCGGATGCCGTTCGAGGAAGTCGACGGCCGCGTTCAGTTGGGAACCGGCGTCGTAGGAGCAGATCCCGCCCTTGATCATGGTCGTGGTGGTCTCGCCGCCGCACCCCAGCTTCACCAGCCGAAGATCGGGGTGGTCCGCCTTGAGGGCGGCGTGCAGGACGTCGGTGTACCCCTCGTCGGTGGGGCCCTGACCGACCTGGGCGCCCACCGCCCCCGAGTCGCCCAACGCCAGGTAGTACGTCGGCGGCGCGTCCGCATGGGCGGGGCCGCCACCGAGACAGAGGGTGAGGATCAGCGCCACGAGGGCCGCCCTCGGCCGGCTCTTCAATCGCATCACGACCTTTCGGAGAAGCACACAACCGAAAAACGGACGGGCACGGCGACGGCGGCGACATTCGGCGGCCGGTCACGCACGTTCCGATGATGCACGCGGTGCCCCGGGGGGAACCAGTGCGTCATATAACAATGTAATACCCAACTTCGCGCGGTTCTGTCGAGTGCCCGTGGACACACGGACTCGACCGCCCTCGGGGAGGGTCCGGGATCGGACGCCGCTCAGTGACCGGTGGTCGGCGGCGGGGGCGCTCCGGCCTCTCGGCGCAGATCGCTGTCGGGCGCGAGGACGCCCAGGCCGAACAGGTCGATGACCTGGTCGATCAGCACATCGGCGCGCGAGGCGTCGAGGTACTCGTCGATGAACATCTGGGAGAGGCCGTAGACCAGCGCCTGAGCGGCGATCCTGATCACCTCGGGATCGGTCCGCCGCAGCTCGCCGCGGCGCTGCCCGGCGGTGATCATCTCGATGATGCCCTGGGTGAAGGCGCGATGGCCCTCCTCCAGGGCGGGTGTGCGATCCGCGCCGAGGACCGCGCCGCGCAGCAGCGCGAATCGGTGCGGGTGGGCCAGCGCGTACTGCACGAAGGCGCTCCCCAAGGCCCTGAACGGGACGGCGTCGGCCGAGTTCACCGCGGCCATCTGGATCTCGCCGAAGTCCATGGCGACGGCCTCGGTGACCGCCGCCAGCAGGGCGGCCCGGTCGGGAAAGTGCCGGAACGGCGCCGAGGGCGAGACACCGGCCCGGCGGGCCACCTCGCGGACGACCACCGCTTCGACACCCGCCTCGTCCAGCAGTTGGACGGCGTGCGCGACCAGCGTCTCCGGCAGGGATCCGTGGTGGTAGGGCCGACCGGCCACCCGGGTGCTCATGAAGCCAGTCGTACCACACCTTGACACCCGACCCGGGACCGGATGTAATCAGCGATCACATGGATGTGTTCACTGATCACATTGGGGGTCTCATGGATCTGCGTCGCGGCGGCTGGGCCCGAGAGGTCGACGCCGAGCTCCGCCCGAGCCAGGGGGCCGTCCCGGAAGGGTTGGCCGGGACCCTCTACCGCAACGGCGCGGGCAACCACCTGTCCGATTACCTCATCGACGGGGACGGCCTGGTCAGCGCCGTGACGTTCGCGCCCGGCGGCCCGGTGCGCGTGCGTTCCCGCTATGTCCGTACACCCTCGTACCGGGCTTCGCTCGACGCGCGCGGGACCGGCACCCCGCCCCTCCGCCTTCCCGGTGCCAACGCCCCCGGCGGCCGGCTGCGCAACGCGTTCCGCCCGGCCGCCTCGCAGGCCAACACGTCGGTGACGATGATCGACGGCAGGCTGCTGGCGCTGTGGGAGGCCGACATGCCCTGGGAGCTGGACCCGGACACGCTGGACACCCTCGGCCGGTGCGACCTCGACCGTGCGTTGGAGCCGTCGGGTCTCCTCGGCCGTCGGCTCGGCACGCCGTACTCGGCCCACCCGTGCTGGGATCCGACCACCGCCGAGTTGTGGAACTTCGGCTGCGTCTACGGGCCGGTCCCCCGGCTGGAGATCTATCGTTCGAGGCGCGGTGGGCCGACCGAGCATCTGCGCTCGATCAGGATGCCCCGCCGCCACATGGTCCACGACTTCGCGATGACCGCCACTCACCTGGTGTTCTGCCTCGGGCCCGTCATCCTCGACCCGGTGGCCGTCATGTCCGGTCGGCTCTCCGCCTTCGAGGCGATGCGCTGGCACCGCGATGAGCCCACGCGCATCCTGCTCGTCCCCCGCGACGGGGGCCCGTTCCGCGTGATCGAGACCGAGCCCTGGTTCCAGTGGCACTTCGCCGGGGCCTATGACGACGGCGACGACATCGTGTTCGACCTCGTCCGCTTCCGGTCCTGGACCGTCATGCACGAGGCCATCTCCAGCATCAGCCACCTCACCGACCCGGCCTCCTTCCCCGTCGGCCGCCTCTGGCGGTACCGCGTCGGAGCCTCCGGCAAGGTCGAGTCCCACCAGATCCACGGGCTGCCGCTCGAATGGCCCACCATCGACATGCGGCGCTCCACCGCGGCGCACCGCAACGTGTACGGCGCCGCCGCCGCCGACGCCACGGCGGGCATGGCGTTGACGGCGGTCGCCCGCTACGACACCGAGAGCGGCGAGAGCGACATCCACGACTACGGTCCCGGGCACCTCGTCAGCGAGCCCATCTTCGTCCCCCGGGAGACGGGGGTGCTCGACGACGACGGCTGGCTCATCGCCTACGAGACCCGGATCACCGCCGGGGCCACGAACATCGTCATCTTCGACGCCCGATCCGTGGCCGACGGGCCCGTCTGCACCCTTCCCGTCCCCGAGAGCCTCGGTTACACCTTCCACGGGCAATGGGTCCAGACGTCAAAGGACCACCGGTAAGCGACGAGAGGAAGGCCAGCGCCCATGACCACGGAACACGGCATCGACGGGCGGCGGATCACGTCCTTCGAGCGCAACGGTCTGGTGTTCGACGTCGTCGATCAGGGCCCGCTCGACGGGGACGTCGTGGTGCTCCTGCACGGATTCCCCCAGACGGCGAGTTCCTGGGACGCGCTCGCGCCGCTGCTGCACGAGTCGGGCTATCGCACACTCGCGCCCTGCCAGCGCGGATACGCGCCCCGGGCCCGGCCGCGCGGCAGGTTCGCCTACCGCATGTCCCAACTCGTCGACGACGTCCTCGCCCTCATCGAGACGGCCCGGCCCGGCGGGGGCAAGGTGCATGTCGTCGGGCACGACTGGGGCGCGGCGGTCGCCTGGACGCTCGCCGCCAACCGGCCGGACGTGGTCGCCACCGTGACCGCGCTGTCCGTCCCCCACCCCGCCGCGTTCATGTGGTCCCTCTTCACCGGCCGGCAGTTCCTGATGTCCTGGTACATGTACGCCTTCCAGATCCCCTGGCTGCCCGAGCTGGTCGTGCGCCGGCTCCATCGGCGCGCGAGGACGCGCCTCATCGAGGGGGTGGCGGCCGGCGGCCAGACCAAGGCCAACGCCGCCAGGGACGCGGACCATCTGGTGAACTCGGGTGCGCTCACCCCGGCCCTCAACTGGTACCGGGGCATGCCGTTCAACTCACCGCGTGGCCTGGCCCGGGTGACCGTCCCGGCGCTGTACATCTGGAGCGACAAGGACCCCGCGCTGAGCCGCAAGGGCGCCGAACGCACCCGCAGGTTCGTGACCGGCCCGTACACCTTCCACACGCTGACCGGCGTCGGGCACTGGATTCCGGAGCAGGCGCCCCAGGAGGTGGCCGAGCTCCTGCGCCCGCACCTCGTCCGCTGACCTTCGCGACCGTTCGCCGTTCGGAACGGGGCGCGCGTTGGGATCTGACCGGTGCGTGATGGGATCTGGCGCTTCCCGGGTGCAGTCGTCGCACGGGCGACGGCCCGTCCAGATCGCCTGGACGGCGACAGGCACAGAGGGGAACGAGCGTCATGGCACCCTGCCGCGTCCCACCGGACCGCGACCTCGAGGTCACCAAGACCGTGTACGTCGTCGGGCGCGACCTCCGCGTCTCCGACAAGGTGATGCTCGCCGGCTTCGAGGCCGGCTGGGTCGAGTCGCACATGAACAACCTCGGCTGCGGGGACCGCGACTCCCTCGGGGTCTTCCAGCAGCGTCCCAGCCAGGGATGGGGCACCCCGCAGCAGATCATGCACGTGCCCTACGCGGCCGAGCAGTTCTTCACCCGGGCCGTCCGCGTCGAGCAGCGGTATCCCGGTCTCACCGCCGGGCAGACCGCGCAGAAGGTGCAGCGCTCGGCGTTCCCCGACCGCTACGACCAGGCCGAGGGCAAGGCCCGGGCCTTGCTGGAGGAGGCCATCAGGGCCGTCGGCCCTCCGGTGCCGGATCGGCGGCAG
Organism: Thermomonospora umbrina; assembly: GCF_003386555.1. Classification (GTDB taxonomy): domain Bacteria; phylum Actinomycetota; class Actinomycetes; order Streptosporangiales; family Streptosporangiaceae; genus Thermomonospora; species Thermomonospora umbrina. Next base: position 5,944,442 of record NZ_QTTT01000001.1, on the reverse strand, counting down.
CGGTTGGCGGTGGGCATGTCCGCCGACGGACGGGTGGAACTCTTCCATGGAGCGATCGACCAGGTCTGGCACACCTATCAGCACAGCCCCGGAGGGGCGTGGAGCGGATGGCAGCCCTTCGGCGGGCCGGCGGGCGCGACCGTGGCGCTGTCGGCGTCCACCGACGGGCGACTGGAACTGTTCGCCATGAACGGCGAGGCGTTCATGCACCGCCACCAGACCCAGATCTCCGGACCATGGGCCCCCTGGGGCACCCACGGCGGCGGAGGCGACCATCTGGCGGTGGCCCACAACCATGACGGGCGCCTGGAGGTGTTCGCCTCCAACCCGAGCGGTGTGCACCACCGATGGCAGAACACCCCCGGCGGCACCTGGCACGACTGGCGACCCCTCGGCGGACCCGCCTCCGCCCGCCTGGCCGCCGCCCCGGCCGCCGACGGACGCATCGAGGTGTTCGCGATGAACGACGACATCTTCCGCCACACCTGCCAGACCGACCTGATCGGGACGTGGCGTGAATGGGTCGACTTCGGGGGCGGCGGAGAACACCTGACGCTGAGCCGCAACCACGACGGACGCCTGGAGGTGTTCGCCACCAACCCCAGCGGCGTGCACCACCGCTGGCAGAACGCGCCCAGCGGGGACTGGCACGACTGGCGACCCCTCGGCGGACCCGCCAGCGCCCGCGTCGCCTCGATCGAGTCCAACGACGGGCGGATCGAGGTGTTCGCGATGAACGACGAGGTCCTGCGGCACAACCACCAGACCGACCCGACCGGAACGTGGCGAGAATGGGTCGACCTCGGAGGCGGCGGCCACTTCGTCCGCGCCCTGCGCAACAAGGACGGACGCCTGGAGATCTTCGCCAACAACGACGGCGGCGTCCACCACCGCTGGCAGAACACCCCCAACGGCACCTGGCACGACTGGCGACAACTCTGACGGCATCGCACAACGATCAAAGGAGAAGGTCGAGGAGGTGCCGGACCGTCTCGTCGGGTGCCTCCTCGGGGAGGAAGTGCCCGGCGTCGATGGGGCCGCCGCGCAGATCGTCGGCCCAGGCCCGCCAGACCTCCAGCGGCTCGTACCACTGGGCGACGGGTCCGGACGCGCTCCACAGGGCGAGCGTCGGGCAGGCGATGCGCCGCCCGTGGCGGTCGGCCTCGTCGTGCTCGTGGTCGAGCGTCGCGGCGGCGCGGTACTCCTCGCAGATGGCGTGCACGGTGGCGGGGTCGGTGAACTGCGCGGCGTAGGCGGCCCGGACCTCGGGCGGGAAGGCGTCCGGCGCGTGCGACCAGGTGTCGAGCATGTGGTCCACGAGAACGGAGGGCGCCGCCGCGATCAGCCGTTCGGGCACCGGTTCCGGCGCCGCGAGGAAGGACCACGCCCAATAGCCGAGGGCGAAGTCCTTGTCGGCTCGGGCGAAGGCGTCCCTGGTGGGCACGATGTCGAGCACGGCCAGCCGGCGGACGGCCGCGGGATGGTCGAGCGCCATCCGGTAGGCGCAGCGCGCGCCCCGATCGTGCCCGACCACGGCGAACCGTTCGTGTCCCAGGGCGTGCATGACCTCGACCTGGTCGCGGGCGATGGCGCGCATGGCGTACGGGGCGTGGTCCGGCGCGCTGGGAGGTGTGCCGCTGGCGCCGAAGCCCCGGAGGTCGGTGGCGACCACGGTGAAGCGCTCGGCCAGGCGCGGCGCCACCCGGTGCCACATGAGGTGCGTCTCGGGGATGCCGTGCAACAGGAGGACGGGCGGCCCCGAGCCACCGCGACGCCCGTGGATGACCGTTCCGGACGTGGCGATGTCGAACTCGTCGAAGTCCCGGAAGACCTGCGACACGGCGATTCCCTTCCCCTCCGACGATGCCGAGGGCCGGGTCATACCCGTGAGGTCTAGGGCGATACCGAAGCGGTCTTGGCCCTTCGACACCGCCGGCTTCGATACTCGGCTTCACATGTCCCGATCTGCTCAGGAGGAGCGTTGAGGAGATGGAACAGGGCGGTGCTCGTCGGGGTCCTCATCGCGGCGGGGACGGTGGCGCCGATGCGGACGGCCCACGCCGCGGTGCAGTACTACGTGTCGCCGACGGGCAATGACGGCAATCCCGGGACCTCGGTGACCGGTCCGTTCAGAACGATCCAGCGATGCGGCGTGGTGATGCAGGCCGGGGACACCTGCAACATTCGGGCCGGCGTCTACCGGGAGACGATCAGACCGGCTCGTTCGGGTACGGAGGACGCGCGGATCACGTACCGGCCGTACCAGGGCGAGTCGGTCACCGTGAACGGCGCGAACCTCGCGCAGCCGAGCGCGTGGCGGCAGGTCACGACGACGGACCTGGACGCGCTGGTGAGCGCGGACCCGACGCTGACGCACTCGGAGTTCGCCGCCGGGGTCCGGGCGCGGGAGATCTACAGCCTGGACCTGCCGGGGCCGGTCGTGCAGCAGGTGTTCTTCGGCGGGACGATGCTGCCCGAAGGCCAGTGGCCGCACCCGACCGACGCCGACCCCACCGACGCGACCCCCGGCCGGGCCGACTTCGACCCGGCGCGCGACCTGCTGCAGCCGAGCCTGCGGTTCGCCGGGGCGGGGTCGACGGACGGCATGATCCGCGATGCCGGTCTGAGCAAGCCGGCGGGTTACTGGAACGGCGCTCAGGTCTACACCAGCACCTGGTTCTGGCCGTTCACCACGCGGGTGGGCGGTTACTCGCCCGGGTCGCTCGGGCTCACCGACGGCATCTGCCCCAGCAACAGCGTCGATCCGCCGGGAAACACCCGCTACTACCTGTTCGGCAAGCTTCAGGCGATGACTCAGCGCGGCACGTGGTTCTACGCGCAGGACGGTCAGCGCCTCTATGTCTGGACGCCCACGGGTGCGAGCCCGGCCGGCGGCGACGTGGAGGTCAAGCGGCGCGACTTCGGATTCGACCTCAACGGCATCAGTCACACGACCATCGACGGCATTCGCCTGTTCGGCACCTCGATCCGCACCGGTGACACCAGCACCCGGGTTCACCTCGACCGGATCAACGCGCAGTACCTGTCGCATTATCGGACCACCACCGGCAACAACTGCGGCTCCTTCACCACCGGCGAGACCGACAGCGGCATCATCCTGCGCGGCACCGGCAACGCCATCGCCCGGAGCACGCTGGCCTACAGCGCGGGCAACGGGGTCGCGCTCCTGGGCTCGCAGAACACCGCCTGGTTCAACACCATCCGCGACGTCGACTACATGGGCACCTACGCCGCCGGCGTGGAGGTCGGCGGCGACCGGCACACCATCGTGAGAAACGAGATCCAGCGCACCGGCCGAAGCGGCGTCAACATCAGTTGGCACGTGCTCGAACCCGACGCCGTGGCCGCCGACATCGGCTACAACGACATCCACCGGCACACGATGCTCAGTACCGACGCGGGCGCCGTCTACGCCTGTTGCGAGCTCGACATGACCGGCACCGTCATCCACCACAACGCGGTGCACGACGATCTGAGCATGCCCTCCCGCACCACGTGGGCCCGGCCCGGGATCTATCTGGACCTGAGGGTCCGCAACGCGCACGTCCACAACAACGTCGGCTGGAACAACCCGTACGGCACCGTCTTCCTGCACGGTGGCGGCGGCCCCTCCCGGGGGAACCGGATCGAGAACAACACCGGCGGCGTCAGACTGCTCAACATTTCGGACGCCACCGGCAGCACCCTGACCAACAACCTCGGCGAGATCTCCGTGACCGGAACCCCCTCCTTCCCCCAGGATCGCAACTTCGTCCCCTCCAGGGACGGCGACCCCCGATTCGTCGATCCCGTCAACCGCGACTATTGCCTGCGAGCCGACTCCCCCGCCCGCAACTTCGGCACCCCTATCGAGGGGGTCACCGTCGGCTACGCCCCCGACCCACGGCCCGCCGCCGGCGCATTCCAGTACCACGGCGGGTGCTGGCGTCCCGGCCCCAACGGTTGACGCAGCGCCTTACGCTCCACGACGACGGCCGGTGGCCGGGGAATCGACCCGCGCCACCGGCCTTTCCGCTCGCTCGCGTCCTCCGGCATCCAGGGCAGGATGCGAGGGGCGTCCGGGCCGACCAGACGGGCGTTGATCTGGCCGAACCGCCACCACTGCCCCTCGGTGACGATCAGCGGCAGCGCCTCGACCTCCTCGTGCGCAAGGTGTCCGGTCAGACCGGCAGCCGGCGGCCGGCGCGTCGGTGAGGCGGCCCGTTCTCCCGGCCGCCGGCCACCCGCACGCCGGTCGCGGTCTCGCTCTCACCCGTACGACGGACGAGCGACGGCGGAGGGGACATCTCCCGACGGCCGCAACGGTGGTCGCCGTCGGTCCGGTCGACCGGTCGGGGTCCGCGATGCGGGGTCAGGTGCGGGGCGCGTACATGATGACCGCGACGCCGAGCAGACAGACGAGGGCCCCGGCGACGTCCCATCGATCGGGCCGGAAGCCGTCCATGGCCATGCCCCAGGCGAGGGAGCCCGCGACGAACACGCCACCGTAGGCGGCCAGGATGCGCCCGAAGTGGGCGTCCGGCTGCAACGTGGCGACGAACCCGTACGCGGCGAGGGCGACGACACCCGCGCCGATCCACCAGGTGCCGCGGTGCTCGCGCACGCCCTGCCAGATCAGCCAGGCGCCGCCGATCTCCGCGACGGCGGCGAGGACGAACAGCAGCAGGGACCGGGCGACGGACATGATCGCCACCGTACCGGGCCTCAGCCCTCCGCTCCGGCGCGGCCGGCGGGGCGGGCGGGGCGGGCCAGGTCGACGAAGGGCAGCGGGCAGCGCGGCCGATCGGCGCAGGCCAGCAGGTCGTCGCAGCCGGCGTCGATCGCCTCCCGCAGCGTGGCGCGGATGACCTGGAGGTCGGCGATGCGCCGTTCGACCTCCAGCAGCTTCGCCCGCGCCCGTTCGGGCAGGCCCGTGTCGGGACGAGCGCCGTGCCGGTGGCGGGCGGTGTCCAGCAGGTCGGCGACCTCCTCCAGGGTGAACCCGAGCCGCTGCGCCGTCTTGATCACCCTCAGGATCGTGACCGTCTCGGCCGGATACAGCCGGTGCCCGCCCAGGGTCCGCCGGGGTTCGGCCACCAGGCCCCGCCGTTCGTAGTACCGCAGGGTCTGCGGGTTCACCCCGGCGGCTTCGGCGACCTGGCCGCTGCGGAGCCCCTCATGGGCGCCGCTCATCGCACTCTTCCCGTGGCCAGGGCGTGCAGCTCGTCCAGTGTCGACCCGGCCTCCGGCGGAGCGGTGACCTCCACCACCAGCCCGGCCGCGGTCCGCTCATGGGCGAACGAGAGGAACGCGCAGCACCGTTCCTCGGCCGCGAACAGGTCCCGGATCACCGCCTCCCGTCCGGTGTCGGCGGCGGCGAAGGTCAACCGCAGCAGCAGGGGCCGCCGCTCCACCCTCGTCAGGTCCTCGGCGAACAGGGCCTCGAACTCCGCCAGCCGCCGCACCAGGTCGTTCGGCGGCAGCGTGCACATGATCGGCGTCTCGGACTCGGCCATCCGCGCAGCTCCTCGTCCGGGTCGCCCGCGCGGCGACCCATGTCCCGACGGTAAGCCCGTACCTCGGTACAGGATGCAAGCGCCGAAACCGCTCGGGACGACCTCCGTCCATACACTGAGACGGTGACCCATGTCAGCGCCCTGCCCCTCGCGGAGTCCCCCGACCCGGCCATGGACGCCTGCCACGGCCGTCCCCCGCTCACCCCGATGGACCGGGACGAGGCCGCCCGCATCGCCCACCTGCTCAAGGCGGTGGCCGATCCCACCCGGCTCCAACTGCTCGGCATGATCCGGGACAGCCCGAGCGGCGAGGCGTGCGTGTGCGACCTCACGGCCGCCCTGGGCCTGACCCAGCCCACCATCAGCCACCATCTGAAGATCCTCGGCGACGCGGGCCTGGTCGTCCGCGACCGGCGCGGCAGTTGGGTCTGGTACACCGTGAGCGCCGAGCGTCTCGACACGCTCCGCCTCCTGAACGACCTGACGCGCCTCATGGGCTGACCGCCGCCACCACATTGACATCCATCGAAATAGATGTATATCTATGTGAATGCAGCGAGCCGGGAGGAAACGGTCGTCCCAGGTGACCGTCCCTCCCCGCCGGATCCGGCCCTCCACGCCCGATCGGGTCGCCTCGCGCTCCCCGCCGTCGAGCCACCCGAAAGGGAAGGTCGCCATGCCCCACGCGGTCGAGCAGGATGCCGCCGGTCCGAGAACGACCGCGCGGTCGGGCGTGGTCGCGGGCATGTCGTTCCTCGATCGGTTCCTGCCCCTGTGGATCGGCGTCGCGATGGGTGTCGGGCTGTTGCTCGGCCGGGCGGTGCCGGGGCTGGACGACGGCCTGGACGCGGTGCGGGTCGGCGGGGTGTCGCTGCCGATCGCGCTGGGTCTGCTGCTGATGATGTACCCGGTGCTGGCCAAGGTCCGCTACGACCGGCTCGGCTCCGTGACCGGCGACCGGCGGCTGCTGGTCGGCTCCGTCGTGTTGAACTGGGTGGTCGGTCCGGCGTTGATGTTCGCGCTGGCGTGGCTGCTGCTGCCGGACCTGCCCGAGTACCGCACCGGTCTGATCATCGTGGGCCTGGCGCGGTGCATCGCCATGGTGATCATCTGGAACGATCTCGCGTGCGGCGACCGGGAGGCCGCCGCCGTGCTCGTCGCCCTCAACTCGGTCTTCCAGGTGTTCGCGTTCGCCGCCCTCGGCTGGCTCTACCTGGAGGCGGTGCCGTCCTGGCTGGGCCTGGAGGGCGCGCGGCTCGACGTGTCGCCGTGGGACATCGCCCTGAGCGTGCTGATCTTCCTCGGTGTCCCGCTGCTGGCCGGGTACCTGTCCCGCGCGCTGGGGGAACGCGCCAAGGGCCGGCCCTGGTACGAGGAGCGCTTCCTGCCCCGGATCGGGCCGGTCGCCTTGTACGGGCTGTTGTTCACCATCGTGATCCTGTTCGCGTTGCAGGGCGACACCATCACCTCGCGCCCGGCCGACGTCGCCCGCATCGCCCTTCCGCTGCTGGTGTACTTCGCCGTCATGTGGGGCGGCTCGTTGGCCCTCGGCCGGGCCATGCGCCTGCCGTACGACCGGTCCGCCACGCTGGCGTTCACGGCGGCGGGCAACAACTTCGAGCTCGCCATCGCCGTCGCCATCGGAGTGTTCGGCGTCACCTCCGGCCAGGCCCTCGCCGGGGTCGTCGGTCCCCTCATCGAGGTCCCCGTCCTCGTCGCCCTCGTCTACGTCAGCCTGTGGGCCCGCCGCTTCTTCCCCCCCTCCGCCCCTCCGATCGATCCGGGGAACCGATGACCGACAAGCCCAGCGTCCTGTTCGTCTGCGTCCACAACGCCGGACGCTCCCAGATGGCCGCCGCCTACCTCACCCACCTCGCCGGCGACCGCATCGAGGTCCGCTCCGCCGGCTCCGAACCCGCCGACCGGATCAACCCCGCCGTCCTCGAGGCCCTCGCCGAAGACGGCATCGACATCGCCGGCGAGACCCCCAAGGTCCTCACCATCGAGGCCGTCCAGGCCTCCGACGTCGTCATCACCATGGGCTGCGGCGACGCCTGCCCCTACTTCCCCGGCAAGCGCTACCTCGACTGGAAACTCGACGACCCCGCCGGCCGGGGCGTCGACGCCGTACGCCCCATCCGCGACGACATCCGCCACCGCATCGAGGGCCTCATCGCCGAGCTGCTCCCCACCGACCGCTGACGGCCCCGGCGGCGCACCCGTTCCCGTGAGAATCGGCTCCAGGGACGGCCTACGCGCCTTGATGGCAGGCCCCACAAGCCGCGCCCGTAGACCGGGGGGGTCACTCCGGCCCGTGGGGGGCCGGTGAGGGGGCGGCCAGGATCGACTGGATCGTCACGGTGACGACGCGGGCGGCGTCCTTCTGAGCCAGGCGGCCGGTGCGGGTCGCCTCCGCGGCGCCGTGCAGGACGTGGTGGACGACATCGACGAGCCAGGCGATCGGCATGTCGGTGCGGAAGACGCCCTGGTCTTGGCCGCGGCGGACGAGCTCCTCGATGCGCTGGGCCGGGGCCGCGTGCAGCTCGCGGACGCGTCCGGCGGGCAGCGTGCCCTGGGCGGCGGTCAACAGGGCCGTGGACTCGGCCACCAGGGACCAGCTCGAGTCGAGCAACCGGGCCAGCACCTCGCGCGCGTCGCCCGTGAGGTCGACGGCCGACAGCGCCCGCTCACCGGCGGCCAGGGCGTCGACCAGGGCGGCCTCGACGAGTTGCGCGCGGGTGCGGAAGTGGCCGTAGAGCGTCATCCGGCCCACTCCGGCGGCCTTGGCGATGTCCTCGATGCTCGCGTTCGGATCACCGCTCAGGCTCGTGCGGGCCGCGGCGATGATGCGGGCGATGCTGCGCTCGGCGTCTGCGCGCCGACGCGGGCCGGCTGCGGCGGTAGGCATGCCACCAGTCTAACTCGTACGGGAATGTACGTGTTACCCTCGCCGCTGTAAGTCGTACTCCGACATACGAGTTACAGGGAGAGGCTCCGATGACACGACAGACGAACGACACGTCCGCGCAGGCCGCGCAGGCCCATCCGCTGCGATGGCGCATCCTGGGCCTCCTCGGCGTGGCCCAACTGATGCTGATCCTCGACGTCACCGTCGTGGCCATCGCGCTGCCGCACATCGAGACCGACCTGGAGCTGGGCCGCCAGGCGGTGACGTGGACGGTCAGCGCCTACACGTTGACGTTCGGCGGTCTGATGCTGCTCGGCGGACGGCTGGCCGACCTGGTCGGCGCCCGGCGGGTGGTGCTCGCGGGCCTGCTGATCTTCACGGCGGCGTCCCTGGCGACGGGGTTCGCCGACTCGGCCGGCCTGCTGCTGGGCGGCCGCGTCGCCCAAGGGGTCGGCGCGGCGCTGCTGTCCCCGTCGGCCCTGTCCCTGGTGGTGGGCCTCTTCGACGGCGATGAGCGCAACAAGGCGCTCGGCGTCTGGTCCGCACTGGGAGGCGGCGGCGCGGCCCTCGGCGTGCTCCTGGGAGGGCTGCTCACCGCCGGGCCGGGCTGGGCGTGGGTCTTCTACGTCAACGTGCCCATCGGGCTGGCGATCTGGGTCGCGCTGGCCCGGATGCTGCCGCGCCGGCGCGTGACCACGCCCCGCCCCGGGCTCGACGTGCTCGGCGCGCTGCTGGTCACCGCCTCCTCCGGCGCCCTGATCTACGCGCTCATCCGCGCCGGAGACCACGGCTGGTCGACCATCGCGACCGGAGGGCTCGTGCCGGCGGCGGCGGTCGGCTACCTGGCGTTCGTGATCAGGCAGAAGACCGCGAGGTCACCGATGATGGACGTCGCCCTGCTGGCCCGACGGCCGGTGGCCACCGGCGCGTTCCTCATCCTGACGGCGACCGCGCTCATGATCGCCGTGTTCTTCCTCGGCACGTTCTACTTCCAGCACGCCCGGGACTACGGCGCGCTGCGGACCGGCCTGCTGTTCCTCCCGGTCGCGGTCGCCACGATGCTCGGGGCCGACCTCACCGGCCGCGCCATCGCCCGCGCGGGGGCGCGCCCGCTCGCCGTGGTCGGACTGTTGACCGCCGCGATCGGCCTGGCGATCCCCGCCGTGTCGACGCATCCCGCGACCGTGGTGGCCGGCACGACGATCGCCGGGGCCGGGACCGGCGCCGTTTTCGTCGTCGCGGCGGCGACCGCCCTCGGAAGGGTCGCCCCCCACGAATCCGGCATCGCCTCCGGGATCGTCAGCACATTCCACGAGTTCGGCGCGTCCCTTGGAGCGGCCGTCATCTCCAGCGTCGCGGCGGCGAGCCTCGTCGGGGACACCCTGTCGGGATTCACCCATGGCTTCACCCTCGCCGCGATCGTCGCCGCCGTCGGCGCACTCGCGGCCGCCGTCCTGACCCCCGGCGGGCGATGAACGCACCGGATGTCCCTTCGGGGAGCAACAGATGAGCCACACAACGTCGGTTGCGTGGCTCATCTTTTCTCTGGCCGGTCGAATGTAGTCTGACCCGGTATCTCTCGTAGCGGGGTCCCGTCCAGAGAAGCCTTCTGATCATACGACTTCTTCGGGCCTCTTGGGCCATGGCCATTCGAATGAGGTCTCGGTGATCCCGGGAGAGCGCCGACGGGGCATGGGACCCGTGGCGACGAGCCGTGCGGAACGGCTGAGGATTGACGACTTGCCGTCCGCGAAACGGATCCCCCGGCGGCCGGTCATGTGCGGTGATGGTCGGCCGCGTCGGTGCAGCCCCCGGCTCATGCGGTGAGGAGCCCGCGTTCCCGTACCCGCGACCGGCCGCCGGCGGCGCGACGTTCCAAACTTGGATGGTTCGCTGTCTTGAACGATTCGTGTTTAGGCGGGTAGCTTGGGTGTCATGACCGCATCCCAGACCCCGACCCCCGCCGAGGAGCTGCGCGGCGCGGGCCTGCGGGTGACGGCCGCCCGCGTCGCGCTGCTCGAGACCGTTCGGCACGGTGACCACCTCGGTGTCGAGGCGATCGCCTCCGGCGTGCGCGACCGGGTGGGGCACGTCTCCCTCCAGGCCGTGTACGAGGCGCTCCATGCGCTCACCGCGGCGGGGCTGGTGCGCCGCATCGAGCCGGCCGGCAGCCCGGCCCGGTTCGAGGGGCGGGTCGGGGACAACCACCACCACGTCGTGTGCCGGTCGTGCGGGGCCGTCGCCGACGTCGACTGCGCGGTCGGCGAGGTGCCGTGCCTGACCGCGTCCAACGACCGGGGCTTCGTGATCGACGAGGCCGAGGTCATCTACTGGGGCCTGTGCCCCGACTGCTCCACCGCACGCGAAGCCTGAGGACTCATGGTCCGCCCAGCCTCGGAAGGATTGTCATGACCGAGAACCACGACGCGATCGTCGTCGACCCGAAGACCGACGGCGAGGGCGGTTGCCCGGTCCCGCACGGGCGCGCCCCGCACCCGACGCAGGGCGGCGGGAACCGCCAGTGGTGGCCGGAACGGCTCAACCTGAAGATCCTCGCGAAGAACCCCGCCGTGGCCAATCCGCTCGGCGAGGAGTTCGACTACGCGAAGGCGTTCGAGACCCTCGACCTCCCGGCGGTGAAGCAGGACATCGCCGAGGTGCTGACCACCTCGCAGGACTGGTGGCCCGCCGACTTCGGCCACTACGGCCCGTTCATCATCCGGATGGCGTGGCACAGCGCCGGCACCTACCGGATCAGCGACGGCCGCGGCGGCGCCGGGGCCGGCCAGCAGCGTTTCGCCCCCCTCAACAGTTGGCCCGACAACGCGAACCTCGACAAGGCCCGCCGCCTGCTGTGGCCGGTCAAGAAGAAGTACGGCCAGAGCCTTTCGTGGGCCGACCTCATGGTCCTCGCCGGCAACGTCGCCCTGGAGACGATGGGCTTCCGGACGTTCGGCTTCGCCGGCGGCCGTGAGGACGTGTGGGAGCCGGAAGAGGACGTCTACTGGGGTCCGGAGTCCACCTGGCTCGGCGACGACCGGTACTCCGGCGACCGGGAGCTCGAGAAGCCCCTGGGCGCGGTCCAGATGGGCCTCATCTACGTCAACCCGGAGGGCCCGAACGGCAACCCGGACCCGCTCGCCTCCGCCCGCGACATCCGGGAGACGTTCCGCCGGATGGCGATGAACGACGAGGAGACGGCCGCCCTGATCGCGGGCGGGCACACGTTCGGCAAGACCCACGGCGCGGGCCCGTCCGACCACGTCGGCGCCGACCCCGAGGCCGCCTCGCTGGAGGAGCAGGGCCTCGGCTGGAAGAACTCCTTCGGCACCGGCAAGGGCGGCGACACGATCACCAGCGGCCTCGAGGGCACGTGGACGAACACCCCGGTGACGTGGGACAACAGCTTCCTGGAGATCCTTTACGGCTACGAGTGGGAGCTGTTCGAGAGCCCCGCGGGGGCGCACCAGTGGAGGCCGAAGGACGGCGGCGGCGCGGGCACCGTCCCCGACGCCCACGACCCTTCGAAGAGCCATGCCCCCACGATGCTGACGACCGACCTCGCCCTGCGCGTGGACCCGATCTATGAGCAGATCACCCGACGCTGGCTGGAGCACCCCGACGAGTTCGCGGACGCCTTCGCCCGCGCGTGGTTCAAGCTCACCCACCGCGACATGGGTCCGGTCGTGCGCTACCTCGGCCCGGAGGTCCCGACCGAGACGCTGCTGTGGCAGGACCCCCTCCCCGAGGCGACGCACGAGCCGATCGACGCCGACGACGTCGCGTCCCTCAAGGCCCAGGTCCTCGCCTCGGGCCTGTCGGTGCCGCAGCTCGTGGCGACCGCGTGGGCGTCCGCCTCGTCCTTCCGCGGCAGCGACAAGCGCGGCGGTGCCAACGGCGCGCGCATCCGGCTCGCGCCGCAGAACGACTGGGAGGTCAACGAGCCCGACCGGTTGGCGACGGTGCTGACCACGCTGGAGGGGATCCAGAAGGCGTTCAACGCCTCCCAGACCGGCCGCAAGCAGGTCTCCCTCGCCGACCTGATCGTGCTCGCCGGTGGAGCGGCGGTGGAGCGGGCGGCCGAGGCCGCCGGTTTCGACGTCGAGGTGCCCTTCACGCCGGGCCGGGTCGACGCGTCGCAGGAGCAGACCGACGTGGAGTCGTTCGCGGCGCTCGAGCCGACCGCCGACGGGTTCCGCAACCACCTCGGAAAGGACAACCGGCTGCCGGCCGAGTACCTGCTCATCGACCGGGCCAATCTGCTGACCCTGAGCGCCCCCGAGCTGACGGTCCTCGTCGGCGGTCTCCGCGTCCTGGGGGCCAACCACGGGCAGTCGCGGCACGGCGTCCTCACCGCGACCCCCGGGTCGCTGACCAACGACTTCTTCGTCAACCTGCTCGACCTGGGCACGACGTGGAAGGCGACGTCGGAGGACGCGACCACGTTCGAGGGGCGCGACACCGCCACGGGCGCGGTCAAGTGGACCGGCACCCGAGCCGACCTCGTCTTCGGGTCGAACTCCGAGCTGCGCGCCCTCGCCGAGGTCTACGCGAGTGACGACGCGAAGGAGAAGTTCGTGAACGACTTCGTCGCGGCGTGGGACAAGGTGATGAACCTGGACCGGTTCGACCTGTCCTGATCCCACGGCCCACGACGTCCGGGTCGGCCCGCGCCGGCCGACCCGGACGTCCCGGGGTCTCGGGGCGCCTCAGGCGGACGCGGACATGACCGGCCGGCTCAGTCGACCGGTCGCGGCGAAGTACGCGTGCACCTGACGCGCGATGGCCCGCGACAGACCGACGGGTACGGCGTTGCCGATCTGGCGGGCGATCTGCACCTTGCTCCCGCACCAGCGGAAGTCCGGCGGAAAGCCCTGGAGCAGGGCCGCCTCGAGGTGGGTGATGGGCCGGTCCTCGAACGGGTGGAGGTACCGGCCCTTCTCCGGCTTGTAGAACTCGGTCCTGATGGTCACCGAGGGCCGATCCCAGTGCAACCGTCCCATGACGTCGCCGGAGCCGCTGCGGTGGTTGAGCCAGTTCTCCGTGGAGAGCCTCGGGGGCAGGTCGTGCCGGTTGCCGCCGGGCGGGATCGCGGCGTATCTGGCCAGGGACAGGGCGGTCGGGTTCCGCCCGATGTGCAGGTCGATCGTCCTGAACGGCCCCGGCAGCTCCTGGCCCAGCGGGGCGGCGGTGCCCTCGGGGAGCTCGGTGGTCCGGGTCCGCCTCGGGGTCTCCGCGAACACCGTGCCGGCGGGGACCCACGGGGCGAAGACGTCCTCGGCGTCGACGAGGGCGCCCCCGACGGTCTTCTCCTGCTTGCGGTGGGTGGGCCTCGGGTGGGTCAGCGGGGTCCCGTCGGGATGCAGGTCGATCAGGTCCCGTCGCGTCGCCAGGATGATCGTCCGGCGGCGTGCCTGGGGGACGCCGTAATCGGCGGAATTGAGGACCCCGGACTCCAAATGGTAATCGCGGAGTTGTCCGTCGGGGCGTTCCGACTCCTCTTTCAGGGTGCGGCGGAGCTCCTGGAACTCCGGTGACCCGAAGAACCTGTCCACGTTCTCCATCACGAAGACCTTGGGGCGGAGCGCGTTGACGACGCGCAGATATTCGCGCCAGAGCTTGTTGCGCGGGTCGTCCCGGTCCTCCTTGCCCAGGCCGGAGAATCCCTGACAGGGCGGGCCGCCGAGGATGACGTCGACGTCCACGTCGAGCACGGCCGGATTCCAGCGGGTGATGTCGCCGTTCTCCGGGCCGGCGAAGATGCGCCCGCAATCCCCGATCTCGTCCGCGAAGTTCACCGCGTACGTCGACGCGGCGGCCATGTCCAGCTCCACGGCCCCGACCGTGCGAAAGGGCGACGCGGAGGCGTGCGGGGCGGCTCTGAACTCCCGGAATCCCTGGGTGAAACCGCCGCAGCCAGCGAACAGATCGATGACATTGATGGTGCTGTTGGGGCGGGCGGTCATGGCGGCTCATCCTACCCCGGAGTCGGTTCCGAACGGACCGTGGGCGCCTTTTCGGGCGTTGCCGCCGCGAGGGCGACCGAGTGTCCCTAATGTGGGGGCATGGCAGCCGTCAGGCCGGTGGGGGCCTCCAGCGAGGGCGTCCGGAAGAGCATGCGGGCGAACAAGGGCCGGGACACCAAACCCGAGCTCGCCCTGCGACGCGCGGTGCACGCGCTCGGCCTGCGCTACCGGGTGTCGTTCCGGCCGCTGCGGAGCGTCCGCCGCACCGCCGACCTGGCGTTCACGAGGGCGCGGGTCGCGGTCTTCCTCGACGGCTGCTTCTGGCACGGCTGCCCGGAGCACCACACGAAGGCCCGCACCAACGCCGACTACTGGGCCGAGAAGGTCGAGGTCAACCGCCGACGGGACACCGAGACCGACCGGCTGCTCGCGGAGGCCGACTGGCTCGTCATCCGCGTCTGGGAGCACGAGGATCCGCAGCGGGCGGCGACGAGGGTCGCCGAGGCGGTCCGCGCACGACGGGCCGGGGGCGACGCGGGGTGAGGCGGGGTCCCGGCGGCATGTCGATCTGGAGTTCGCTCGACCTGGCCCGGGCCCCCTCCGACGGGCCGGTCGCCTTCCATGACGATCTGGGCCCCGAGTGCCTCCTCGACGCGTACCGGCATGGGCTGTACCCCTTCCCGACCGCGACCGCCGAGCGGCGAGCCCTCCGTCGGAGGGCCTACCGGGCGGACGTCGCCGCCGGGCGGATCCGGGTGCTCGACGGGGCGGGCGATCGCGATCCCTACGCGGTCGCCTGGTGCTCGCCCGATCCCCGGCCGGTCATCCTCGTCGATCGGGCCCGGGCGCAGCGGAGCCTGCGGCAGCACCTGCGCAACAGGGTCGACTGGCGCACCACGGTCGACGCGTGCTTCGACCGGGTGCTCGAGCACTGCCGCGCCGACCGTGACCCGCGGTGGATGACCGACGCGCTGTGCGCCTCGATGCGCCGGCTGCACGAGGCCGGGCACGCGCACAGCGTCGAGGTGTGGGACGGCGACGAGCTGATCGGCGGGACGTACGGCGTGCGGGTCGGGAGGGTCTTCAGCGCCGACTCCCAGTTCACCCTGCGCAGCGGCGCCGGCAAGGTGGCGGTCGCCGACCTGGTGCGGCGGTTCGCCGAGGCCGGCGGGACCGCCGTCGACGTGCAACAGGACGGCGACCACGCCAGGCTCCTGGGCGCACGGCTCGTCCCGAGGTCCCGCTACCTCGCGCTGCTGAGGGCGGGCGACGCCGGCGTCGGCGCCCTGCCCACGGGTCCGCTGCCCGCCCGCAGACTGGCGGACGCGTGACGATCCTCGTCATCCCAGAGTGAACGCGACACCGCTGCCGATCCCCAGGACCACGGAGAGGACGGCGGCCGTGCAGGCGATCACGAGGGTCTCCCCGGCGATCGGACGGCGTTCCGCGGGGGCCCGACCGAAGACCGGGGCGATCCAGCGCAGGTAGTAGAAGACGCTGGCGACCGTGTTGACCGCCGCGACGACGGCGAGCCAGGTGTACGCGCCGTCGATCGCGGCGGCGAAGGCCAGCACCTTGCCGACGAACACCGCGGTCGGCGGCGTCCCGATGAGGCCGAGCAGGCACACGGCCAAGGAGAGCGCCAGTGCGGGCGAGCGCCGTACCAGCCCGGCGTGGTCGGACAGCTCGTCACCGCCCCACGCCACGACCACGGCGAAGGCCCCGACGTTGGTGACCGCGTAGGCGGCCAGGTAGAACAGCAGCGCGGGCTCGGCGAGGTCGGTGCGACCCGCCACGGCCACCGGGACGAGCAGGTAGCCGGCCTGGCTGATCGTCGAGTACGCCAGCAGCCGCCGCACGTTGGTCTGAGCGAAGGCCGCGAGGTTGCCCAGCGTCATGGTGCCCGCCGCGACCACGGCGACGAGCAGCCGCCAGTCGACGGCGGTGCCGGCGAGGACCTCCTGCGCGATCCGGAACGCCGCCGCCAGCGCGCCGACCTTCGGGACGGTGGTGACGAACGCGGCCACGACCGGCGGGGCTCCCTCGGTGACGTCCGGCACCCAGTGGTGCGCGGGAACGGCACCCGCCTTGAACGACACCCCGGCGAACAACGCCACCACGCCGACCGCGAC
Source organism: Thermomonospora umbrina (assembly GCF_003386555.1). Lineage (GTDB taxonomy): Bacteria > Actinomycetota > Actinomycetes > Streptosporangiales > Streptosporangiaceae > Thermomonospora > Thermomonospora umbrina. Next base: position 5,927,920 of record NZ_QTTT01000001.1, on the reverse strand, counting down.
GACCCCGCCGGGAGCCTCCCCCAATCCCTCCCGGAGGGTCTCGTACGAGGTGCCGCCGCCGACCCCGTACAGCAGCGTGACGCCGGCCAGCATCACGATGCCGAGCAGCGCGCCCATCAGGAAGTACTTCATGGACGCCTCGGTCCCTCGGGCGTCCTTGGCGAACCCCGCGAGGGCGTACGCGGGGATGCTCGCCAGGAGGTAGGCGGCGACGAACACCAGCAGGTCGGAGGCGGCGGCCATCGCGATCGTCCCGAGCGAGGCCAGCAGGATCAGCACGTACGCCTCGGTCTCGCGGGCGTTCCCGCGCATCGGGCCCGCCGCCAGGGCCAGCACCAGCAGGGTCGCGCCCAGGACGGTGAGCCGCACGGCATGGGTGATCGGGTCGATCGCGAACGCGTCGAACGTCGTCAGGTCCGCGTCGCCGACGGGCAGGGCCGCCGCGACCAGGCCGGCGATCGGTCCGACGGCGCACAGGACCGCGACGGCCCACTGCCGTCGGCGGGGCAGGAACAGGCCGGCCAGGAGCCCGAGCACGGCCGCGCCCAACAGGAGCAGCTCCGGCAGCAGGTCGGCCGGGTTCTCGTTCATCATGGTCATCGCGCCACCAGGGACACGACGGCGGCGGACGCGGGCTCGATCAGGTCGAGCAGGAACCTCGGCGCGACCCCGATGACCAGCGACAGCAGCAGGAGGGGCGCGACCGCGAGGACCTCGTGGGCCCGGGTGTCGGTCATCCGGCCGGTGAGCGGGCCCGGCGCGCCGAGCAGCGTCCGGTGCAGCAGGCGCAGGAACAGCCCGGCCGTGATGAGGACGCCGAGGACCGCCACGGCTCCCGCGACGGCCGCCCAGGTGGTCCCGCCGCCGATGGCGCCGGTGAAGATCTGGAACTCCGCGATGAACCCCGACAGCCCCGGGAGGCCCAGGGACGCGAACGCCGCGACCGTCATCAGCCCGGCGAAGACCGGTGCCCTCCCCGCGAGGCCCCCGTACCGTCCCATCGCGTAGTCGTGGCCGCGGTCGTAGAGGACGCCCGAGAGCAGGAACAGCGCGCCGGTGATCAATCCGTGGCTGACCATCTGGGTGACGGCGCCCGTCACCGCCAGCCGATGCGCGGCGGCGTCCCCCGCGACCGCCCCGGCCGCGCCGAGGGCGAGCACGATGTAGCCCATGTGGCTGACGGAGGTATAGGCGATGAGGCGTTTGACGTTCTCCTGTGCCAGGGCGACCAGCGCGCCGTACAGGACGCTGACCAGACCGATCCCGATGATCAGCCACGCGTACCTCCGCCACGCCTCCGGGAGCATGGGCATGGCGATGCGCACCAGCCCGTACGCGCCCATCTTCAGCAGGATCCCGGCGAGGACGGCGGAGCCGGCGGCCGGCGCGTCGGTGTGCGCCGGCGGCAGCCAGGTGTGCACGGGAACGACGGGCGTCTTGATCGCCAGACCGATCCCGATCGCGAGCAGCGCCAGGGCGGCCGGGCCGGGAGAGTCCGCCAGCGGCGGTGTGCGGGTCAGCTCCACCATGTCGAAGGTGTGCGGTTCGGCCCCCAGGTACAGGGCGATGAACCCGAGCAGCAGCGCCAACGACCCCAGGAAGGTGTAGAGGAAGAACTTCAGCGCCGACCGCACGTTGTCGCCGTGACCCCAGCCGGCGATGACGAAGTACATCCCGACGATCGACAGGTCGAAGAACACGAAGAACAGCAGCAGGTCGAGCGCCGCGAACAACCCCAGGCACACGGTCTGCAGGGCCAGGAACAGGGCGGCGAACGCCCGGAGCCGACGCGTTCGCCGCAGCGAAGAGACGGCGCAGGCCAGGAACAGCACTCCCGTCAGCGCCAGCAGCGGCAGCGACAGCCCGTCCACGCCCACGTGGTAGCCCGCGCCGACCGAGGGGATCCACGTCAGGTTCGTCTCGTGGTCCAGGCCCCGGTCGTATCCCGCCCACAACGTCAGGAGGAGCGCGAGGTCGACCGCGCAGGCGGCGATCCACGTCCGGGCGACCAGCCGATCGGTCGCCCGGGGCAGGACGGCGAGCACGAGCGCGACGAGCGACGGCAGGAAGATCGCTGTGGAGAGCACGGTCACCGGACCAGGAGGAGGATGACGGCCAGCACCATCAACAGCACGGCGGCCTGGGCGTAATAGGTGTGGACCTGTCCGGTCTGCGGTCGGCGCGCCAGATCGCCGACGTGCCCGACACCGCGCCCGATCCCGCGAACGATCCCGTCCACGGGGACCTCCACACCGCGATCGACGACGGCCGCCAGTCGCCTCCCGGCCGTGGCGGTGGAACGGACGGCACCGTCGACGACCTTGTCGTCGAATCGCGCGAGGGCGTCGGCGAGGGCGAGGACCGGCCGCGTGAGGATGAGGTCGACGGCCCTTTCCAAGTGGAGCCAGTCGGCCGACACCGAGGGACGCGGGACGCGGGGTCCGAGCCGGGCCGCCGCGTACGCGGCCGCGAGGGCCGCTCCACCGGAGACGGCGAGGGCGACCGGTGCGGGCGCGTGCTCGGCCGGGCCGCCGACGAGTCGGTTCCAGGCGTCCCAGACGGCGGGGATCCCCACGAGCCCGAACCCCGCCGCGACCACCGCGAGGAGGGGCAGCGGCGCGTTCTCCAGCGGGCCGACCCGACGGGTCCCCGTCTGCTCGGTGTCGAACGCGGTCGCCGCGTCGGCGGGACGGACGACCGCCGCCAGGGCCTTGACCGCGTAGGCCGCCGCGACGACCGCCGCCGCCAGGCCGACGACGTACAGGGCCGTGGACTCCTCGGCCGCCGCCGTCAGCACCGTGTCCTTGGTGATCCACAACGACAGCGGCGGCACGCCCGCCAAGGCCAGCGCGCCCACCGCGAACGTGATCCCCACGAGCCGGTGGCGGCGGGCCGCGCCGTGCAGTTCGGACAGGTCCTTGGTGCCCAGCGCGGTCAGCCACGCGCCGGCTCCGAGGAACAGGAGGCTCTTGACGGCGGCGTGCGCCACGAGATGCGCGGTCCCGCCGGCCACCGCTCCGACCCCGGCGGCCATGACCATGAACCCGATCTGGGCGCAGGTCGAGGCCGCCAGCAACTGCTTGAGATCCGTCTGGGCGAGGGCCACCGCGCCGAGCAGCGACGCCGTGGCCGCGCCGACCCAGGCCACCAGCGGTGCCGCCCACCCCGTCGCGGCGAGCAACGGCTCCAGCCGCAGCAGCAGGTAGGCCCCGGCGGCGACCATCGTGGCCGAGTGCAGCAGCGCCGACACCGGACTCGGACCGGCCATGGCCCGCGACAGCCAGAACGAGAACGGAAGCTGCGCCGACTTGCCCAGCGCCGCCGCGACGACGCCCGCCGCGACCAGATCGACCCACGGGTCACGTCCCTCCGTGAGCCGGGCGAGGGTGAGCGTCCCGCTCCCCGCCAGCGCCGCCCCCGCCGCGACGTACAGGCCCATGTCGCCGGCCCTGGTGGTCAGGAACGCGATGTTCGCCGAACGCACCCGTTCGGGCTCGTGCCACCAGAAGCCGATGAGCGCGTACGACATCGCGCCCATGACCTCCCACGCCATGAGCAGCAACGCCAGATCGGTCGCGGTGACGGTGACGAGCATCGCGCCGACGAACACCAGCATCAGCCCGAAGAACCGCGCCCTCGCCTCGCCGACCGCCGGCTCACCGGCGGCGAAGACCAGAACGGCGAGCGCCGCGCCCGCGACGGTCACGACCATGACGGCCGACGGCCCGTCGACCGCCATGCCGACCGGAAGCCCCTCGAACATGGGAGCCCGCACCACCGGACGCGTCACCGCGGCCGCGATCGCCAGGCCCAACGTCACGCAGGCCACGAGAAGGGCGACGCCCGGTGCGAACCGATCGGCCCGCCGTCCGCAGACGGCGAGCACTCCGCCCGCCACAGCGGGGACGAAGGGCAGCGCCCATCCGAGAACGCTCATCCTCTGAGGTCCCCCGCGTCGTCGGTGACGTCGACGTCGCGGGCCCGGAACAACGCGGTCACGACGGCGAACCCCATGGCCATCTCCAGCGCCATCACGGTGATCGCCACGAGGACCACCACCTGCCCGTCGGGCTCCGTGGGCGACACGTGGAACCAGAACGCCGCCCCCGCCACCACGATGCCGTTGACCATCAGCTCCAGGCCCATCATCAGCATCACGATCGACTGCTGCGACAACGCGCCGTACAGCCCGACCGCGAACAACGCCGAGGCCGACAGCAGGAACGCCTCCAGGCTCATGCCCCGCCCCCACCCGGATCGGCGGGCCGCCTCTCGCGCAACTCGTCGCCATGGCGGTCATATCGGCCGCGATGGGTCGCGAGGACCACGGAGGCGATCATCGTGGCCAGGATGGCGACGCCGATCACCATCATCACGAGCATCTTCGGGCCCATGATCGCCTCGCCGAGGGCCCGGGTCGGATCCGGCGGCGGCGTTCCCCGGCGGTCCGGCCAAGGCGTCAGGAACACGCCCGCCGCCAGCCCGGCGAACACCGACCCGGCGACCGCCGCCGCGCCCCGGGGGTTGTGGACCATGGTCATCGGCATCAGCCCGGCCGGGTTCATCATGTACATGATCATGAACACCGCCATGATCAGCATTTCCATGATCATCATCAGCACGACCAGCACGCCGAGGTACTGCAGCTCGATCAGCGACAGCGTGCCCCCGACGCACAGGAACGACACCAGCAGCGCGAACGTCGCCCGCGCCATCGAGTCGACCACGAAGACCGCGACACCGCCCGCGACCGCGCCGACGGCGAGCACCCAGAACGCCACCACCTGCATGTCCACCCCCTCACAGCACCGCGATCGACACGACGAGCAACTGCAGCAGCGAGGCCGGGATCAGCACCACCCAGGCGAACTGCGCGAAGCGATCCATCCGCACCAGCGGCAGCCGCCGCCCCGCCCACACCAGCGCGCCCGACACCGCGACGACCTTGACCGACACCCAGACGCCCGCCGGCAACAGCGGACCGGCCCCTCCCCCGAGGAACGCCGGAACGGCGAACGCGGCCCCGGCGACCAACAACGCGTACCTTCCGGAGAGGAAGACGAGCCGGTCCACGCCCGACAGGTCCGCGACCGCCCCACCGGCCACGTCGTCGGCGACCGCCTGGCCGAACGGGCCCCAGAACGCCATCGCGAGCACCGACATCAGATAGACGACGAAGGCCACCGGCATCCAGACCGCGAACCACGACCCGGCCTGGGCATCGGCGACCTCGCTCACCTGGAGCGAACCCGCCCCGACCGCCACCGTGATGAGCGCGAACATGTGCGGCAGCTCGTACGCCAGGCCCTGCGCGATGAACCGGTAGCCGCCCACCAGCCCGTACACCGAGTTCGGGCCCCAGCCCACGAGCCAGACCGAGGCCCAGGCCACCACCTCCATCGCGTTGAACCAGACCACGCCGACCGTCATGTCGGCCACCGCCACGTCCCCCAACGGGACGACCACCACGGCCAGCAGCGCCGCGACGGGCAGGCTCACGGCACCGGCCCTCAGCAGCAGCCCATCGGAGGCGAGCGTCGTGCGCCGGGACTGCACGAGCAGCCGCGCGGCCTCCCGTAACGGGCCGACGGCGGCGCCCGCCACGCCGGCGTGACCCGCCCGTCTCCCCGCCAGGACGCCGTCGAACGCCGCCGCCCCCAACGTCAACAGGCCCAAGGCCACGGGCAGCGCCGCGACGGCCCACACCGGCGTCGCCTCAGACACGGGCCACCTCCACGGCGAGCTGGTCGAGGTCGGGATCCAGGCTCGCCACGATCAGCCGAGCCCCGGCCAACTCCGCGCCCGTCACCACGGCCGGCAGAACCTCGACCAGGCCCGCGCTGGGCCGTTGATCCACCGGACCACGCGGTCCCTCGAGGTCGTCCAGGGCCTCTTCGTCGTCCAGCCGCGCGACGGCGGCCTCGATCTCCTCCAGCCACCCGTGGATCCGCGCCGCCACGTCACCGGGATGACGCGCCGCAGGCCCGACGAGCCCGTACCGGGCGACCGGCTCCTCATCGATGACCCCGAGCCCGCGCGTCATCCAGGAGAGCACCCGCGACCGTCCGACCCTCCGGCACAGCCGCCGGATCCGGGGGCCGACCTCGCCGGCGGGAGCCTCCGCCAGCAGCCCGTCGCGCAGCCGGCGGGCCGGCCCTGCCGCCGCCTCCCAGCCCGCCAGGGAGAGGAACCGGGCGAGGCCGTCCAGGTGAGCCGCGGCCCTCCGACGCTCCGCCGCGCCCCGCGAGACCGTCTCCCCCGCGGCGCTCCTCCGCCAAGGCTCGTCCCAGAACGATCCCCCGTCCGTGCCCGTCGGGAGGCGTGAGGGGATCTCGGCCTCCTCGATCACATCGCCCTGCAACGTCGTGCGCACCACGAGCCCCGCCGGCCAATGGGCGAGGACCGGCCCGAGCGGCACATGAAGCCGATCGAGCCTCAACCCGTCCCGATCGGGACCGCGGTCCGCCATCGCCGGTTCGAACGGTGTCATGGGGTGATCGAGCGCGTCCACCCGTTGGAGGTCGGCGTCCCCGAGGGTCATCGCCGCCTCGTCGAGAAGGGTCGTGATCCGTTCCGAGGGCGCGTCCGGAGGGATCACGGCCCGGCCGCGCGGGCTCGGGAGGTCGTCCCAGACGGTCGCGCACGCCCGTTCCACGACGGCATCCGGTTCGCCGCACACGACCAGCAACCCGGCGGCCGTCGGCGACGCGACGATCGGCCAACCGCGTCGCCGCAGCACGACCTCGGTGCTCAGGCGCGCCGGCGTTCCGCCGAGCGCCGTCACGAGGTGGACACGCGGCCGGCGGGCGGCGAATCTCGCCAGTCGGGCCGTCACGCCCATCGCAGCGCGCCCTCCCGCCAGGCGTAGGCCACCCCCACCAGGAGCAGGCCGAGGAAGACGAACATCTCGACGACCGCCTCGGTCCCCACCTCCGCCACGACGAGCGCCCACGGGAACATGAAGATCATCTCCATGTCGAAGGCGAGGAAGACCATCGTCAGGGCGTACCAGCGCACGTGATACCGGGACACGGCGTGCTCGTCCGGCCGCGCGCCCGACAGGAACGGACCGGCGCCCACCGGCCCGGGGAACGCCGCCAGTCGGGCGAACGCGTACGCCCCCGCGATCACGGCAGCGCCCAGTCCCACAACGGCCAGCGTCGCCGTGTACGGCTGCATCTCCCGGCCCTCCTCGTGAACCGCAGGCAGCGGCCATCATCTCCACGGCCACGGCGTCCATGCGTCCCCGTCGACCGCCACCGCGCCCACGACCCTCAAATCCCGGCCAAGAACGACCGGCCGCCGATGAAGGTCCAGGTCACGGGTAGTGAGCGGAGGGACCGAGGGCAGACCAGAGTCACGGAGGTCATCGTGAACCAGCCCGCGCAACAGCAGCGGCCGCCCGGGGTGCAGTCGGCGATGACGCCGCGTCCCGACTGCGGTGAGGACAGTTACCGGGGTTCGGGACGGCTGACCGGGAAGGCGACCGTCATCACCGGCGGGGACAGCGGGATCGGCCGCGCCGCCGCGATCGCCTACGCGCGGGAGGGCGCCGACGTCCTGATCTCCTACCTGAGCGAGGACGACGACGCCCGGGACACCGCGCGGCTGGTCGAGGACGCCGGACGCAAGGCCGTCCTGGTGCGCGGCGACCTGTCGGAGCCGGCGCACTGCCGTGAGGTGATCGCCGAGGCCGTGGGGGCGTTCGGTCGGATCGACGTGCTGGTCAGCAACGCGGCGTACCAGATGACGCGCGACTCGCTGGAGGAGATCCCCGACGAGGAGTGGGACTACACGTTCGCCACGAACATCTCCGCGCTGTTCCACCTGTGCAAGGCGGCGCTGCCGCACATGAAGGCGGGCGGGTCCATCATCGCGACCACGTCGATCAACTCCGACATGCCCCCGCCGAAGCTGCTCCCCTACGACTGCACCAAGGCGGCCATCGCGAACTTCGTCGGCGCGCTCGCGCAGTTGCTGGGGCCCCGGGGCATCCGGGTCAACAGCGTCGCGCCCGGGCCGATCTGGACACCGTTGATCCCGGCGACCATGCCGCCCGAGCAGGTGAAGTCGTTCGGGTCGGAGACTCCGCTGGGACGCGCCGGGCAGCCCGCCGAACTCGCCCCCGTCTACGTGATGCTGGCCGGCGACGAGGGCAGCTACGTGTCGGGCGCCCGGATCCCGGTGACCGGCGGCAACCCGATCCTGTGAACCGGGGGGACGGCATGGACTGGTATCCGCTGAGGCTGACCACGCCGGTCATGCCCCACGTGTTCGGCGGGCACGCGATCGCCGAGCGCCTGGGCCGGACGGGCCTGCCGCCGGGACGCGTCGCCGAGACCTGGGAGGTCAGCGACGTCGACGGGCAGGCGGCCGAGGTGAACGAGGGACCCTTGGCGGGCCGGTCGCTGCGGAGCCTGGTCGCCGAGCACCCCGAGGAGATGATGGGGCGCGGATGGCGCGGCGCCCGGTTCCCGGTGCTGACCAAGTTCATCGACGCGACCCGTGCGCTGCCCGTGCACCTGCACGCCGATGACGAGACGGCCCGGCGACTGGAGGATCAGCCGAACGGCAAGACGGAGGCGTGGCACATCCTGGACGCGCGGCCGGGGGCCACCGCGCTCGCGGGCGTCAAGCCGGGGGTCGACGCCGACGCGCTCCGCGAGGCCCTGTCGCGCGGCGACTTCGACACGGTGATGCGGCGGCTGCCCGTGCGCGCCGGGCAGACCATCTACGTCCCCGGGGGCACGTTGCACCGCTTCGGCCCCGGCACCCTGGTGTACGAGATCGAGCAGACGTCGAACATCCAGCAGCACGCGATGCGGTGGCGCATGGAGGACGGCGCGGAGCTCGATCCGGACGAGTGGCGCCGCAACATCGACATGCTGATCGAGGAGTGGAGACCCGAGCCCCGCCCGGACTTCCAGCCGGGCCTCGCGCTGCGCGCCGGCGACGACGTCCAGCGGGTCATCTGCTGCGCGAGCCCGTACTTCGCGCTGGAACGCTGGCGCGTCGCGGCGGGCACGACCGCACGGCACGCGCTCCCCACGGCGACGATCCTGAGCAACGTGGGCGGCCCCGTGCGCTTCCACGCGCAGGGCTGGTCGGACATCCTGGAGCCCGCCCGCACGCTGCTGCTGCCCGCCGCGCTCGGCGAGGTGGAGTTCACCGGTCCCGCCGACGTCATGCTGGGGTACCTCCCCGACCTGCGCTCCGACGTCCTCGACCCGCTGGCCGCCGCCGGGTACGGCCCGGACGTGATCGCCGCGCTGGGCGACACGGTGCCGCGATGAGCCGTACGGCGGTCGGTGACGGCACGGAGCTGCACCACGAGGAGCGCGGCGCCGGCCGCCCGCTGGTCATGCTGCACGGGTGGACGTTCAGCGGTCGGTTCTTCCACCGCAACGCCGAGCGGCTCGCCGACCACGCCAGGGTCGTCACCATCGACCTGCGCGGCCACGGCGAGTCCGACAAGCCCGGGCACGGCTACCGGGTCGGCCGGCTGGCCAAGGACGTGTACGACGTTCTGGAGGCGCTCGACCTCACGGACGTGACCCTGCTGGGCTGGTCGCTGGGATGCCCGGTGATCTGGAGCTACCTGGAGCTGTTCGGCGCGCACCGGTTGGCGCAGGCGGTCTTCGTCGAGCAGACCCCGCGCCAGTACTACGGCCCGGACTGGTCGTACGCCCACGCGACCTGTTACGACGACGCGGGGCTGGCCCGGACCCAGACGCAGATCGAGCTCGCCGCCGAGGACTACGACCGGCAGCAGATCGACACCATCGTGCATCGGCCCCTGCCCGACGACGAGCGGCGGTTGCTGCTGGCGGAGATGGCCAAGTGCCCGCCCCGCGTCCGCAACGCCGTCATGGCCGACCACACCCGGCTCGACTGGCGCGATCTCCTGCCGACGATCGCCCTGCCGTCGCTGGTCCTGGTGGCCCGGCGCGACGCGGTGATGCCCTGGCAGGGGCCGGCCCACGTCGGGCGGGCGATCCCCGGCGCGCGGACGGTGTTCTTCGAGGAGAGCGGGCACGCGCTGTTCCTGGACGAGCCCGACAGGTTCGACGAGACCGTCGCCGACTTCCTCCGCGAGGGCGGTTCCCGATGAGCCCTTCGGAGCTGCCCTTCGCCTACGCCGTCGACGAGTTCACCACGACGCCCTGGAGCTTCGAGGAGGATCTCCACCACTATCCCCGGCTCGGCGTCGAGGCCATCGAACTCTGCGAGGCCAAGCTCGACGAACGGCGCGCGCACGAGCAGCTCGCCGCGCTGTCCGCCTCGGGTCTGCGCGTCTGCTCCGTGCAGCCCGCCGTGCGCACGTTGCTCGCGAGCCGGATGATGCCCGAGCCCGCCGATCCCCGGCATCGGCTGGACCGCCTCCGCCGCACCATCGAACGGATCGCGCCGTACGCCCCGGGCGCTCCCTTCGTGGTCAACACCGGTCCGGCGCCCGGCGGGGACATGGCGGCCGCGCTCGACCGGATCGAGGAGGGGTTGGCGGCGCTGACCCGGTTCGCCGCCGACCACGGGGTGCGCGTCGCCCTCGAACCGCTGCATCCCGTGATGCTCAACGTGGAGACGGCGGTGTGGACGTTCTCCCAGGCCGTGCGGCTCGTCGAACGCGTGGACGTCGACGGCCTCGGGGTCTGCGCGGACCTGTGGAACCTGTGGCAGGAGCCCGGCCTGGCCGAGGCCATGCGGAGCGCCGCCGACCGGATCGCCCTCCTCCAGGTCAGCGACTGGCGCACGCCGCGCTCCCACGCCGATCGCCGCAGCGTCGGCACCGGCGACATCCCCATGTCCCGGCTGCTGCACGCGGCCTTCGACACCGGATACCGCGGGCCGTGCGTCCTGGAGATCTTCTCCCAGGACGTGCCGGACTCCCTGTACGACGGCGATCTCGCCGCTCTGATCACCGACAACCACGCCGCCCTCCGAAGGGCCTGGAACGACCCGCGCTGATCTTCGGGCGTTGGCGTCGGTGTCGCGGTCGTGGCAGTGTTCCTCCGCGCGTGCTTCCGTCCGCCCCCCGGGATGCGAGGAGTCGAGAAGGTGCCCGAACAGATCCCCGAGAACATGGGTCACGTCGGCCGAGGCTGGCATCCGCTGTTGACGCGTCTGCACGAGGACCTGCTCGCGGTCAGCCCCGGATACCGCGTCGGTCAGCTCAAGGAGAAGTACGGCACGCTGCGGATCTACCTCGTCAGTGGTCTGCTCCGCGGGCCGTACCTCGAGAGCGGGGAACTGCCCGACGAGCGGCGGACGGAGGAGATGGCGAGGGAGGACGCGGCGGCGCGGCGGCTCGTGGCGGCGGCCGAGGAGGAGTCCAGCCGGACCTGCGAGGCGTGCGGCGCCCCCGGGCGCGCGAGGGACGGCGGCTGGATCAAGACGCTCTGCGACGGGTGTCACGGCCCCCGCCGCTGAGAGGTCGTTCAGGAGATCCCGTCGTGGCCGCCCGACGGGGGGCCGGGGGGCGTCATGATGCCCTCTCCCAGGAGGTCGAGGACCTGGGCGGACAGCCGTTCGGCGTCGTCGCGGGGCAGGTAGCCGTCGATGGTCATCTGGGCGAGGCCGTAGGCGAGCGCGTGGCCCGCCAGGCGGACGAGGGCGGGATCCTGGTCGCGCAGCTCGCCGGACTCGCGGCCGGCGTCGACCAACTCGGCCGTGAACGCGTCGAACATGGCCGAGGCCCGGTTCAGCAGCGGTGAGCGCGGACCGCCGTTCAGCATGGACCGCAGCAACTCGAAGCGGTGCGGGTACGTGACGGCGTAGCCGACGACGCCGAGGCCCACCGCCCGGAAGCGCAGGCCGGTCGCCTCCTCCGCGGCCCGGACCTGGGTCTCGAAGAAGTGGGCGGCGACCGCCTCGGCGGCCGCCTCCAGGAGCGCGTCGCGGTCGGCGAAGTGCCGGAACGGCGCCCCGGAGGACACTCCGGCACGGCGCGCCACCTCGCGCACGCTGACCGCCGCGGCGCCGCCCTCGTCCACCATCTCCACGGCCACGGCCACCAGCACCTCGCGCAGCGCGCCCCGGGGGTGCCCGTTCCGTCCGTCCGCCCGACCGCCGGGCACGGAACCGCCCGCCGCACGCTCTGTGCCGTCCATACCTCGAAGTGCTACCACACCGGGGGCCTCTTGACGTCGGGTCTCCGCGAGCGCTGTAATCAGTGCTCACTTGGTAAGCGGTGCTCACCTTCCACCGGGTGCAGGAGTGCGGAGCAATGGACTTTCCACCGTCGAGCGGACGCATCACCATCGCCGCCCCGCTCACGCAGGTGTACGAGCTGATCAGCGACCCGGTGGCGATGGCCGCCTTCGCCGAGGAGACCTTCAAGGTCCGCTGGCTGGGGCGCGCGCGACGGCCGGCGGTCGGGGCGCGCTTCCGGGGCTACAACCGCAACCGGTGGCGACTGTGGTGGACCACCGCCACGATCATCGACCTCATCCCGGGCCGCCGCTTCGCCTACGACGTCAAGACGCCCTTCGGCGTGCCCATCTCACGCTGGCAGTACGAGGTCGAGGCCACGGACGACGGCTGCACGGTCACCGAGACGGCGTGGATCCGCGTTCCCGACTGGTTCATCCCGTTCGCGATCCGCATCACCGGGCGGCCGGACCGCCCCACGGCCAACAGCACGCACATCGCCCGAACCCTGCGGCGACTCAAGGAGCACGTCGAGTCCGCTCGCCCGTGAACCGGCCTGACCCCGTGACGTGAGAAGCCCCGCGCCGGCGCGGTCGTCGTGGTCGAGGCCGGCGGCGTCGCCGCTCTGGCATGCTGACCGGATGTCTGCCGCTTCGCCCCTCCCTGAACCCATTACGGCCGATCCGCCCGGAAGTGTCCCCAACCCGCTGCTGACGCAGTCGTGGCTCGACCTGGCGTTCGTTCATTGGGCCGTGAGCCCGGAGGACGTGGCGCCCCTGCTGCCGGCGGGGGCGGTGCCCGACACCCTCGACGGCGCGACCTACGTCGGGCTCGTCGCGTTCCGGATGCATCGCGTCGGGTGGTTCCGGCTTCCGGGAGTGCCCTATCTGGGGAGCTTTCCGGAGACCAACGTCCGGCTCTATTCGGTGGACGAGCACGGGCGGCGCGGCGTGGTCTTCCGGTCGTTGGACGCCTCGCGGCTGGTGCCCGTCGTCATGGCGCGGACGGGTTTCCGGCTGCCCTATCTGTGGTCGCGCATGACGGTACGGACCGACGGGGACGTCGTCACGTACACCAGTTCACGGCGGTGGCCCGGGCCGCGCGGCGCCCACAGCCGGATCGCGGTCCGCGTGGGCGAGAGGGTGGAGGAGGCCACCGAGCTGGAGCACTTCCTCACCGCGCGCTGGGGCATGCACAACACCTTCCTCGGACGTCTGACCTATCTGCCCAACGTCCATCCGCGGTGGCCCCTGCACCGGGCGACGTTGCTGCGGTGCGAACAGGACCTGGTGGCGGCGGCGGGCCTCCCCGGAGACCTCGGGGAGCCGGCGAGCGTGCTCTACTCCCCCGGCGTCCCGGTGCGGTTCAGCCGCCCGGCCCGTCCGGCGGGCATCTCCACGCCCTGAGCGCACCGCCGCCTTCGGTAGCGTCGGGGTCATGCGGCTTCATGTTGGATGCGCGATGTGGACCCATGCGCCTTGGCAGGGGCGTTTCCTCCCCCGGTCGCTCCCCCCGAGGGAACGCCTGCGGTCGTACGCGACGTGGTGCAACGCGGTGGAGGGCAACACGACGTTCTACGCGACCCCGGCGAGGAGCACGGTGGAGTCCTGGGCGCAGCAGACCGACCCGGACTTCCGCTTCGTGGTCAAGCTGCCCAAGCCGATCACGCACGAGCGTCGTCTCGGCGGCGTCGACGAGGAGCTGCGGGCGTTCCTGGAGGCGGTCGAGCCCCTCGGCCCACGGGCCCACGCCCTGTGGGTGCAGCTCCCCGGGTCGTTCGGCCCCAACGACCTCGGCGCGCTGGCGGGCTTCCTCCGCGGGCTCCCCCGTACGCACGCCTATGCCGTCGAGGTCCGCCACCGCGCGTTCTTCGAGGACGCGCGGGCGGAACGGCTCCTCGAACGGGTGCTCGCCGGCGCGGGCGCCGAGTGGGTCCCGTTCGACACGACCGTCCTCTTCCGGAGCCCGCCGACCAGCGACGCCGAGCGGGACGCGTGGACGAAGAAGCCGCGCGTCCCCCGCCGTTCGTCCGCCCTCACCGACCGGCCCATCGTCCGGTACCTCGGCAGGGACGACACGGAGCGCACGGTGGAGGGCTGGCGGCCCTGGGTCGACACGGTCGTCGCGTGGCTGCGCGAGGGCCGTTCGCCCACCGTGTTCGTCCACACCCCCGACAACGCCGAGGCGCTGCCGCTCGCCCGCCGTTTCCACGATGAGGTGAGGGCGCGGGTGCCGGAGGTCGAGCCGCTGGCCGATCCCGTCCCGGCCGAGCCGCCGACCCTGTTCTGAAGGGCCTAGGGGAGAACACGGCCGAGGAAGTCGCGGGTGAGGTCGACGATCTCGCCGAGGTTGGTCTCCAGGGCCCAGTGGCCGCCGTCGAGCAGGTGCAGCTCGGCGTCCGGCAGGTCGCGGAGGTACGCGCGGGCGGCGCCCTCCGGCATGTAGCCGTCGTGCGGGCCCCAGACGATGAGGGTGGGCGGACGGTGTTGACGCAGATACGCCTGCTGCCGGGGGAACCAGGCGAGCGTCGTCGCCTGGTCCTCGAACAGGCCGACCACGTTCTCCCTCCGCTGCGGGGTGTCCATCAGCCGCCAGTGCAGCGTCCACAGGTCGGGGCTGACGCGCGCGGCGAGATGCGCGGGCAGCCCGCCGCGGAACTCGTCACGGAAACCGTCCTCGCTGACGTTCCCGGCGAGGACGGCCCGGCCCTCGGCGGTCGGGTTCGCCCAGTACTCCTTGAGCCAGGCGTACTTGGGGCCCATCTCGTCCTCGTAGATGTCGCCGTTCTGGACGATGAGGGCGGTGACCCGCTCGGGCGCGCCCATCGCCAGGCGCAGACCGAACTGGGAGCCGTAGTCGTGCAGGTAGATGGCGTACCGGGTCAGGTCCATCACCTCCGTGAAACGCTCCAGGAAGGCCGCGTAGCCGTCGAAGGTGTAGGAGAACCGCGACCGGTCCGGCGTGCCGCTGTGGCCGAAGCCGGGCAGGTCCGGGGCCAGCAACCGGTAGCGGTCGCCCAGCGCCGCCATGAGATCGCGGAACTCGTACGACGAGCACGGGTAGCCGTGCGGCAGCACCAGCGCCGGGGCGTCCGGCGGCCCGGCCTCCCGGTAGAAGATCTCGATGCCGTCGATGTCCGTCGTCCGATGCACGACCGCTGCCAAGGTCATCAGCGCCTCCGGGGTGTCCGTCTGGAGCGGTTCTTGTGCCCGCTGGGCGTCCGTTCCCACATGGAGGCGGCGGTTCGACGCCCGACGGGTGTTCGATGGGGCCGAGCCCGGGGGAAGGTGGGAACGCGATGACGGAGAACGCATTCGATGCCGCCGCGACGAACGGTTCCGGCGACGACCGCTGGTGGCGCAGCGCGGTGATCTACCAGGTGTACGTCCGGAGCTTCGCCGACGGGGACGGGGACGGTGTCGGCGACCTGCCGGGAATCCGCGACCGCCTGCCCTATCTGGCGCAGCTCGGGGTGGACGCGCTGTGGATCACGCCGTTCTACCGCTCGCCGATGGCCGACTTCGGCTACGACGTCGCCGACCACCGGGCGGTGGACCCGATCTTCGGGACGCTGGACGACGCGCGCTCGCTGATCGACGAGGCGCACGGCCACGGTCTGCGGATCATCCTGGACCTGGTGCCGAACCACACCTCCGACCGGCACGCGTGGTTCCTGGGGGCGCTGGAGGCGGCCCCGGGGAGCCGGGAGCGGGAGCGGTACGTGTTCCGCGACGGCAGCGGCGCGGACGGGTCGCTGCCGCCGAACGACTGGGAGTCGGTGTTCGGCGGGCCCGCGTGGACCCGGGTGCCGGACGGCCAGTGGTACCTGCATCTGTTCGCGCCCGAGCAACCGGACCTCAACTGGGAGAACCCCGAGGTCCACGCCGAGTTCGAGGGCGTGCTGCGGTTCTGGCTGGACCTGGGGGTCGACGGCTTCCGCGTCGACGTGGCGCACGGCATGGTCAAGGCCGACGGGCTGCCGGACGTGGGGCACGCCGGTCAGGTCGCCATGCTCGGCCGCCGGGTCCTGCCGTACTTCGACCAGGACGGCGTCCACGACATCCACCGTTCCTGGCGGCGACTGCTGAACTCCTATCCGGGCGGACGGATCGGCGTCGCGGAGGCGTGGGCGCCGACGCCGGAGCGGCTGGCCCGCTACGTCCGGCCCGACGAGCTGCACCAGGCGTTCAACTTCCACTACCTGACCGCGCCCTGGGACGCCCGCGCCAAAGGCGAGGTGATCGAGGAGTCGCTGCGCACCGCCGCGCTCGTCGGCGCCCCGACGACCTGGGTGCTGTCCAACCACGACGTCAAACGGCACGTCACCCGGTACGGCGGCGGCGACCTGGGGCTGCGACGGGCGCGGGCCGCGGCGCTGCTGATGCTGGCGCTGCCCGGGTCCGCCTACGTCTACCAGGGCGAGGAGCTGGGACTTGCCGAGGTGCTCGACCTGCCGGCCGAGTATCTGAGGGACCCGCAGCGGGGCCGCGACTCCGAGTCGGGGCGCGACGGATGCCGGGTGCCGCTGCCGTGGTCGGGCGAGGAGCCGCCGTTCGGCTTCGGTCCCGGCGACCGCAGTTGGCTGCCCCTCCCCGAGCACTGGCGAGACCTGACCGTCGAGCGTCAGTCCGCCGATCCCGACTCGATGCTGTCCCTGTACCGCCGTGCGCTGTCCGTCCGCCGGCGGCACCCCGCGCTGGGGGACGGCCCCCTGCGCCGGCTGGAGGCACCGCCGGGAACGCTGGCGTTCGTCCGTGAACCGGAGTCGGGCGAGGGTCGTTCGCTGGCGTGCGCGGTCAACATGGGCGACCGTTCCGTCCGCATTCCCGTGAACGGTCCCGTCCTGCTGACCAGCGGCCGTGTCGGGGACGACGACGAACGCCTCGTGCTGCCCCCGGACACGGCCCTGTGGTGGGAACGTCCGGTCCGTTAGAGCGCGATCCGACGGGTCAGCCCTTCGGTTTGCGGCCCTTCCAGACGACGATGTCGAGTTTGACGTAGCTGTTCAGGCCCTGCCGGCGCACGCCTTTGACGGCCACCCCGGCGACGACTCCGGTGTCGGTGGTCACGCAGATCCGCAGGCTCTTGGTGACGGACGTGGCTGCGGTGTAGCGCGTGGTGTCGCGGCAGGTCGCGTAGCCGAGCCTCTCGCCGCGCGTGAGGACCACGATGCGCCCGTCCGTCGCGCTCACCCGTCCCGCGCCGAAACCGAGGTCCCCGCCGTACCCGCCCTGGAGCGGGGCGATCGGCTCGTCCAGGAAACGCAGGTGGTAGCTCTCCGGGACCTCGATCCGCCCCGCGTTGAGCCGCGCGCCGACGGGCTCGTTCTCGTACTTGCCGGCGTACGGATCGGCGGCCCGCTGACCGAAGAACACCCACGCCACCGCCGAGGCCACGAGGACGAGCGCGACGACCGCGCCGCAGCCGATCTTGATCCGGATCACCGGACGGCCGCTCGGCGCGGGCTGGTGGCGCCGTTGAGCGTTCTGCCCCTGCGGCTGCTTCCGCCGCTTCGACTTCTTCCCGGGCTGCCGGCCGTTCCGCCGCTGGGCCTGCGGGCTCTGTTGGTTCTGTTGGTTCTGCCGCCGCCCGGGCCCGGTCTTGGGGCCGGGCGGCGTCGCCGGGCGCCGGGTCGTCGAGGACGGGCGCTCCGGCCGCACCGCGTGGGGGGTCTGCTGCCCGATCGGCCGGAGGCGTCCGGTCAGTCGACGCAGCTCGTCGCCCCGGCCCGGATCCCCGATCAGCCCGAGGAACTCGGCCATCGACTCCAGCGCCGCCCGGGCGGTGTCGGGGTCGAGGTCGTTGAGCTGGTCGTGGGAGCTGAGGTTGCGCGCCTCGCGGACCCGGTGCGCGAGGCCCCGCGCCCGTCCCGACAGCACCTTCGGGCCGAACGCCCGCTCGTCCTTGGTCAGCACCCAGATCAGGAACCCGAGGTCACCGAGGTGTTCCCGGGTCGCGCCGTTCCGGGGGTGTCGCTGCACGAAACCCGGAAGCCAGACCTCTCCGTACGTGCGCGTCATGTGCGTCTGAACGAACGGATTCAGCGTCTGGGCGACCATGCGCAGACCGGCGGTCACTTGGTCGTGATTGACCAGCTTCGTCGTCACCAGGGCAGCCTAACGACCCGTATCGCAGCCGATCGTGAGGATGCCGACAAAGCAGGAGGGAGAAGAACCCCTGCGGGAGCCGGTCCTGGGTGGGACCGGCTCCCGCCGGGCGATCTGAAGGAGATCTGGTCGTGCTCTCGACCGCTACCCAGCCTAGCCCTTGGTGCGTGATCGATTACGCAAAGTAGCGAACTCCGTCGCCTCCGACGCGCCCGGTCGGTGTCAGCGACTCCCAAAGAATCTTCTACACGGCGACCGGGAGGAGGGCGGGACCGCGCAGGTTGATGCGGCCGTTCCACGTCACCTCGCCGTCGAAGGCGAGGCCCGGGAAGCGGCGCGCCAGCCGTTCGATCGCCACCCGGCCCTCCAGCCGGGCCAGGGACGCGCCGAGGCAGTGGTGCGGGCCCGCGCCGAAGGCCACGTGGCTCCGGGCGTTCGGCCGGTCGATCCGGAGCCGGTCGGCGTCCTCGCCCCAGAACCGCTCGTCGCGGTTGGCCGACGCCAGGCAGCCCACCACGAACGCGCCCTGCGGGATCTCCCGGCCGCCGAGGGTGTACGGCGCGGTGGTGATCCGCCGGGTCTGCTGGACGGGGCTGTCGTAGCGGAGGAACTCCTCCACCGCGTTGTCCGCCAGGTCCGGCCGGTCGCGGAGCAGGGCGAGCTGGTCCGGGTGGCGCAGCAGGGCGACGACGGCGTTGGAGATCAGGTTGACCGTCGTCTCGTGGCCGGCGACGTACAGCAGCAGGATCTGGGCGGCCAACTCGTCCTCGGTCAGCCGGTCGCCGTCCTGCTCGGCGGCGATGAGCGCGCT
Organism: Thermomonospora umbrina; assembly: GCF_003386555.1. Lineage (GTDB taxonomy): Bacteria > Actinomycetota > Actinomycetes > Streptosporangiales > Streptosporangiaceae > Thermomonospora > Thermomonospora umbrina. The sequence continues at coordinate 5,908,855 of NZ_QTTT01000001.1, read as the reverse complement.
GAGCAGGTCGTCGCCGGGGTTCCCGCGCTTCCAGGCGATCAGACCCCGGATGATCCCCGCCATCTCGATGCCGGCCTCGACGATCTCGTCGAGCACCTGCGGGTCCGCCACCGGTTCGAGGGACCGCACGATGGTGCCGCTCAGCGCCCGGATGCGGATGTGGTCGGTGGTCGGCACGCCGAGCATCCGCGAGATCACCGTGAACGGCAGCGGGAACGCCAGCGCCTCCACCAGGTCCACCCGCCCGGACTCCTCGATCCGGTCGAGAGCGTCGTCCACCAACTCCGTGATCATCGGCTCCAGCGCCGCGACCGAACGGGGGGTGAACACCTTCGTCACCAGGGAGCGGAGCCGGGTGTGGTCGGGCGGGTCCCGGTCGAGCATGGACAGGCTGAGGGTCGGCTCGGCGATGTCCAGCCTGTCGAACTGGTCGCGGTACATGCCGGGCGCGACCAGCCGGGAGTCGACCGAGAGGCCGGCGCGCAGCAGGGCCCCGACGTCCTCGTAGCGGCTCACGACCGTGAGCCCGAACGGGGACTCGTGCACCGGATCGGCGTCCCGCAGGTCGCGGTAGGCGGGATAGGGGTCATCGGTGAAGCCCGGCTCGAACGGGTTGAAGATCAGCTCCGTGTCGGTCATCGATCGTCTCCAGCCTGCTGGGTGACCGGCCGCGACCCGCTCCGGCGACACGAGGCGACGGGCACATACTCGACGTTGGACACATACTCTACGTATGTTCGTATACTCATCGCATGTCACCTGTCAAGAGCCGGCGCGAGCAGTACTCGGAGGCGACCAAGGCCGCCCTGCTCGAGGCGGCCACCCGCCGCTTCGCCGAACGCGGCTATGCCGGCACGGCCCTCGAGGACGTCGCCGCCGACACCAGGGTCACCCGCGGCGCGGTCTACCACCACTTCGCGAGCAAGATCGCATTGTTCCAGGCGGTGTTCGACGGGCTGGAGGGCGACACGGTGCGACTGGTGACGGCGGCCGTGGAGGCCGCCGGCGACGACCCGTGGGCGATGGTGCGGGCCGCGTTGGGCTCGTTCCTCGACCGCTGCTGCGATCCGGTCTACGGGCGCGTGGTCTGGCAGGAGGCGCCGATCGCGCTGGGCTGGGAGCGGTGGAAGGAGTGCGAGGAGGAGTACGCGTACGGCCAGATCGAGCAGCTCGTCCACGCGGTGGCGGACGCGTCCGACGTGGTCACGCTGCCTCTGGAGCCGCTGGCGCGCATCACGTTCCACATCCTCGGCGCGGCCGGGATGGCCCTCGCGGAGGCGGCCGAGCAGGACAAGCCCCGCGTCAGGGACGAGTACGAGCGGGTCATCTGGCACCTGCTCACCAGCGTGCGCGTCTGACCGGCCGAGCGGAGGACCGGGAGCCCATCCGGCGGCAGGGGTGGATCATGGTCGGCACCCGGAACGGTGACGAGCACGTCGACCGCTATCTCTCCATGGTCTTCAAGGACCGCCTCCGGCTCGACCGCGACCGAGGCCGACGCACGGCGGGCTCGGTCCGCACCGCCTCGACGATCAGCGCCGCCATCCGGTCGCTCGTCCTGGACCAGTCGAACCCGCCCGCCCAGGAACGGCAGGCGGCGGCGATCTCCCGGCGTCGCGCGGGGTCGGCGAGCTCCTTGAGGGCGCGCTCGGCCGTCTCGACCAGCCCGGCGACCGGATCGTCGTCCGCGTCGACCAGCCAGCCCGTCGCCCCGTCGAGGACGGCGTCCCGCAGCCCGTCCACGTCATAGGCGATCGTCGGGACGCCGAGCGCCGCCGCCTCGATCACGCTCAGGCCCCAGCCCTCGCCCTGGGAGGTGCTCAGGTGCAGGTCGGCGCGTGCGACCAGCGCCGACTTGGCGTCCTCGGACACGTGACCGTGCAACGTCACCACGTCGCCGAGGCCGCGCCCGGCGGTCTCGGCCGCCAGCGCCGCCGCCTCCGGTCCGGTGCCGACGATGTCGAGCCGCACCCCGGGACGCCGCTCGGCCAGTCGTTCGGCCAGGTCCAGCAGGCGGCCGGGCCGCTTGTGCGGAACGAGCCGGGTCACGCAGACCAGCCGGGGCCCACCCGCCGGACGCGCCGCCGGAGGCACCGTCGGCGCGGGGGTCCCGTTGGGGACCAGGTGAACGGCCCCCTGCCAGCCGAGCCGCCCCCGGACGGCCTTGAGGGTCGAGGGCGACACGACGACGAACGCGTGGCGGCGGTAGGTCACGCGGCTGACCGGGCCCTCCAGGAACCGGCCGAGACCGGCCAGCCACCCCGGGAGGTACAGCCCGAACTGTGCGTCGTGCACGTGGTGGACGACGCAGAACACCGGCACGCGGCGGGGCAGCGCCCACGGGGTGAAGAACGGGATGCCGTTCTGGCAGTCGATCACCGCGTCGAAGGAGCGGCGATGCGTCAGCGTCCACAGCAGGACCAGCGGGTAGACGGTGAACCGCCCGCCGAGCCGGACGAACTCCACGTCCTCGACCCGTTCACGGCGTCGCTGCCCGGGCGCGCGGCTGGTCACGAAGGTGACGCGGGCGCCGCGCGCGGCCAGCCGCCGGGCGTGGCCCCACGCGTAGCGCTCGGCGCCGCCCGCCGCCGGATGCCACGGATCCCGCCAGTTGACGAACGCCACCCGCGTTCCGGCGACGTTCGTCGTCATCCCCGCCCGGCCTGGGAGGGGCCGGCCGCGACGGCGGGCTCCAGGGACCGGGCCGCCGCCGGCGCGGTCGCGGGCCGCCGACCGGCCCGGAGCCGGATGCGGGCCAGGTCCATGAGGCAGGCCGCTGAGTGCCGGCCCACCGAGAACGTGCTGCCCGGACGGTCGTGCCACACCACGGGGATGTCGGTGACGGCCGCGCCCCGCCGGATGCAGTGCATGAGCAGCTCGACGTCGAACGCGAAGCCCGTGGTGCGCAGGTCGGCCGCCGCCGCGCGGACCAGCGGCCCGGCGAAGAACTTGAAGCCGCACTGGGTGTCGGGCAGGTCGCCCGCCAGGTCGCGGACCATCCGGTTGAAGGCGACGGCGCCGAGCCGCCGGAGCGGCCGGCCGTGGTCCTCCACGTCCGAGAGCGCGTGGCGGCGGGAGCCCACGACCACCGGGCGCCCCTCGGCGAGCAGGGCGAGCACCCGGTCCAGCGCCGTGAGGTCGGTGGCCATGTCGGCGTCGACGAACCCGGCGTACGGCGCCCGGGTGGCCAGCAGCCCGGCCCTGACCGCGGCGCCCTTGCCGAGCGTCTCGCAGCGCACCAGGCGGACGGGGCCCAGATCCCGCCAGGCCCGGACGATGTCGGCGGTGCCGTCGGTGCTGGCGTTGTCGACGACGATGATCTCGGCCGGGACGGGCAGCCCGCGCAGCCTTCCGCACAGCTCCGCCAGGCCCGCCGGGAGCCGTTCCGCCTCGTTGTGGGCGGGTACGACGATCTCCAACGCGGCGGCGGGACCGCGATCGACGTTCCTCACGTCAGCGGGACCCGTAGTTGTGCAGTTGTCCGGTGACGGGGTCGTCGGAGGAGTCGGCCATCAGTTGGGTGGCCCCGACGGAGACGCCCCCGGCCATCAGCACGCCGATGAGAGCGGCAATCACGATGCGCATGACCGGTATGGTGACCCGCTTCACATTCGTGCTGCTACGGCGGTCCGTCCAAGGTTTCTTGTCACGACGGACGAACGGAGGGTCCCCCGGGGGCTACGAGACCGGTCTCGTAGGCGAGCACGACGGCCTGGGCCCGATCGCGCAGGCCCAGTTTGGCGAAGATCCTTGCCACGTGGGTCTTCACCGTCGCCTCGCTGAGCGTCAGCGTGTGCGCCAGCTCGGTGTTGGACAGGCCCCGGCCCATCAGCGTCAGCACCTCCAACTCGCGCGGTGTCAGGGCCGCGAGGTCGCGATGGACGGCCGGGGCCGGGGCGGCGGGCGCGCCGGCGGCGAAGCGTTCGACCAGGCGGCGGGTGATGGAGGGGGCCAGCAGCGCGTCGCCGGTGTCGACGAGGCGCACGGCGGCGGCCAGGTGGGCCGGGGTGACGTCCTTGAGCAGGAAGCCGCTGGCCCCCGCGGCGAGGGCGGCGTACACGTACCGGTCGAGGTCGAACGTGGTCAGCATGATCACCCGGCACTCCGGGACCTGCGCGAGCACGCGGCGGGCAGCCTCCAGTCCGTCCATGGCGGGCATCCGGATGTCCATCAGGACGACGTCGGGTCGCAGCCGGAGCGCCGCCGCCACCGCCTCGGCCCCGTCGGCGGCCTCGCCGACCACCTCGATCCCGCGGGCGGTCAGGATCAGGCGGAAGCCGGTGCGGACCAGCTCCTGATCGTCCGCGATCAGGACGCGGGGGCCGCGGTCGGGGGCGGGCGCGTCGGTCACGGCCGGTCCAGGGGGATCCGGGCCCGGACGCGGTAACCGCCGCCGAGTCGGCGACGGGCGTCCAGGTCCCCGCCGTAGACGGCGACGCGCTCCCGCAGCCCGAGCAGGCCGCGCCCCGCCCCGTCCGACACCCGCCCCCTCGACGCCGAACGGTCGCCCGTCAGCACGCTGGGCCCGCTGTTGAGCACCTCCACCCGCACGTGGCGGTCGGCGTATCGCACCGTCACCTCGGCCTTCGCGGCGTCTCCGTGCTTGAGCGTGTTGGTCAGCGCCTCCTGGATGATCCGGTAGGCGGTGACGTCGATCCCCGGCGGCAGGGGGCGGGGCTCCCCGGAGATCCGCACCTCCACGGGGAGGCCGGCGAAGGCGATGCGGTCGACCAGCCTGCTGAGCCCGCTCAGGCTCGGCTGCGGGGACAGGTCCGTGCCGTGGGGCTCGTCCTCGCCGTCCTCGCCGTCCTGGGACGGGGCGAGGAGACCGAGGAGGTGCCGCAGTTCGGTCATCGCGTTCCGCCCGGCGGTCTCCACCGCGTTCATGGCGGCCGCGGCCTCGTCCGGCATGGTGGCCAGCACCTCACGGGCGGCCCCGGCCTGGACGAGCATCAGGCTGACGTTGTGGCTGACGATGTCGTGGAGTTCCGCGGCGATCCGGGCCCGTTCCGCGTCGACCGCCGCGCCGGCGGCGCTCTCGCGTTCCCGTTCCAGCAGCCAGCCGCGCTCGCCGATGGCGTCCCGGTAGCGCCGCCGCGCCCGGACAAGCGCTGCGCCGAGCCACACGACGGCGGCGCAGGCGACCACCAGGGCGACGATCAACGGGCTCACCCGGGGCACCCTACCTCCCCGGCCGGCGTGGCCCGACGCCGTGATCTGCGAAATCATCCCGTGGGTCCACCCTCGTACATCTCGGGGATGACGGGTCCGGGGGGTTACATCCGGGGGCGGACGTCGCACGGCCCGACGACTCCTAGGTTCATGGCATGACCACTGACAACGGCGGTTCGGAGCAGGTCGTCGTCCGGCTGGACGACGTCCACAAGGAGTACGGCGACACGAAGGCCCTCGACGGGGTGTCGCTGGAGATCCGCGCGGGCGACGCGGTCGCGGTGATGGGGCCGTCGGGTTGCGGCAAGTCCACGCTGCTCAACATGGTCGCCGGTCTGGACCGCCCCACCTCGGGAACGGTCCGGGTCCACGGGCAGGACCTGGGGGCGCTCAACGAGACGGGGCTGGCGCTGTTCCGTCGCCGGCACGTCGGCATGATCTTCCAGTTCTTCAACCTGATCGACGACCTGCCGGCGCTGGACAACGTGGCGCTCGCGGCCCAACTGACCGGGACGTCGGCCCGGCACGCCCGCCGAAGGGCGCTGGAGCTCCTCGAGGAGTTGGGTGTCGCCGACCGCCGGAACGTCTACCCGGCCGCGCTGAGCGGCGGGGAGCGTCAGCGCGTCGCCGTGGCCCGGGCGCTGATGAACCGCCCGGCCCTGCTGCTGGCCGACGAGCCCACCGGGGCCCTGGACAGCCGCTCGGCCGAGCAGGTCATGGACCTGCTCATCGACCTCAACCAGATCGGCCAGACCCTGTTGATCGTCACCCACGACCCGCACCTGGCCACCCGGTGCGCCGGCCGGTTGGTCGAGTTCGCCGACGGCCGGGTGTTCCGCGAGAGCGCGCTGGAGACGGCCCGATGAGCGCCGTGTGGCGGGCCTCGCGGGCGGCGGTGCGGCGGCGCAGGCTCCAGACGATCGTCATCGGGCTCGTCGTGCTGAGCACCACCACGATGGTCCTGCTCGCGCTGGCGTTGCTCGCCGCCGCGTCCGCGCCGTTCGATCGGGCCTTCGCCCAGCAGCGCGGCGCCCACGCGGTGGCGACCTTCGACGCCGCCGGGGTCACGGACGCGCGCCTGGCGGAGACGGCTCGGAGGCCGGGTGTGAAGGCCGCCGCCGGGCCTTTCGGGCAGAGGGTCCTCGACGTCCCGAAGGACTGGCTGTGGATGCCCGCCGGTTCCCTCACCGTGGTGGGGCGGGCCGATCCCGCCGGCCCGGTGGACCGCGTCGACCTGCTGGCGGGTCGGTGGGCCACCGGCCCTGGGGAGATCGTCGTCGACTGGCCCGTCGACGGCGCCCCCGACCGGGACCTGCTGGGATCGAGGCTCACGGCGACCGGGGCGCAGCCCCTCACCGTGGTCGGCTTCGCCACCAGCATGAGCAGGTCCGCGGACGCCTGGGTCTCCCCCGGACAGATGACCGCGCTGCGTCCGACGTCGTTCCAGATGCTCTACCGGTTCGCGGAGGCCTCGACGGACGGGCGGGTCCGCGCCGGGCTGGCCGATGTCACCGCCGGGCTGCCCCCGGGCTCGCTGACCACGGCGCAGTCCCATCTCGCCCTCAAGCGGGCGTTCTCCGCGCAGGCCGATGCCTATCTGCCGTTCATGACGCTGTTCGGCGTGCTCGGGCTGCTGGTCTCGGTGCTGATCGTCGGGAACGTGATCAGCGGGGCGGTGGTCTCCGGGTCCCGGCACATCGGCGTGCTCAAGGCGCTGGGCTTCACCCCGAACCAGGTGGTCGCGGTCTATCTCGCGATGGTGTCGGTGCCCGCCGCCGTCGGCTGCGTCCTCGGCACGCTGCTCGGCAACGTGCTGGCGGGGCCCGTTCTGCGGGTCGCGTTCACCGGGATCCCCACCGGCAGCGCCACCATCGGCGTCAGTCCGTGGGCGTCCGTCGCGGGCCTCGTGGGGATGCCCGCGATCGTCGTGCTCGCCGCGCTCGTCCCCGCCCTGCGCGCCCACCGGCTCTCGGCGGCCCGGGCGATCAGCGCGGGCAGCGCCCCGCGCACGGGGCGGGGGCTGCGCGTGCAACGCCGGCTCGGCGGCTCCCCGCTGCCGCGCTCGATCAGCCTGGGCCTGGGCCATCCGTTCACGCGTCCCGCCCGCAGCGCCCTGACCATGGCGGCGATCGTGTTGGGGGTCACCACGGTCACCCTGACCACCGGCCTGACCGGCACCATGGTGGCGTTCGGCGAGGCGGGCGGCGGAACGGGTGTCGGGGTCGACGTCGCGGTCGGCGACGCGAAGCTGAGCGACCGGCGGATCGAGGCGGCGTTGCGCTCCGGTCCCGGCGCGGCCCACGTCACCGCCCGAGCGCTCGCCCGCGTCGCCATCGTCGGCCACACCGAACCCCGGTCCGCCTCGTTCTACCGGGGCGACCTCGATGCCGTCGCCCCCGAGATCGTCCACGGCCGCGGGCTGACCGGCCCCGGCGAGGTCCTCGTCGGGCCGTCCTTCCTGACGCAGCACGCGGTGACGGTCGGCGACCGGATCATCCTGCGCCTCAACGGCCGGCAGGCGAGGGTCACCATCGTCGGCGGGCTCATGGACGGCGACGCCCGCAGCCTGACCTCCAACTGGGAGACCCTGGCGTTGCTCTCCCCCGACCTGCGGGCCGTCGACTACCGGGTCCGGCTCGCCCCCGGCGCCGACACGCGCGCCTACGTCGACGCGGTGCGGGCGGCCGCCCCCGGAGTCCGCGCGACGGTGGACGACTCCGGGAACGCCGTCACCGCGACGATCGTGGGCTTCGCGTCGGTGTTCACCCTGTTGCTGACCGTCGTCGCCGCCCTGGGCGTCCTCAACACGGTCCTGCTGAACACCCGGGAACGGCGTCGCGACCTGGGCATGCTCAAGTCGATCGGGATGACCCCGCGTCAGGTCGTGGCGATGACGGTGACGTCCGTGGCGGCGCTCGGCGCGGTCGGCGGGCTGCTCGGGGTGCCCCTCGGGATGGTCGCGCACCGGCTGCTGGTCGACAACGTCGGCATCGTCGTCTTCCCGGAGTCGATGAAGGACGTCTGGGACGCGCCGCAGCTCGTCGGGCCCGCCTTGGCGGGGGTGCTGATCGCCGTCCTCGGCGCCCTGGTCCCGGCCCGGTCGGCGGCTCGGCTCACCATCGCCGAGGTCCTGCACAACGAGTAGACATCACGGGCACCGGGGACGCGAACGGGACACGGCCGCCGATCGGGATCAGGAGATGCGGCGGCGGATCCACCAGACGCAGAACCCCACGAGACCGACGGTGAGAACGGCGTAGATGCCGGTCTCGATCCCCTGGAAGGCCCAGTAACGGGTGGACGGCTGGTAGGTCACCCGCTGTCGATAGCCGAGTTTTTTGATCGCGTCGAAGCAGCCCTGCGGAGGGCCCGGCCTGCCCGTGACCTCGGAGGGGTTCGCGGGCGGGCGTTCCGCGGGGGGCCGGCAGGCTCCGTTGGTCAGGTGCGCGGGCAGGGTGCCGACCGTGCGTCCGGACGCGTTCAGGGTCTCGTTGGAGAGGACCCAGGCGTCGGGGTCGGGTGCCTTGACGGTCACCTTGAGCGGGGCGTCGGGCCCCTTCGCCTGCAGACCCGCCATGTTGTCCACGGTGATCGGGGTGTTCATGCGGACCGGCGACATGAGATGGGGCCGCACCAGCATCGGCATCGCGATCTGGACGACGGCGAAGACGGCCAGCGTGACGGCCATGGCCGGAACGGTCCGACGGACCAGCAGCCCGACGGTCACCCCGAGGACGAAGGCGAAGGCCGCGTAGCCGATGGGGGCGATGCCCCGGGTGTCGAAGAGCAGGGGCGACATCCGCGTGAAGTGCTCGACGGCGGCCTTGTCGAGGGGCTCGGACCACCATGTCGCCACCAGACTGGCCAGCCCGGCGACGGTCACGGTGGCCGCCCCGGTGACGACCAGCTTGACCGCCAGCCAGCGGACGCGGGTCACGCTCTGGTTCCACACCAGCCGGTGCGTGCCGGACTCGAGCTCGCCGGCGATCAGCGGCGCGCCCCAGAAGAGCCCCACGAGGGCCGGCAGCAGCAGCACGACGGCGATGAGCGCGAACCACCCGAGCTGGTGGTCGTAGAAGAAGTCCTCGACGATCCGCTCGCAGTCGGAGGATCGGCCGCAGGCGGCGACCGCGGCCGAGTGCCGGTCGGCGATGCCCGGGCGGGTGATCGCCAGGACCGCCGCCAGGGCCGCCAGGGCGACGGCCGTCACGGCGGCCGAGGCGCGGAACTGTCGCCAGGTCAACCAGATCATCGCTGTATCTCCAGTACGGGGCGGCCGGCGGACGCGGTCTCGGCCGGCCGGCTCATGTAGGCCAGCACGAGGTCCTCCAGGCTCACCTGGCTGACGGTCCACGCCGGGTCGTGGATCGGGTCGTCCGTGCGGATGATGAAGGTGCTCTGCCGGTCGGTGTGGCTGGCGGACACCACGTGCTGCCCGGCGGCGAGCCGGTCGGGGTCGCGGCGCGGGCCGGTGATCCGGTGGTGGGCGGCCAGCAGCCCCTCGACATCGCCGGACAGTCGAACGCGGGAGTCGACCAGCACCACCAGGTGGTCGCAGGTGCGCTCCAGGTCCGAGACCAGGTGGGAGGACAGCACCACGCTGAACTCCTGCTCGGCGGCGGCCTCCATCAGGACCTGCATGAACTCGTGGCGGGCGAGCGGATCCAGCGCGGCGACCGGCTCGTCCAGGATCAGCAGCTCCGGCCGTTTGGCGATGCCCAGGGTCAGGGCGAGTTGGGCGCGCTGCCCGCCCGACAGCCGTCCGGCCCGCCGGTCGGGGTCGAGCCCGAGCCGCGCGATGCGGTCCCGCGCCAGCGCGTCGTCCCATCCGGGGTTGAGTCGGGCGCCCAGCCTCAGGTGCTCGGCGATGCTCAGCCGGGCGTACGTGGGCGTGTCCTGGGCGACGAAACCGACCTTGGCCAGATGCGCCGGGCCGGACCCGGGGGTCTCCCCGAGCACGGTGATGTCGCCGGTCGTCGGCGCGATCTGACCACTGGCCAGGCTCAACAGGGTGGTCTTGCCGGCGCCGTTGGGGCCGACGAGGCCCACGACGTGGCCGGCCGGGACGTCCAGCGTGCAGTCGGTCAACGCCCAGCGCCGGCCGTACCTCCTGCCCAGGCCCCGGGCTCGCAGAACGGCGGTCACGCTATCTCCTCCTGAGCGGTGGACCGAAAGGTCGTCATGAACAGCGCCTCGATGCTCTCGTCGTCGAGCCCGGCCCGACGGGCCTTGGCCAGCCAGCGCCGCAGCTCCTGGCGCAGCGGGCCGTGCGCCGCCAGCGAGGCGTCCGCCAGGGTCGCCGTCACGAAGGTCCCCACCCCGGGCCGGGCGGCCACCAGCCCCTCGTGCTCCAGCTCCCGGTACGCCTTGAGCACCGTGTTGGGGTTGATCGCCAGCCGCCCCACCACCTCCTTGACGGTGGGGAGCTGGTCCCCCTCGTGCAGCAGGCCCAGCCGCAGCGCCTGGCGCACCTGCCGGGCCAACTGCAGGTACGGCGAGAGCCCGGACCGGTCGTCCAGATGGAACTCGATCATCGCGAGCCTCCATTTATCTAGTTACCTAGTACTATAGGACTCTCGGCGCGGACGGTGTCAACCGGCCGCATCCCACGGCGACCGGGGAGGGCGGGCCCGGGAATCACGCACAAAAGTGGAATACCGATGCGCCGGAGCGCGCCTAGCCTGCCGGTATGGAGCCTTTTGACCTGCGCGAGTTGCGGTACTTCGTCGCGGTGGCGGAGGAGCTCAACTTCTCCCGGGCGGCCGAACGCCTGGGCATCGCCCAGCCTCCGCTGTCGAGGGCCGTCCGCCGGATGGAGCGTCGGCTCGGGGCGGACCTGTTCGAGCGGGAGGCCCGCGGGGTCGCGCTCACCGAACTGGGGGCGTCCCTGCTCCGCGAGGCGCGGGGCGCGCTCGACGCGGTGACCGCCTTCAGCCGGCGGGCGCACCGCGCCGCGCAGGCGTCGACCGCCCTGGTGGTGACCGCCAAGCCGGGGATCGCGACCGACATCCTGCGGCGCGTCCTCGACGTCTACCGGGCCCTGCCCGGCGGGCCGCAGGCCGAGTTCGTGGTCAGCGGCCATCGAGAGCAGGCGGCCATGGTCCGCGACGGCAGGGCCGACGTGGCGGTGCTGGGGTCTCCGTACGACCGCGGCGGGCTCGAACTGGAGGTGCTGGACGTCCTGCCGCGGGTCGCCGCCCTTCCCGTCGGGCATTCCCTGGCCCACCGGGACCCGCTGTACTGCCGTGACCTGCGACGCGAGCCGATGCCGCGCTGGGAGCGGTCGACCCCGGCGGAGCGGGCCTACTCGCTGGGGTACGACACGGCCGAGGGCGAGCTCGTCCCCTGTCCCTCGACCGATCTCAAGCCCGGGCCCGTCATCCGCGACGCCGCGCAGTTGCTGGAGGTGGTGGCCCTCGGGCAGGCGGTCGCGCTCGTCCCGGCGTGGCTGGCCGAACGCAGCCCGAGGGCCGACGTCGTCTACCGGCCGGTGGCGGACGCCGGCCCGTACACCACCGTCATCGCGTGGGCGCAGGGCTCGCGGGAACGGTCGGTCGCGCAGTTCGTCCGCATCGCCACCGACCTGTATCCGGGCGAGCGGGAGGAGTCGCCCTCGTAGCCGTGCCGATCGTCAGGCGGAGGGGACCCAGTTGCCGTGGAAGCCCGCCGGAACGCGTGCGGGGATGTGGACGGCGGCGATGGTCTCCAAGGTGGCGGCGTCCAGGACGGTGAGGTCGGTGGTCCCGGTCGGCAGGTCGGAGACGAGGCCGAGGAGCACCCCGTCGTCCTCGGCCGCGTCGGGCGCGGCGGGATCGAAGACGAACTCCCCCACGGCCTTGTCGGGGCCGAAGGACCGCGACCGGACGGTGTCCTCCACCAGATCGTGCTTGAGGAGGGTGTCGCTCGGGCCGGCGCCCTCCCGCACCTCGACGGCGTAGCCGTAGCGGTGGCGGTGCCCGGTGAGGCGTTCGTCGACGCGGGGGAACTCCTGGTACCGGTCGTCGCGGCGGGACTCGACCACCTTGCCGGCGGCCAGGTCGATGATCCAACGGTCGAGCGAGGTGCGGCCCTCGTTCGGACCGTTCAGGTCGGTGTCGAACATCTTGGGGTGCCGGACGACGTCGCACACGACGGTGTCGCCGTCGTCGTAGGCGTTGAGCGAGTGGAAGACGTAGCACGGCCCGATCTCGAACCAGCGGACGTCGTCCGCGCCGCCCTCGCGGGGCATGACGCCGACCCGGGCGGGGCGCCGCGGGTCCCAGCGGTAGGGCAGGCCCGCTCCCGATCCGCGCCGCCCGACCGAGGCGGCGATCGGGTCGGGGATCCTGACCCGTCCGACGAGCGCGTCGATGACGAGGCGCGCCGGAACGCGCACGGGGGCCGGGAAGCTCGCCCGGGCGACCCGGTCGGCGTCGAACGTGACCGGCAGGTCGTAGATGACGACATGGCGTTCGGTCAGTGCGAAGTCGTGCATCATCAGGCTCCCGCCGACCGGGATGTCGACGGTGCGGCGGGCCCGGCCGTGGACGTCGATGACGGAGTACTGCACACGGTCGCCGCGGGTGAAGGAGTAGGAGACGGCGTGCAGCTCACCGGTGCGCGGGTCGCGCTTGGGGTGGGCGGTGTAGCCGCCGGCGAGGGTGCCGTCGAAGTCGCAGGGCCCCACGGTGTCGAGCTCGTCGGTCAGCTCGAGGTTGGTGATGCCGCCCTCGACGAGCGCCAGGGTGCGCCCGGCGTGACCGATCACGTTGGTGTTGGCCCCGACGAGGTCCATCCCGGCGGCTCCCCCGGCGGGACGGTCGGGCTCGCCGAGCAGCCGGGCGGCGCGGGGGCCGCGGACCCAGCGGTTGCGGTACCACTCGGCGCGGCCGTCGCGCAGGCGGACCCCGTGGACCATGCCGTCCCCGGTGAACCAGTGGTACGCCGCGGGGTCGATCTCGCCGATCGGGTTGGGGCCGTTGCGCAGGTAGCGGCCGTTCAGCCGCTCCGGCAGGGCGCCGGTGACGGCCAGGTCGGTGAGGGTGGTCTCCTCACGGACGGGGGCCATCGTGCCTTCGAGGTAGTCGACGCGCATGAGTTCTCCGTAACATTGTTATCACCTGTATAACCCCGCCCCGCCCGCCTGACAAGGACGCGACGCCGAAAACCTCCGTCGAGCCCACCGACGGCGCACCGTACGGCGGCGTTCCGCCCGCCCACCCCGCCGAAGGGCCCGAACGAGAAGTCGACCACCTCGAATGCGGCGAACAAAGGGACGAAATCGTCGAGGTGCGATAACGGTGCCGGTGCGGAGAGACAAAGGTGACGGACTTCACGGCGTCGATACCGGTGCTCTCGGGAGTCGGCCGGGGCTCGCGCGCCGCGCCGTCGGGTGATCGGCGTCCGACGCCGGAGTGGTCCACTGACCAGCGATAACACCAAGAAAGGGACGAATGCCGCAACGGCGAGCTTGCGGGAGCGGGGCGGCCAGCAAAACATAACCCGACGATCCGGACAGACAGGGCGAGGATTATCCTTCGGGGGTTCGCGACAAATCACCCTTATGGCATATTCCGCAGCGCCGACCGGACTTCGCGGTCCGGACGGCCGGGAATCAGCCGGAAGGACGGCCGATGATGTCCGCTGCCCCCCGACACGCTCACGACGCTCACCGGGACCCGTACACCGCCGAATCCGTCGCCGATCCGATCGCGGACCGCACCGCCCGGCCCGACCGCCGCCGGGTCCTGGGCGGTGCCCTGGCCACCGCCGGGCTCGCGCTGCTGGGCCCGGCCCTGGCCGGCTGCACGGACGACGGCACGGCGGCGGCGGGGGCCGGCGGGGGCGCGCGCACGCCGACGGGCCGGGCCCCGCGCTCGACGCCGCCCGCGCACGGCCGGCCGAGTCCGACCGAGGCGTGGGCCCGACTGGCGGCCGGCAACCGGCTGTGGGTCGCGGGCCGGCCGCAGCACCCGCACCAGAGCACCGAGCGCCGCTGGGAGGTGTCGGCCGAGCAGCACCCGTTCGCGACCGTGGTGTCGTGCATCGACTCGCGGGTGCCCCCGGAGGCGGTCTTCGACCAGGGCATCGGCGACCTGTTCGTCATCCGCACGGGCGGCGAGAGCCTGGACGACCTCGTCATCGGCTCCGTCGAGTACGGGCCGGTGCAGGACGACGTGCCGCTGATCGTGGTGCTGGGGCACCAGCGGTGCGGCGCGGTGCGGGCTGCCATCGACGCGATCGACAACGGGCGGTCCCTGCCCGGCCATCTCGACCGGGTGGCGGACGCGCTGCGGCCCGCCGTGGCCGACGCCCATCGTCGCGGCGGCGATCTCACGGACCAGACGGTGCGCGCGCACGTCAGCCGCACGGTGGCGGTCCTCGAACGGGACCCGGCGCTGACCGATCGGGTCCGTCGGGGGCGGCTGGGACTCGTCGGCGCCTACTACGAACTCGACACGGGGAGGGTCTCGGTGCTGGAGACCTCCGGCGTGCGCGTCTGACCCCGATCGCACGGCGGGAACGGCCGTGCAGCCCGATTCGGGGTGGAAACGGACTGTAAGTACGGTTCGTACCTACATGGACACTCTGGGTGATTTTACTTTACGCATCCTTGCCCGACCCTTTAACGGTCAGTACTTTGCCCTGATAACGGTCCGTCACCTACCTCCCCTCCCGGGGGGTGCGGACCGGACGCCGAGTCCCGGTGGCGCCCCCGCGTCCCCGGGAGCCGGGGACCCACTGCTCCTGGGGTGAATCCGCCGTGTGCGGTAGGGCGACTCCTGGCCCGAACCCGTCAGCTAACCCGGTAGGCGGTCCTGAAGGAGAGTTCATGGATCCCATCGGGAAGAAACTGCTCGACGTCGCCAAGGACGAACTCGGCTACCGTGAGAAGTCGGACGGCTACACCAAGTACGGCGACTGGTACGGCGAGAACGTCGATCAGGACTCCTACTTCAAGACGGCGCCCTGGTGCGACATGTTCCTGGCCTGGGCCGCCGACAAGGCGGGTGTCACCGAGTGGGCCGGGCAGTTCGCCTACACGCCCTTCCACGCCCAGTGGTTCAAGAAGGAGGACGCCTGGGGCACCGACCCGGAGCCCGGCGCGATCGTCTTCTTCGCCTGGTCCGGCTCCAAGAGCCTGGACGACATCCAACACGTCGGCATCGTGGAGAGGGCCGACGGCGACACCGTCCACACCATCGAGGCCAACGCGGACGGCGTCCACCTCAAGCGCAAGGAACGCTCCACCGACTCCATCGTCGGCTACGGCTACCCCGCGCAGGTCAAGGTCGCCGGCAGGTCCGTGGAGTCGGTGGTCTCCGGCGGCGGGACCCCGAGGACCGAGAAGGAGTACGCCCCCAAGCACGCCGCCCCCGCCCCGCCGGCCGGGCGGCTCGACGCGATCCACGGCGACCTGACCGCGGCCGCCACCGCCGCCGGGACGGTCGGCGCGCGCGAGCGCGACGACTCGGCGGACCGCTCGGGGCCCGCCCTGGGCGAGCTGCTGGCGGTCGCGATCGTCGGCAGCCTGGCGCTGGCCCTCGGCAAGACCGCCGTCGGACGCCTCCCCGCCTCGTCCCCCGTACGGATCCGCAAGCGCGGACGCCACCACCGCGCCCCGGTGGCGCTGCCGGCCGACGTGACCCCCGCGACCCTCGAAGCGGCCGACGCCGTCACCATGGCGATGCCGATCCTCAGCGCCCAGGTCGCCGCCGAGGCCGAGGACCGGGAGTTCTGGAGCCAGATCTCGCACCTGGAGAAGGACGACCTGGCCTACTGGGGGTCCATCGCCGAGCCGGAGCGACAGGCCGCCGGCCCCTGACGTTCAGCGGAGGCGGATCAGCGGGTCGACGCCGTTGACCACGTTGCGGACCGGCTCTCCGCGGACGGCGGCGGTGATGTTGTCGACGACCACCTGAACGATGTTGAGCTGGGCCTGACCGCTCGCGCCGGCCACGTGGGGCGACAGCAGGACGTTGTCGTGCGCGCGCAGCGGTGAGGCCACGGGGGGCGGCTCCTCGGCGAACACGTCGAGGGCCGCCCCGCCCAGCGCTCCGGAGTCCAGGGCGGCGAGCAGCGCCGCCTCGTCGACGACACCGCCCCGCGCGACGTTCACCAGCAGCGCGCCATGGGGCAGCAGGGCGAGCCTCGCCGCGTCCAGCAGTCCGGCGGTCTCCGGCGTCAGGGGCAGCGCCAGGACGAGCACGTCGGAGGTCGACAGCAGGTCGTCGAGCGGGCGGTACTCGGCGACGGCGTCCGGCTTGGGCGTGCGCGACCAGTACGACACCGGGGCCCCCAGCGCCGCGAACAGCGAGGCCGTCTCGGCCCCGATCGCGCCGTGGCCCAGGATCCCGACCCGTTGGGCGTGGATCTCGCGGGTGCCGCGCATCAGCAGCTCCGGCTGCGGCCACTCCCCCGCCCGGACCCGCCGGTCCGCCCAGGCCAGGTGGCGGCAGAGCGCGAACGCGGCCCCGACCGCCCACTCGGCGACCGCCCGGGTGTTGGCCCCCGCCGTGTTGGCCACCGGCACCCCGGCCCCGGTCAGCGCCGCCAGGTCGCAGCCGTCCACCCCGACCTGCGGCATCTGCACGAACGCCAGCCGGGGGGCCGCCGCCACCGCCGCCGCGTCCATGGCCAGCAGTCCGGTGTAGTCGCCGATCACCAGGTCGGCGTCCGCGAGGGCCGCGTGCAGCCCGGCGGCGTCCCGGGTCGCGGGGAGCAGCAGTTCGGCGGCGTCGCCGAGCGGGGCGACCAGCCCGCGCAGCAGCCCCTCGTCGAGCGGGGGCAGGGCCAGGATCCGCCAGGTGCGCGATGCCATGCCCGGCATCCTACGCACGCGATCACCCGATCGGCGGGCCCACCGGCCGGGAACGGGCGGTCGGGGGCGGGCTCCCCCGGGTGGCCCCATCGCGCCGATTATCGCCATTCGACCGGCGTGTCAGGGCGTTTCGAAAGGGCGGCTCCGGGTCGTGCCCGCGAATTCCGGTCTTCTCATCGTGATCTTCGAAGACCCGTGCTTGACTGCATGCGATAGCGCTGGGGGCCAGGTTTCCTGATCGCGATTCAGGGCGTCGCCCTCGACGCCCGCACCGGGCGCCGCCCCCGATGCGCAAGGCCCCGCCGCCCGCCGTTGGACACCCGGCCGGCGGTGCATCGGGATGCGCGGTGCAAGGCCCCGGAATGGCTCCCCTCCGTTCCGGGGCCTTGCGCACGGCGTCAATGGGCCTCGCGCGGCCCGCGGGCGCGACGGGGCATCACGAACATTCTGAGCAACCCGGGGAAAAGGGCGGGCAGGGTCTCGGTCTCGCCGCGCAGGATGCGGAAGTAGACGAGTTCGCGGACGGCGCCCGCCATGCCCTCCGCGGTCAGCTCGGGCTCCGGCCAGTCCGGGTCGAGCTCCCGCACGAAGGCCGCGATGGTGCGGACGAACCGCCGTCGGGTCGCGTCCCGCCGGGCCACGGCCTCGGGACCCGCGGCCAGCACCTCGACGACGGCGACCCGCGCGGCCAACGGGTCGGCGGACAGGAACCGCAAATACTCCGACAGCCCGGCGCGCATCTTGGCGGCCGGGTCGTCGGCCGTCTCCATGCTCTCGACGATCGCCTCCGACATCCGGTTCACCACCGTGTCGTAGGCGCCGATGAACGCCTCGTCCTTGTTGCGGAAGAGCTCATAGAAAGTGCGGCGGGAGACTCCGGAATGGGCGACGATGCGGTCCACCGTGAGCGCGCCGTAGCCTTTCGTGCCGGCCACTTCGACCACCGCCTGCAGCACTCGGCCGAGTTGGTTGTCGACGACGTGTTCGCGGGAAAGGTGATGACGGCCGGAAGGCAGCCCGGCCCTCTCCCGCCCGCTCGCCCGCCCCATGACCTGCACCCGTTCGCATCAGCCGGAGACAACTCAGGGGCATGGTCTCACACCTCTCCACAGCCTGCATCTCGGTGGTGTTTCTTGTGAGTTGCGCACAAGAGAACACCGGATGAGTGCTCACCGAAAGCACATCACCGGCCACTTCTACGCACTCGAACACGATTTTCGGACCGCCGACGTCACCCCGAACGCGGCGGCCGGACGGGCGATACCGGATGCGGGCGGAGTCCTTCCCGGGCGGTGACCTTCGGCGGCGCTTAGCCGTTCGCCGCCGGGGCAGCAGGTCAGGAGACCGCATCCAGGAGAGGTCCAGGTGACGGAGCCCATGAGCGTTGTCGATCTTCCTCCGCCCGTCGTCCGCGGCACCCGGCCCCGGCCCGACCCGCGCGCCCTCGAACGCGCCCTGCGGGCACGGGTGGACGGCGAGGTCCGCTTCGACGCCGGGAGCCTCGCGGCGTACTCCACCGACGCCTCCAACTATCGGCACGTGCCGATCGGCGTGGTCGTGCCGCGCACCGTGGAGGCCGCGGTCGAGGCCGTCGCGGTGTGCCGCGAGCACGACGCGCCGCTGCTGTCGCGCGGCGGCGGCACCAGCCTGGCCGGCCAGTGCTGCAACGCCGCCGTGGTCATCGACTGGAGCAAGTACTGCAACCGGCTGCTCTCCGTGGACCCCGACCGGCGGCTGTGCACGGTGGAGCCCGGCATCGTGCTCGACGACCTGAACCGGCGGCTGGCCCCGCACGGCCTGCAGTACGGGCCCCGGCCGTCCACCCACGCCAACTGCACGATCGGCGGGATGATCGGCAACAACTCGTGCGGCTCCACCGCGCAGGCGTACGGCAAGGTCGTCGACAACCTCCGCGGGCTGGAGGTGCTCTGTCACGACGGGCTGCGGATCCGGGTCGGCCGGACCGGCGACGAGGAGCTCGCCCGGTTGACCTCCCGGCGCGACCGTCTAGGCGAGCTCTTCCGGGCCCTGACCGCGCTGCGCGACCGGTACGGCGACGAGGTCCGGGCGCGCTATCCCCGCATCCCCCGCCGGGTGTCCGGCTACAACCTGGACTCGCTGCTGCCCGAGCAGGGCTTCGACGTCGCGGGTCTTCTCGTGGGGTCGGAGTCCACGCTGGTCACGGTGCTGCGCGCGGAGCTGGAGCTCGTCACGGTGCCCCGGCACACGGCGGTGGCGGTGCTGGGCTTCCCGGACCTCGCCACCGCCGCCGAGCACGTTCCGGACATCGTTCCGCGAGGGCCGCAGACGCTGGAGGGCCTGGACGACCGCCTGCTGGGGTTCGAGAGGGCCGAGCACCTGCACCCGGAGGCCCTGAAACTGCTGCCCGAGGGCGACTCCTACCTGATGGTGGGGTTCGCCGGAGACACGATCGAGGAGTGCCGGGACCGGGCGCGGGACCTCATCGCCGACGTCCGCGACGCCATCGGCTCGACCCTCTTCGACGACCCGGAGCACCAGCGGCAACTGTGGCAGGTCCGCGAGTCGGGGCTCGGCGCCACCGCGCACGCGCCCGGCGAGCCGGACGCGTGGCCGGGCTGGGAGGACTCCGCCGTTCCGCCCGAACGGCTCCCCGGCTATCTGCGCGACCTGAACGGGCTGTTCCGCGAGTTCGGGTACGGGCAGCCGGCGGTGTACGGGCACTTCGGCCAAGGGTGCGTCCACGTCCGCATGCCGTTCGACGTGAAGACGGCCCAGGGCGTCGCCACCATGCGCGCCTTCGTGGAGCGGGCGACCGACCTGGTCGTCGGGTACGGCGGGTCGCTGTCGGGCGAGCACGGCGACGGCCAGGCCCGGGGCGAGCTGCTGGAGAAGATGTTCGGCCCCGAGTTGACGGAGGCGTTCGCCCGGCTGAAGTCGGCCTTCGATCCGCACGACCGGATGAACCCCGGCAAGGTCGTCGCGCCGTACCGGCTGGACGACGACCTCAGGTTCGGGGCGGGGTTCCGGCCCGCCGAGCCCGCGACGGTCTTCTCCTATCCCCACGACGGGGACCGCTTCAGCGCCGCCGCCGCGCGCTGCGTCGGCGTCGGCAAGTGCCGGTCGCTGGAGGGCGGGGTGATGTGCCCCAGCTACCGGGCGACCCGGGAGGAGGAGCACTCCACGCGGGGCCGGTCGCGGCTGCTGTTCGAGATGCTCCGCAACGCCTCCCCCATCGACGGCGGATGGCGCTCGACGGAGGTCCGCGACGCCCTCGACCTGTGCCTGGCCTGCAAGGGGTGCAGGGCCGACTGTCCCGTCAACGTCGACATGGCCACCTACAAGGCCGAGTTCCTACACCACCACTACCGGGGGCGGGTGCGGCCCGTCGTCCACTACTCGATGGGTTGGCTGCCGCTGTGGGCCGCGATGGCCCGCCGTGCCCCCGGGACGGTCAACGCGCTGACCCGCATGCCGGGACTGAGCCGGGTGATCAAGGCGGCGGGCGGCATCGCCTCCGAACGGCCGGTGCCCCTGTTCGCCGAGGGGCACTTCACCGGCTGGTGGCGGCGACGGCGGCCGAAGGGCGACGGAGCGCGCGGCGAGGTGGTGCTCTGGCCGGACACGTTCACCAACTCCTTCACTCCGGCCATCGGGCGCGCGGCCGTCGAGGTCCTCGAAGCCGCCGGGTTCCGGGTGAGGGTCCCCCGGGGCACGGTGTGCTGCGGCCTCACCTGGATCTCCACCGGCCAGCTCGGCATCGCGCGCCGCGCCCTGCGCCGAACCCTCGACGTTCTGCGCGAGGACCTGCGTCGGGGCACGCCGATCGTCGGGCTGGAGCCGAGCTGCACCGCCGTGCTCCGCTCCGACGCGGCCGAACTGCTGCCCGAGGATCCGGACGTGCGGCTCCTGATCGGGCAGACCCGGACGCTCGCCGAACTGCTGGAGGAACGGGCCCCGGATTGGCGTCCGCCGCAGGTCGAGCCCGCCCACGCCCGCGCGATCGTGCAACGCCACTGCCACCAGTACGCCGTCATGGGCTTCGAGGCCGACCGGCGGCTCCTGGAGAGGGCGGGTGTCGACGCGGACGTGCTGGACGCCGGCTGCTGTGGGCTGGCGGGCGACTTCGGCTTCACCCGCGGCCACTACGAGGTCTCCCGGGACGTGGCCGAGCTGGGCCTGCTCCCGGCGGTCCGCGACGCGTCGCCGGACACCCTGGTCCTGGCGGACGGCTTCAGTTGCCGGACCCAGATCGAGCAGGAGGCCGGCACCGGGCACGTCCCCGTTCACCTGGCCGAGGTCCTCGCCGCCGGCCTGCACCGGACGGCCCCACGACCGGACCGTCCGGTGCCGCCGGGAACGGCTCGCCGGCTCGCCCTGGCGGGCGGCGCCGCGGCCCTGGCGATCACCGTGGTCGCCCTGCGCCGACGGCGGCGATGAGGGTCAGCCGCGCTCCTTGGCGTACTCGTCCATCTGTCCGGCGAAGTCGAAGGCCCGGAAGGCGGTGTCGCCGACGACCCACGCGTCGTGGCCCGGAGGGATCACGAACACGTCGCCGGGGCCGACCTCCTGTTCGTCGCCGTCCCGCATCCGGACGCGCAGCCTGCCCTCCAGGACGTAGCCCTGGTGGCCGGTCTCGCAGTACTCGGTGCCGGCGATCGGCTTGACGGACTCCGACCAGCGCCAGCCGGGTTCCATCGTCCCCACGCCGAACACCAGCCCGGTCATCTGGAGCACCTCCAGGTGCCCGAGCGGGAAGTCCCGGCGCTCGTCCGGCTTTTCGATGTTCTTCACTTCGATCATGACGGTCCCCTTTCCCTGGATTCGGGGAATATCTATGTATAAGTGGGCTTTCCAGCGGAAACGGCGCGGAGCGCATCGTAGGCGGCCTGGATGAAAGGGCTCCGCATCGACGACGTCGTGTTGGCCAGGGCGACGATCCCGGTCCCCGTTCCCGGGCCGAACCCGACGAAGGCGGTGAAGCCCCGGGTCGCGCCGGAATGGTGGACGAGGTCGTGCGTCGTCTCCCTGCGCAGGTTCCACACCAGGCAGCGGGGCCTGCCGGTCGGTCCGACGGGACGGGGCCGCCGCACGTCGGCGAGCGCCGCGCTCAGCGACGGGACGGCGACGGACGCCGGGTCGAGCAACGCGGACACGTAGCGCAGCAGGTCCCGGCCGGTGGAGCGCAGCGCCCCCGCGGCGGCGAGCCCCGGGATGAGCCACGGCGGGCGGGGCCTGCCGTGCCAGTGACCGGTGGCCTGCGGGCCGTACGGGTCGCCGTCGGTGTCGGTCAGGTCGAGCGGTTCCACCACCCGCGCGTGCAGCAGGCCCTCGTACCCCTCGCCGGCGGCATGGGACAGCGCGACCCCGAGCAGGCCCACGCCGAAGTTGGAGTAGGAGACCCGCCTCCCCGGCGTGAAGCGCGGGCGGGCGCGCGGCAGCGCCGCCATGAGGTCGGCGGTGCCGAACGCGGCGTAGGGATTGGTGAACCAGTGGCGCGCTGCCCGGGCCAGCAGCCCGGGCGGCAGCCGCGGCAGGCCGGAGGTGTGCGTGGCCAGGTGCAGCAGCGTGACGGGCGGGCCCGGCGAGGCGGGAAGGCGGGCGTCGGCGGGCAGGTACAGGTCGACCGGATCGTCGAGGCGGACCAGCCCGTCGGCCGCCATCTCCGCCAGCAGCAGCGCGGTGAACGTCTTGGTGAGCGATCCGATCTCGAACCGGGTGTCCAGATCCGCGGGCACCGTGCGCGGAACGCCGGTGCGCCCGAGGGTGCCGTGCCGGCGCACGGCGCGCTCGTCGCCCCGAACGATGCCGGTGACCACGGCGCTGGCGCCGCCGGCGGCGGCCACCACCGGCTCGAGCAGTTCGTCCAGGCCCCCGACGGTCATCACGAGGCCACCGAGGCGTCGGCCGCGCGGGCGGCGGCGATGGTCCCGGCCACCGCGGTCACCACCACGGTGTGCTGGTGCTCGCGGAAGCGCTGCGCGGGGTCCTCGGCGACGGGCTCGCCGTCGCGCGGAACGAACCCGTCGTCGTGCTGGATCTCCTCCAGCACCCGCCAGTCCGCCGGGTCCCAGTACGGCTCGGGGAGGCAGGCGCCCACGATCAGCAGCTCGGTCATCAGATCCCACTGCTGGATCTCGCGCCAGACGTCGATCCAGACCGGGAGCCAGTCGCGCAGGTAGCCCGCCACGTCGGCGGGCAGCCCCTCGGGCCGGGCCCCCCAGTCCGTGGTGTGGAAGACGGTGTGGGTCATGTGGTAGGCGGTCATCCAGTCGATCGCCCACGGCTCCGGATCCCCGCCGAGCCAGGTCGCGCGCAACAGGTCGTCCCAGTCGACGCCGTGGTCGAGACCCACGATGCGGGCGGCGTTGGCGACGGCCATCCGCCGGTTGGGGACCACCTCGATCGCCCGGACCGACCGCAGCGCGGCGTTGTGGGCCAGCAGCCCGTCGAGCCGCGGGTGCCGGTAGCCCACGCGCACGAAATGCGCGTACGTCTCCAGCGGGTCGCTCATCAGCGTGTGCCGGATCTGCCGGTCGTACAGCAGGTCGCCCTCGCGCATCTGCCCCCACGCGTAGTCGATCAGGCTCTGGGCGGCGACCTGCTGACCCGCGCCGGAGTCGGCGTCCCGCAGGATCAGGGACGCCGCGAGGGTGGTCTCGCCGAGCGGCTTGTACACGCTGTCGGGGTCGCCGAGGTCCGCGGTGCTGTCAACGGGCATGGCGCCCAGTTCGCGGTGGGCGTGCAGCCAGGACAGTGCGCGGTCGGCGACCCGCCGTGCCGTCACGGCGACCGGCGCGGTGTCGCTCACCGGTCCTCCTCTCCGTTCGGACCGAGCATCCGTTCGGCCACGGCGATGTCGAGTGCGGTGCGCGGTCCGTGCCCGCCGAGCATCGCGGCGTGGTCGAGGGCCGGGCGCGGGTCGAGCGGGAGCGCGACGCCGTCCCGGTGCAGCCGGGCCAGCCAGCGGATCAGGCGCACGGCGGTGAGGTAGTCGCGGCGCAGCATCGATCGGGTGACGCCGCGGCACAGCGCGAGGGTGTCGCGGCGCGCGGCCTCGTGGACGGGCCCGTCCAACTCGGGCGTGGCCAGCGGCGCGAGTTGCGCCATCCGCGCGCTCCGGCTCCGCCAGTCGTCGGGCGGCGGCTCCTCGCCGGGCGGCGGCACCGGATGCCTGCCGCCGTCGAGCCTGGCCAGCAGTTCGGCGACCGCCCAGTCGCGCCAGGCGACGGCCCAGGCGGCGGGGTCCTCCGCAGCGCCGGGGGCGACGGTCGCCGTCGGGAAGGCGGTGAGCGAGCGCGCCACCGCGGCGGCGTCCTCCGGGTCGAGGCGGGTGTCGGTCAACAGGTGCGGGGCGAAGACGTCCGCGCCGACGACGCGCAGGGCCGCGAGGGCCGCCATCGCGTCGGGTGCGGCGTCGACGTGCCGGGCGATGAAGGCCGCGTTCTCGGCGCCCCGCAGGACGCCGAGAACGCGATCGGCCAGTTCATCGGCCGCGGTCGCGAAGACCACCCGGGACGAGCCCGCTTCGGGGAGCATCACCGGGCGACCCCCTTGGGGGCGCGGGTCGCGTCCTCGCGGCGTACGGCCGAGCCCGGGCCTAAGGTTGCGGCTCGGTTCACTTGCTCTTCGGCTCCTTCGGCGACAGCAGGATCAGCAACAACAGGACACCGACGGCGCTGGGGCTGAACACCGGAGCGTCGCTGATCACGGCCTCGGGCTCCACCATCAGGGAGCCGACCGCCGCCGCGTCGGTCGTGGTGCCGACCTGGGTGATTTCCTTCTGAGCCAACATTTTCCATCCTCCTTCGAACCTTCGAGATTGGACACATCCCATTACAAGCACCCACCAGCGGATCCACAACAGGACAGAAGTGGATGTTGCGTGGATTTTGGACTCGCCATGAAAGGCGTTGCCCGAGGGGGCTCGCGTAAAAGCGGGGGAATGTCCCGGCCAAGGTCTTTCACGGTCGGCCCCATCCCGGTCGGGAGCGCCCTTTCAGGCCGGTGGCCGACCGGAGGTCAGGCGGAGTCGAGGAATCGGCGGTGCAGGGCCCGCACCTGCTCGACCAGCTCCGGGACGGGGCCCTCGACCACCGCGTCCGGGACCACGTCGCGGATCGGTAGGGCCCGCACGGGCGAGGCGGGGGCGCCCCACTCGGCGCGCCAGCCCACGAGCTGCTCGGAGGAGCACGCGTACACGATGCGGCCGAGGCCGACCCAGCCGTGCGCGGCGGCGCACATCGGGCAGTGCTCGCCGGAGGTGTAGACGGTCGCCGCCGCGCGCTCGTCGGGCGTCAGGTGCTCGGCGGCCCAGCGCGCCAACGCGAACTCCGGGTGTCGGGTCCGATCGCCGGCGGCCACGCGGTTGTGGTCCTCGGCCAGGATCCGCCCGTCCGCGCCGACCAGCACGGAGCCGAACGGCTCGTCGCCGGCCTCCAGGGCCTCGGTGGCCAGCTCCACACAGCGTCGCAGGTACCGCAGCTCACCGGCGTCCACCATGACGACCTCCCGAAGTGGATCTTCAAAGGCATGCTACGGCACGCCTTCCGGACGGCAGGTTCGCGATCACTCCTTCGAGGGTAGCCCTCAGTCACAGGATCGTTACCATATGTGTCCGGCGCGTCCGCTTGACCCGCCGGGTCCGAGGAGACCACGCAATGACCTTCCGTCCACGCCGCCCCGCCGGTGTGCTCGCCGTCGTCCCGTTCGCCGTCGCCCTCGCCGTGCCCCTGGCGGTGCACGACGGCCCCGGGACCGCCCGGCCGATGACCGCCGACTGCTTCACGGCCGTCCTGCCCCAGGGCGGCGAGCTCACCAAGACCAGGACGCCCGACATGGGGGGCAGCCCGCTGCGGTTCTACATGCTGTACTGCCCCGAGGGCGGCTCCCGCGACGCCGCGCACCACCCCCTCTGGTAGTCGCGTTCCGGAGTGCTCCGGCCACCTCGGGCGATAGGCTTCCCTGACCGGCGGGCGAGGTTCGGACGTGCCGCAGAGGAGTCGAATGGCGAGGTCGGGACCCACGGGACGGTACGGCGGTCGCCCGGCGGCCGAACGGCGTGCGGAGCGACGGGCCCGGCTGCTGGAGGCCGGGCTCGAGCTGTTCGGGACGGACGGCTACGCCGCGACCTCGGTGGAGCGGCTGTGCACCACGGCCGGGTTGTCGACCCGTCAGTTCTACGAGGAGTTCGCCAACCGCGAGGCCGTCCTCATCGCCCTGCACGACCAGGTGAACCGGCGGGCCTTCGACGCCGTCACCGTCTGCGTGGAGGCCCTGGACACCGAATCCGGCCGTCCCGGCACGGACGTCGACGTGGAGCAGCTCGTCCGGGCGGCGCTGCGCGGCTACATCACCGTGACCGCCGCCGACCTGCGCTGGGCGCGCGTCGCCTACGTGGAGGTCGTCGGGGCGAGCCCGGAGGTGGAGGCGCGCCGCGTCCGGTGGCGTCGACGCTGGGCGGAGCTGCTGGAGACCGCGGCCACCACCGCCGGGCTGCTCGGCGACCCGGTGTCGCCGCGCATCCACCTCGGGATCGTCGGTTTCATCGGGGCGGTCAACGCGCTGGCGCACGAGTGGTGCACCGCCTCGCCCCGGCTGCCGCTCGAGACGGTGATCGACACCTTGGCCGCCCTCTTCCTCAGCGGCGTCCTCGGCCGCTAAGGTCGACCGATCCCCGCGCGGCGGACCGCCCGGGGGCGCCTGCCGCCGAGTCGCGTTCGGTTCACCCCTCCAGGCTTCGTCCGGGGTCCGCGAGGTCCCGCCAGGGCCGGCCGGCGATCCAGGCGCGCAGGGGCGTCGGGCGCACGTCGAGCACCGGGTCCGCCGCCGCGTACAGCCCGGCGGCCCCGGGCCCGGCCATCCAGCGGTAGGAACCCGCGATGGCCGCCGCCGCCTCGGGCCCGAACGCCTCGGCGAGCCCGGCCTCGAACGCGTCCACCGGCCGCGACGCGAACCTGACCGGACGCCCGAGCACCTCGGTGAACGCGGCGGCCAGCACCGGCCCCGTCACCGCCTCCGCGCCGCCGACGTCGATCGCGGTCCCGGCGAGGTCCGGGCGCGCGAGGGCGGCGGCCGTGAACGCGGCGAGGTCGTCATGCCCCAGCCACGCGATCGGGAGGTCCTCCGGCACCGGGTAGCCGAGCACTCCGTCGCGGACCAGCGCCGGCGCCACCCACGGGCCGCACAGGTTCTCCAGGTAGAGCGGCGGGCGCAGCACCACGGTGGGCAGCCCGGAGGCGAGCACCGCCTCGGCGGCCTCGCGGCGGGTCTCGAACGGGGCCACCGACGTGGGCACGGCCGGGAGCCGGGTGGTGATGTTGAGGACGAGGAGCCTCAGATCGGCGGCGGAGGAGGCGCCCTCGATCAGGTTGCGCGTGTAACGGTCCAGCAGGGCGTCGTCGTACACGAGGGGCAGCGTGACCGAGGCGTGCGTGACGTCCTTGAACGCGGCCCGCAACGAGTCGGCGTCCGCCAGATCGCCTGACACCCACTCCACGCCGGGCACGGACCCGGCGCCCCGCCGGGTCAGCCCGCGGACCCGGTGGCCGTCCGCCGTCAACCGCCGCGCCACGGCCCCGCCCTGGGCTCCCCGAGCGCCGATCACCAGGTGACTCATCGTGCGTTCCTTCCGTCGGAGGGTCGATGACGCTCAGCCTTCCGGACCCGGCTGGTACGTTCGATAAGCGTGAATCCGCATCTCTATAAGGATCGTCCATGACGATCATCGATACGGGCGCGGACGGGGACCTGCTCGACGCGTTGCTCGACCCGCTGCGGCTGCGCGGGGTCTTCGCGAGCAGGTGGACGGTGCACGCGCCCTGGGGCGTCCGCGGCGGGCAGGAGAACTGCGCCGTCCTGCACCACGTCAGGACGGGCGTCTGCACCGTGACGCTGCCCGGGTCGGAGCCTCTCGTCCTGCGGCCCGGCGACCTGGCGATCTTCCCCCACGGCACGCCCCACGAGCTGGCCGACCGGCCGGGCAGGGCGACGATGCCGCTGGACGCGCTCGTTCCCGGGCGGGAGGCGGGCACCGCGCGCGTCGTCCGCGTGGACGGGCCCGGACCCGTCACCGAGCTGCTGTGCGGCGGGCTGCACTACGACGGGCCCGCGGTCACGCCTCTCTACCGTGTGCTGCCGGACGTCCTGGTGCTGGACCGGGAGATGCTCGCGGGCGAGCCGCTGTTGGCGGGCACGCTGGACCGGCTCGCCGACGGCATGGAGCAGGACGCGCCGGGCGGGCGGCTGGTGGCGCTGCGGGCGTTCGAGCTGGTGTTCGTGCTGGCGCTGCGGGTGGCCCTGCACCGCTCGGCCGGGGAGTGCCCGGCGCTGGAGTCGCTGCGGCATCCGTCGATCGGTCGGGCCCTGCTGGCGGTGCAGACCCGGTTCGCCGAGCCGTGGACGCTGGAGTCGCTGGCCCGCGAGGCGGGGATGTCGCGGTCGTCGTTCGCCGCCACGTTCCGGCGGCTGGTCGGCGAGGCCCCGGCCCGGCACCTCGCCGCCCGCCGCATGCAGGAGGCGGCCCGGCTGCTCACCGAGACCGCCGTGCCTCTCGGAGGCGTCGCGGAACGGGTCGGGTACGCCTCGGCGGTCGGGTTCCATCTGGCGTTCCGCCGCCACCACGGCGTCACGCCCGGCGAGTACCGGCGGGCCCGCGCCACGGCGACGCATGGGGCCCGGTCGGAGGGGTAGGGCGGTCGCATACCGACGAGGGGAGTGACCGATGATCGCCGAGACCGACGTGGTCGACCTGCTGCAACGTCAGCACGAGGAGATCCGGGGCCTGTTCTCCCAGGTGCTGGAGTCCACCGGACGCGAGCGCCGCGACGCGTTCCGAAGGCTGGTCAGGCTGCTGGCGGTCCACGAGACGGCGGAGGAGGAGATCGTCCACCCGCTGGTCCGGCGGACCGGGTCCGACGGGGAGCGGATCGTCGAGGAGCGCCTGCGCGAGGAGCGCGAGGCCAAGGTCCTGCTGTCGACGATGGAGGGACTGGACGTGGACGAGCCCGCCTTCCTGCGCGGGCTCACCGAACTGCGCGAGGCCGTGCTGGGTCACGCGAACGCCGAGGAGCGGCTCGAGTTCCCCCTCGTCCGCGACGCGTTCGGGGAGCCCGAGCGCCGGGCGCTGGCCCTGGCGGTCAGGACGGCCGAGGCGACCGCCCCCACCCATCCGCACCCCGGCACCGAGAGCGCCCGGCGCAACCTGCTCACCGGGCCGGCCGTCGCCGTGGCCGATCGGACCCGTGACCTGGTCAGTGGGGCGATGGCCAGGGTCGGCCGCTGAGGAGCGCGGAATGCGAGTAGTCGTCGTCGGCGCCACCGGGAATGTCGGCACCAGCACCGTCCAGGCCCTGGCCGCGGACCCGGCGGTCACCTCGATCCTCGGGCTCGCCCGGCGGGTCCCCCGCTGGCGCGCCGACAAGACCGAATGGGCGCGTGCGGACGTCACCGAGACCGACCTCGTCCCGCTGCTGCACGACGCGGACGCGGTGGTCCACCTGGCCTGGCTGTTCCAGCCGACGCACGACCCGATGGTGACCTGGCGGACCAACGCGCTGGGCAGCGCACGGGTGTTCCGCGCGGTGGCCGACGCGAAGGTCCCGGCGCTGGTGTACGCCTCGTCGGTGGGCGCGTACTCGCCGGGCCCCAAGGACCGGGCGGTCGACGAGACCTGGCAGACGCACGGCCGGCCCACCGCCGCCTACAGCCGCGAGAAGTCCTATGTGGAACGGCTGCTGGACAGCTTCCAGGTGGTGAACCCGCAGTGCCGGGTGGTGCGGCTCCGGCCGGGGTTCATCTTCAAGCGGGAGGCCGCCTCCGAGCAGCGCAGGCTGTTCGCCGGGCCGCTGCTGCCGGGCCGGCTGGTGCGGTCGGGGAGGGTGCCGCTGTTCCCCGACATCCCCGGCCTGCGGTTCCAGGCGCTGCACGCCGCCGACGCCGGGGAGGCGTACCGGCTGGCGGTCACCGGCGACGCGCGCGGGCCGTTCAACCTGGCCGCCGACCCGGTGGTCGGGGCGACGGAGCTGGCGGGGCTGCTCGGGGCGCGCAAGGTGCCGGTGCCCGCGCGCGGGGTGCGCGCGGCGCTGTCCGTCGCCTGGACGCTGGGGCTGGTGCCCGCGTCGCCGCAGTTGTTCGACCTGGTCCGCGAGATCCCGATCATGGACTGCGGGCGGGCCCGTCGGGAGCTGGGCTGGACGCCCCGGCTCACCTCGCTGGACGCGCTCCGCGAGTTCCTGGAGGGGCTGCGCGCGGGCGCCGGGATGGACACCCCGCCGCTGGAGCCGGGCGGGGCCGGGCCGATGCGGATCCGTGAGCTGCGCACGGGGGCCGGGCATCGGCCCTGACCCGCCGGGTCACAGCCGGTCGACGGACAGCACCCGGA
Source organism: Thermomonospora umbrina (assembly GCF_003386555.1). Taxonomy (GTDB): domain Bacteria; phylum Actinomycetota; class Actinomycetes; order Streptosporangiales; family Streptosporangiaceae; genus Thermomonospora; species Thermomonospora umbrina. The sequence continues at coordinate 5,878,523 of NZ_QTTT01000001.1, read as the reverse complement.
GCACCGCCGTGCCCTCCTCGTCGGAGGCGGTCAGGTCGACCTCGGCGGAGATGCCCCAGTCGCGGTCCCCGGCGGGGTCGTCGAACGCCTGCCGGACCCGCCACAGCGCCTCCTCCGGGACCTCCTCGATCGTGAGGAGCTTGGGTCCGCGCGCGTCCGGCCCGGTGCCCAGCTCGTCGTGCTCCTCGAAGTAGGCGTCCATCGCGTCGGCCCACGCGTCCGCGCCGAACTCCGGGTCCAGCTCGCCCAGGTCGCGGTAGCGCTCCAGGGCGGCCAGCTCGACCCGACGGAACAGCGCGTTGCGCACCAGCACGCGGAACGCCCGCGTGTTCGCGGTGACCCTGGTGGCCGGGGAGTCGACCACCGCGCCCGGATCGTCGTCGTCCTTGGGGTTGGCGAGCTGCTCCCACTCGTCCAGCAGGCTGGAGTCGACCTGGCGGACCAGCTCGCCCAGCCACTCGATGAGGTCGATCAGCTCGTCGGTCTTGATCGACTCGGGCACGGTCTGTTGGAGGGCCTTGTAGGCGCTGGACAGGTAGCGCAGCAACAGGCCCTCGGTCCGGGCCAGCTCGTAGACGCCGACGAACTCCACGAACGTCATGGCCCGCTCGTACATGTCCCGCACGATCGACTTGGGGGCCAACGGGTGGTCGCCGACCCACGGGTGGCCGCGCCGGTAGATCTCGTACGCGGCCGTCAGCTCCTCCTCCAGCGGCTTGGGGTAGGTGACGTCCTGGAGCAGCTCCATGCGCTCCTCGTACTCGATGCCGTCGGACTTCATCTGCTGCACGGCCTCGCCGCGGGCCTTGTTCTCCTGGGCGGCGAGGATCTGGCGGGGGTCGTCGAGCGTCGCCTCGATCACCGACAGGACGTCCAGCGGGTACGACGGCGAGTTCTGGTCCAGCAGCTCGAACGAGGCCAGCGCGAACGTCGACAGCGGCTGGTTGAGCGCGAAGTCCTCCTGGAGGTTCACGGTGATGCGGGCGTACCGGCCCTCCTCGTCGGGCTCCTCCAACTGCTCCACCACTCCCCCGGCCAGCAGCGACCGGTAGATGGCGATGGCCTGCGAAATGTGCCGGCGCTGCCGTTCGCGGTCCTCGTGGTTGTCGGTCAGCAGCTTCTTCATGCCCTGGTACGCGTTGCCGGGCCGGGCGATCACCGACAGCAGCATGGCGTGGCTGACCTTGAACCGCGACTGCAGCGGCTCCGGCGCCGCCGTCTGGAGCTTGGTGAACGTCTCCTCGTCCCAGGACACGAACCCCTCGGGCGGCTTGCGGCGGACGACCTTGCGCCGCTTCTTGGGGTCGTCGCCCGCCTTGGCGAGGGCCTTCTCGTTCTCGACGACGTGCTCGGGGGCCTGCGCGACCACGTACCCGATGGTGTCGAACCCGGCGCGGCCCGCCCGACCGGCGATCTGGTGGAACTCCCGGGCCCGCAGCCGCCGCACCCGGTGCCCGTCGTACTTGCTCAGCGCGGTGAACACCACGGTGCGGATCGGCACGTTGACGCCGACGCCGAGGGTGTCGGTGCCGCAGATCACCTTGAGCAGCCCGGCCTGCGCGAGCCGCTCCACCAGCCGCCGGTACTTGGGCAGCATCCCGGCGTGGTGCACGCCGATGCCGTGCCGCACGAAACGCGACAGGTTGCGGCCGAACCGGGTGGTGAAGCGGAAGCCGCCGATCAGGTCGGCGATCCGGGCCTTCTCCTCCTTGGTGCAGACGTTCACGCTCATCAGCGACTGCGCCCGCTCCATCGCCGCCGCCTGCGTGAAGTGCACGACGTAGACGGGCGCCTTCTGAACGCTCAGCAGCTCCTCGATCGTCTCGTGCAGGGGCGTCGTGAGGTACTCGTACTTGAGCGGGACGGGCCGTTCGACGGAGGAGACCACGGCGGTGGGGCGGCCGGTCCGCCGGGTCAGATCCGCCTCGAAACGCGTGACGTCGCCCAGCGTCGCCGACATCAGCAGGAACTGCGCCTGCGGCAGCTCCAGCAACGGGATCTGCCAGGCCCAACCGCGCTCGGGCTCGGCGTAGAAGTGGAACTCGTCCATGATCACGACGCCGATGTCGGCGTCGGCCCCGTCCCGCAGCGCGATGCTCGCCAGCACCTCGGCCGTGCAGCAGATGATCGGGGCGTCGGCGTTGACGCTGGCGTCCCCGGTCATCATGCCGACGTTCTCGTTGCCGAACATGGCGCACAGGTCGAAGAACTTCTCCGACACCAGCGCCTTGATCGGCGCGGTGTAGAAGCTGACCCGATCACGCCCGAGCGCCGCGAAGTGCGCCCCCGCCGCCACCAGGCTTTTGCCCGACCCGGTCGGCGTGGACAGGATCACGTTCGCCCCGGACACCACCTCGATCAGCGCCTCCTCCTGCGCGGGATAGAGCGTGATCCCGCGTTCGCTGACCCACCTCTGGAACGCCTCGAACAGGGCGTCGGGGTCGGCTTGGGAGGTGGGCGGCAACTGATCGATGAGGGTCACCCCTCCATCCTGCCCGGGTCGACCCAGTGGATGGGCCGCCGCCCGGCCGTACGCCTAGGCGGTGACCTCCGTGCGGTCGTCTCCCCAGAGGGTGTGGAACGAGCCGTCGCGGTCGACGCGGCGGTAGGTGTGGGCGCCGAAGAAGTCGCGTTGGGCCTGGGTGAGGGCGGCGGGCAGGCGTTCGGCGCGCAGGGAGTCGTAGTAGGCCAGCGCGGTGGAGAAGCCGGGGGCCGGAACGCCCAGGCGGGCGGACGTGGCGACGACCTTGCGCCAGGCGTCCTGGGCGTCGCCGAGGGCCTCGGCGAAGTGGGCGTCGGTGAGCAGGGTAGGGGTGCCGGGGTCGGCGTCGTAGGCGGCGCGGATCCGGTCGAGGAACCGGGCGCGGATGATGCAGCCGCCCCGCCAGATGGTGGCCATCGCGCCGGGGTCGATGTCCCAGCCGTACTCGGCGCTGCCGGCCTGGATCTGGTGGAAACCCTGGGCGTAGGCGACGATCTTGGACGCGTACAGGGCCTTCTCCACGTCGTCGGCGAACGCGGCGGCGTCCTCCAGTCGGGACGGGACCGGGCCGGGCAGGTCACGGGAGGCGGCGCGGAGGTCGGCGTGGCCGGACACCGAGCGGGCGAACACGGCCTCCGCGATGCCGCCGACGGGGACGCCGAGGTCGAGCGCGGTCTGCACGGTCCAGCGGCCGGTCCCCTTCTGCTCGGCCCGGTCGAGGACGACGTCGACGAACGGCCGGCCGGTGGCGGCGTCGGTGTGCGCGAGGACCTCGGCGGTGATCTCGATCAGGTAGGACTCCAGCCGGCCGCCGTTCCAGGTGCGGAAGACCTCGGCGATCTCGGCGGGGGCCAGGCCGGAGGCGTTTCGCAGCAGGTCATAGGCCTCGCCGATCAGTTGCATGTCGGCGTACTCGATGCCGTTGTGGACCATCTTGACGAAATGGCCCGCGCCGTCGGGGCCCACGTGGGTGCAGCACGGGGTGCCGTCGACCGTGGCGGCGATGTCCTCCAACAGCGGACCCAGCGCCTCGTAGGACTCCACCGAGCCGCCGGGCATGATGCTGGGGCCGTTCAGCGCGCCCTCCTCACCGCCGGAGATGCCGGCGCCGACGAAGTGCAGCCCGATCTCGCGCAGCGCCCGCTCGCGCCGCCTGGTGTCGGCGAAGTGCGCGTTTCCGCCGTCCACGATCATGTCCCCGGGCTCGAGCAGCGGGGCGAACCCGTCGATCACCGCGTCGGTCGGGGCGCCCGCCTTGACCATGATCACCAATCGGCGGGGGCGCTCCAGGGAGGCCACGAACTCCTCGGGCGTCTCGGCCGGCACGAACGCGCCCTCGTGCCCGAACTCCTCGACCAGCGCCCTGGTCCGCGCCGTCGTGCGGTTGTGCACGGCGACCGGATGCCCGTGCCGCGCCAGGTTCCGGGCGAGGTTGCGCCCCATGACCGCCAGACCGGTGACGCCGATGCGCGCCTGTGCCATCGCAGATCCCCTCTCCGTTGAAGCGACCTCCCCAGTTGTACGTGATCTACGACGCCTTCCGTTCGACCGGGGTACTCCGGGGTAACACTGCGAGGGGCGTGGGCCCACCCGAGGGAGAGTGATGCTGCCCAGCGATCTGCAGGCGTGCCTGTTCGACATGGACGGAGTGCTGACGGACACGGCGGCCGTGCACGCGGCCGCCTGGAAGGAGATGTTCGACGGGTTCCTGCGCGAGTGGTCGCGCCGGGAGGGCGTGCCGTTCGTGCCGTTCGACCCGGCGACCGACTACGCGCCGTACGTCGACGGCAAGAGACGCGAGGACGGGACCCGCTCGTTCCTGGAGTCCCGGGGCATCCGGCTGCCCGAGGGCGGCCCCGGCGATCCCCCCGACGTCGAGAGCGTCCACGGCCTCGGCTCCCGCAAGAACGCGCTGGTGCTCGAGCTGCTCGACCGGCGAGGCGTCACGGTGTTCGAGGACGCGGTGGGCTTCCTGCGCGCGGTGCGGGCGCGCGGGATGCGGACGGCGGTGGTGTCGTCCAGCGCCAACACCGTGCAGGTGCTCGAGGTCGCCGGGCTGACCGACCTGTTCGACGCCCGCGTCGACGGGGTCACCGCACAGGAGCGGGATCTGCCCGGCAAGCCCGCCCCCGACATGTTCCTGGCCGGGGCCGCCGCCCTGAACGTGCCGCCGGACCGCGCCGCCGTCCTCGAGGACGCCCTGTCGGGTGTCGCGGCGGGCCGGGCGGGGCGCTTCGCGCTGGTCGTCGGCGTCGACCGGGTCGGCGGCGGGCACGGCGCGGCGCTGCTCGCCGAGGGCGCCGACGTGGTGGTCGACGATCTCGGCGAGCTCTTGGAGGAACGATGACGACACCCGACACCCCCCAGACCGTGTACGCCGTCGAGCCCTGGTGCGTGCGCGAGCAGGAGTTGCACCTCGACCGGCTCGCCCAGAGCGAGTCGGTGTTCGCGCTGTCCAACGGCCACATCGGGCTGCGCGGCAACCTGGAGGAGGGCGAGCCGCACGGGCTGCCCGGCAGCTACCTGAACTCCTTCTACGAGCTGCGGCCGCTGCCGCACGCGGAGGCCGGCTACGGCTACCCCGAGTCCGGTCAGACGGCCATCAACGTCACCAACGGCAAACTGATCAGGCTGCTGGTCGACGACGAGCCGTTCGACGTCCGCTACGGCAGGCTCAACCACCACGAACGCAAACTGGACCTGCGGGCCGGGACGCTGACCCGCGACGTGGAGTGGCGCTCCCCCGCCGACGACACCGTACGGGTCACCTCGACGCGGCTGGTGTCGCTGACCCACCGGGCGATCGCGGCGATCTGCTACGAGGTGGAGGCGGTCGAGGGACCGGTGCGGATCGTCGTCCAGTCGGAGCTGGTCGCCAACGAGTCGCTGCCCGACCTGGGCAAGGACCCGCGCGTCGCGGCGGCGCTGGGGCATCCGCTGGTCGGTGAGGAGCACGTGTCCAACGGCCGGCGCGTGGTGCTGGTGCACCGCACCAAGCACAGCGGGTTGCGGATGGGCGCCGGGATGTCGCACGAGATCGACGCGCCCGGTCGGTTGTCGGTGGAGGCGGAGAGCTTCCCCGACGTCGGCCGCGTCACCGTGGCGACCCGTCTGGAGCCCGGCCAGAAACTGCGGATCGTCAAGTACCTCGCGTACGGCTGGTCCAGTCAGCGGTCGCGGCCGGCGCTGCACGACCAGGTCGTGGCGGCGCTCGCGGACGCGCGGCTGACCGGCTGGGAGGGGCTGCTGGAGCAGCAGCGCGCGTTCCTGGACGACTTCTGGGCGGGCGCCGACGTCGAGGTCGACGGGGATCCCGAGGTGCAGCAGGCGGTGCGGTTCGGGCTGTTCCACATCCTGCAGGCCGGTGTCCGCGCCGAGCGCCGGATGATCCCGGCCAAGGGCCTGACCGGGCCGGGCTACGACGGCCACACGTTCTGGGACACCGAGACGTTCGTGCTGCCGGTGCTGACCTACACCCACGCGTCGGCGGCGGCGGACGCGCTCGCCTGGCGGCACATGACGCTGCCGCTGGCCGTCGAACGGGCCCGTCAGCTCGGGCTGCAGGGCGCGGCGTTCCCCTGGCGGACGATCCGCGGGCAGGAGTGCTCGGGGTACTGGCCCGCCGGGACGGCCGCGTTCCACATCAACGCCGACATCGCCGACGCGGTGGCCCGGTACCTGGACGCCACCGAGGACCGCGAGTTCGAACGGGAGATCGGGCTGGAGCTGCTGGTCGAGACCGCCCGGCTGTGGCGCGGGCTCGGCCACCACGACGTGCACGGCGGCTTCCGGATCGACGGGGTCACCGGGCCCGACGAGTACAGCGCCGTCGCCGACAACAACGTCTACACCAACCTGATGGCCCAGCGGAACCTGCGCGCCGCCGCCGACGTGGCGATGCGCAACCCCGACGAGGCGACCCGGCTGGGGGTCTCGACGGAGGAGGCGGCCTCGTGGCGGGACGCGGCGGCGGCGATGCTGATCCCGTTCGACGAACGGCTGGGGGTCCACCCGCAGAGCGAGAACTTCACCAACCACGCCCGCTGGGACTTCGCGGCGACCAAGCCCGACCAGTACCCGATGCTGCTGAACTTCCCGTACTTCGAGCTGTACCGCAAGCAGGTCGTCAAGCAGGCCGATCTGGTGCTGGCCATGCACCTGCGGGGCGACGCGTTCACCGACGAGGAGAAGGAGCGCAACTTCGCCTACTACGAGGCGATCAACGTCCGGGACTCGTCGCTGTCGGCGCAGACCCAGGCGGTGATCGCCGCCGAGGTCGGCCAGCTCGACCTGGCGCACGACTACCTGGGCGAGACCGCGCTGATGGACCTGCACGACCTGGCCCGCAACACCCGCGACGGCCTGCACATCGCCTCGCTGGCCGGGGCGTGGAGCGCGCTGGTGGCCGGCTTCGGCGGGATGCGGGCGGGCGACGGCTGCCTGGCGTTCGCGCCACGGCTGCCGGGCGGGATCAGCAGGCTCTCGTTCCGGCTGCGCTACCGCGGGCGGCGGATGTGCGTGACGGTGTCCTCCGACCGCGCCCTGTACGAGCTGCACGAGGGGGACCCGCTGCGGATCCGCCACCACGGCGAGGAGCATGAATTGGGCGAGGAGGCGCTGGACCTGCCCGTTCCGGCGACCCCGTCGCGGCCACGTCCCGTCCAGCCCGCGGGGCGCGAGCCGGCCCCGCGCCGCACCGATCCGGCCGGGCGGCGGATGCGGGCCGGTCCCCGGGGGAGCCTGTGACGGACGTCTGACGCGCCCCGTCCGCAACGGCGTGACCTGCGCTGTTGTCGAGATGCTGCCATCGGATGTTTCGGTCGTCCTGACGGTATGGGGCATCACCATCACGACGAGGGCCCGCTCCACCGGGCCGGCGCGCTCGTCCACGCGACCGCGCGCCGGTGCACGGCGCGGACCACCACGCCGCCCTCACGGGACACCGTTAGCAGGGGCCGCAGTCCGCGACGCCCGAGCTGCGCGGGCCCCCGGCGGAGACGAGCAGGCGACGCGGGCCGGTGCCCTCGTTGCCCAGCTCGTCGAACGGGTTGGCCAGGGCGCACTTCTTCAGGGACAGGCAGCCGCAGCCGATGCAGTCGGTCAGGTCGTCGCGGAGCCGCTGCAACTGCGCGATCCGCTCGTCCAGCTTGTCGCGCCAGGATTCCGACAGGGCCGCCCAGTCGTCCACGGTGGGCGTCCGCTCCTCGGGCAGCCTCGACAGGGCCTCGCGAATGTCCGACAGCGGGATGCCGACCCGCTGGGAGACCCGGATGAAGGCCACCCGGCGCAGCGTGTCCCGGGTGAAACGGCGCTGGTTGCCGGCCGTGCGGCGGCTCTGGATGAGGCCCTTGGACTCGTAGAAGTGGAGCGCGGACACGGCGACCCCGCTGCGCTCGGCGAGTTGGCCGACGGTGAGTTCGTGCAGGTTGCGGGCGAGTTGCGTCATGGTCTCGACTTTAGCTTGACCTCAAGCGCGGTCGAGGTTCCATGGTGGTGCCATGGACCTCACCGACGGCGAACGCGCCTTCCTCGCCGCCCAGCGCCTTGGCAGGCTGGCGACCGTGGACCCCCACGGCGCACCGCAGAACAACCCGGTCGGCTTCTTCCTCAACGCCTCGAACGGCACCATCGACATCGGCGGCCACTCCCTGGCGGCCAGCCGCAAGTTCCGGAACGTGCTGAGGAATCCGCACGTCGCGCTGGTGATCGACGAGCTGGCGAGCGTCCGGCCGTGGACGGTGCGGGGCATGGAGATCCGCGGCGAGGCGGAGGCGCTGACCGACCAGGAGCCGCCCGGCCCCGGCTTCGGTCCGGAGCTGATCCGCATCACACCCCGGGTGATCTTCAGTTGGGGCGTGGAGCCCGACACCCCCGGCATGCTCCGGCGGACCGTCGGGTGACCGCGCCCGGAGACGGGGACGGGCGCCGCGCGTGACACGCGGCGCCCGTCCTCCGATCGAGCCGGGGCTCAGCCCAGGCGGTTGACCAGCGAGCTGTACTCGTCCCACAGCTCCTTGGGCAGGTGGTCGCCGAAGGTCTCGAAGTGGGCCGGGACCAGCGCGGCCTCCTGCTTCCAGACCTCGGTGTCCACCGACAGGAGCGTGTCGAGCGCCGCCTCGTCGATGTCCAGGCCCTCGGTGTCGAGCGCCGCACGGGTCGGCACGTGGCCGATCGCGGTCTTGGCGGCGTCGGCGCGGCCGTTCAGCCGGTCCACGATCCACTTGAGGACCCGACTGTTCTCACCGAAGCCCGGCCACAGGAAGGCGCCGTCGGCGTCCTTGCGGAACCAGTTGACGTAGTAGATCCGCGGCAGCTTCTCCGGGTCGGCCGTCTTGCCGATCTTGACCCAGTGGGCGAAGTAGTCGCCCATGTTGTAGCCGCAGAACGGCAGCATCGCGAACGGGTCGCGGCGCAGCTCGCCCACGGTGCCCTCGGCGGCGGCGGTCTTCTCGGAGGCCACGTTGGCGCCCAGGAACACCCCCTGCTGCCAGTCGAAGGACTCGGTGACCAGCGGGACCGCCGTGGCCCGCCGACCGCCGAACAGGATCGCCGAGATCGGCACGCCCTTGGGGTCCTCCCACTCCGCCGCGATGGTCGGGCACTGCCCGGCCGGGGTGGTGAAGCGGGCGTTGGGGTGCGCCGCGGGCGTCTCCGACGCGGGCGTCCAGTCGTTGCCCTTCCAGTCGGTCAGGTGCGCGGGCGCCTCGTCGGTCAGGCCCTCCCACCACACGTCGCCGTCGTCGGTGAGCGCGACGTTGGTGAAGATGCTGTTGCCCCACAGCGTCTTGATGGCGTTGGCGTTGGTGGTCTCGCCGGTGCCCGGGGCGACGCCGAAGAAGCCGGCCTCCGGGTTGATGGCGTAGAGCCGGCCGTCCTCGCCGAACCGCATCCAGGCGATGTCGTCGCCGATGGTCTCGACCTTCCAGCCCGGGATGGTGGGCTGGAGCATGGCCAGGTTGGTCTTGCCGCAGGCCGAGGGGAAGGCCGCCGCCACGTAGCGGGTCTCGCCGGTGGGCGGGGTCAGCTTGAGGATGAGCATGTGCTCGGCCAGCCAGCCCTCGTCGCGCGCCATGGTCGAGGCGATCCGCAGCGCGTAGCACTTCTTGCCCAGCAGGGCGTTGCCGCCGTAGCCGGACCCGTAGGACCAGATCTCCCTGGTCTCGGGGAAGTGCGAGATGTACTTGGTGGAGCTGCACGGCCACGGCACGTCGGCCTGGCCGGGCTCCAGCGGGGCGCCGACCGAGTGGACGGCCTTGACGAACGAGCCGCGCTCCTCGATGAGCCGCAGCGCCGGGGCGCCCATCCGGGTCATGATCTTCATCGACACCGCCACGTAGGGCGAGTCGGTGATCTCGACGCCGAGCTGGGAGATGGTGCCGCCCAGCGGCCCCATGCAGAACGGGACCACGTACATGGTCCGGCCCTTCATCGAGCCCTGGAACAGCTCTCCGAAGGTGGCCCGCATCTCCGCCGGCGCGATCCAGTTGTTGGTCGGCCCGGCGTCCTCCTCCTTCTCGGAGCAGATGTACGTCCGGTCCTCGACGCGGGCCACGTCGCTGGGGTCGGACGCCGCGTAGAAGCTGTTGGGACGTTTGGCGGGATCGAGCCGTTTGAAGGTGCCCTGCTCGACGAGGAGGTCGGTGAGCCGGCGCCATTCCTCGTCCGAGCCGTCACACCACTCGACCCGGTCGGGCGTGGTGAGCTCGGCGATCTGGCGCACCCAGTCGACCAGCTCAACGTGACTGGTGGGGGCCTGATCGAGGCCGGGTACTTGGGACACGGGCAGCTCCTTTTGCTGTTCGCAGGATCTTTGCATGATGAACAATTCCGCAGATGTTTTCCATTTGGTCTGGACCAATCCGGGCCGTTTTTACGCTCCGCTGGGGGTTTTGTGACAGATATCACCCGTTGGAGCGTGCCCTTCACGACCCGGAGTACTCTTCCCACACCAGGTGATTTCAGGCAGGGTACGCGTGCGACTCCCCGGTCTCGACGGCGACCCAGACCTCGGCGCCCTCGACGAGCCCCAGCTCGGCGACCGCGCCCGGCGTGACGTCGGCGGCGACGGGCACCGGACCGCCCAGCCCCACGCGGATGCGGTCCCCGTGCCGTTCGACGGTCTCGACGGGGGCCCGCCACCGGTTCCGGGGGCCGCCCTCCGGCCGGTCGCGGTACAGGGTCACGGCGGACGGCGCGAACGCCACGAACACCTCCCCGTCGAGGGCCTCGGTGGTGTCGAGCCGCACCTCGCCCCCGTTCAGGGCGACCGTGCGGCCCCGCGCGAGGCCCCGGTACAGGTTCAGGCCCACCAGGCGGGCGACGTAGTCGGTGCGGGGGTGCCGGGCGACCTCGGCGGGCGGCCCCTCCTGCACCAGGCGACCCTTCTCCACCACGACCAGCCGGTCGGCGAGCACCATCGCGTCCAGCGGATCGTGGGTGACGAGGATCGTCACGCCCCCGAAGTCGGCCAGATGACGCCGCAGCGCCGACCGGATCTCCAACCGCGTGTGGGCGTCGAGGGCGGCCAGCGGCTCGTCCAGCAGGAGCAGCCGGGGCTCGACGGCCAGGGCGCGGGCGAGTGCGACCCGCTGGGCCTGTCCGCCCGACAGCTCCCGGGGCCTGGCTCCCACGTGCTCGCCGAGACCGACCCGCCGCAGCAGCACCGCCGCGTCCTCCCGCGCCCGCCGGCGCGGCGTGCCCCGGCTGCGGGGCCCGAACGCGACGTTCTCCAGGGCGGACAGGTGCGGGAACAGCAGGTAGTCCTGGAAGACCACGCCGACCGGCCGCCGTTCCGGGGGGAGCCGGTGCACGGGCTCGCCGTCCAGCCGAACGTGACCGCCGTCCAGGGCGAGCAGGCCCGACAGCGCCCGCAGCGCGGTGGTCTTGCCCGCCCCGTTCGGGCCGAGGAGCGCCACGACCTCGCCTGCGGCGACGTGCAGCCGCAGGTCGAGGCGGAAGCCCCCGCGCTCCACCACCAGGTGGGCGTCCAGGCTCACGGCCCGCTCACCCACCGGTCGCGCAGCAGGGCCAGGATCACCACCGAGACCGTGAGGAGCACCAGGCTCAGCACGATCGCGGCCTCCGGATCGGTCTCCAGGGCCAGGTAGACGGCCAGCGGCATGGTCTGGGTGCGGCCCGGGAAGCTGCCGGCGAACGTGATCGTGGCGCCGAACTCGCCCAGCGCCCGGGCCCAGCACAGGATCGCCCCCGCCGCGACCCCGGGAGCGATCATCGGGAGGGTCACCCGGCGGAAGATCGTCCACCGGGAGGCCCCCAGCGTGGCGGCGGCCTCCTCGTAGCGCGGATCGGCCGCCCGGAGCGCCCCCTCCACACTGATCACGAGGAACGGCATCGCCACGAACGCCTCCGCCAGCACCACTCCGGTCGTGGTGAACGGCAAAGTGAGGCCCAAGGCCGAGTCGAGCCATTGCCCGACGATCCCACGCCTGCCCAGGACCAGGAGCAGTGCCACGCCGCCGACCACGGGGGGCAACACCAATGGCACCGTGACGAGAGCCCGGACGAGCCCCCGGCCGGGGAATCCGCTCCGGGCCAGCACCCAGGCGAGCGGGACCCCGAGCACCAGGCACACGCCGGTCGCCAACGTGGAGGTCACCAGCGACAGCCGCAGCGCCTCCAGCACCTGAGGCTCGCCCAGCCGGGTGCCGAGCGTGGACCACGGGGCCCGGATCAGCAGCCCGGCCAGGGGCAGCACCAGGAACGCCAGACCCAGTACGGCCGGGAGCACCAGCACCCACGGCACCCGGGACGCCGGCGGCGCCGGCCGACCGGTCACGGGACCTCGAATCCCGCCCCGGCCAACGTCGCGCGCCCCCGCGCGGACAGCACCAGGTCGGCGAACCGTCGGGCGAGCCCCGGCTGCCGGCCCTCGGCCAGCACCGCGATCGGGTAGTCGTTGATCGCCCGGGCCGACTCCGGGAACTCCACGCCCGCCACGTCGGCCCCGGCGGCGCGCACGTCCGTGCGGTAGACCAGGCCCGCGTCGGCCTCCCCCATCCGGACCTTGGTCAGGACCGCCTTGACGTCCTGCTCCTGTGAGACCGGGGTCACCTCGACACCCGCGGCGGCCAGGGCCGTGCGGGCGGCGGCCCCGCACGGCACCTGGGGCGCGCACAGGACGACCTTGAGGCCGCCCCGGGCCAGGTCGCGGAGCGTCCGCACCCTGCCCCGGTCGCCCGGCGGCACGGCGATGACCAACCGGTTGCGGGCGAACGTGCGGGGCGCTCCGGAGGTCAGCCCGTCGTCGGCGACGGGCTTCATGGTGGCCGGGCTGGCGGCGGCGAAGACGTCCGCCGGCGCGCCCTGGGCGATCTGCTGCGCCAGCGTCGAGCTGCCGCCGAAGGAGAACCGCACGTCGACGCCCGGGTGCGTCCGCTCGAAGGTCCGGCCGAGCGCGGTGAACGACTCGGTCAGGGACGCCGCCGCGAAGACCGTCAACGTCCGCGACGCGGCCCCCTCGGAGTCCTCGGTGTCACCGCAGCCGGTCAGCCCGATCGGCAACAGCACGGCCCCGACGAGGACGGCGGTGAGGTGTCTGATCAACGGAGGGCTCCCCGGTCAGCCGTGGTCGGGCAGTTCGACGACGACGTTGGTGGACTTCACGACGGCCTCGGCGACCACGCCGATCTCCAGCCCGAGCTCGTCGGCCGCCTCGCGGCTCATCAGCGACACCAGCCGGAAGGGCCCGGCCTGGATCTCCACCTGGGCCATCACCGTGTCGCGGACGACCTCGGTGACGATCCCGCGCATCCGGTTGCGGGCCGAGGAGACCCGCACCCCGGGGTCCGGCTCCCGCAGCCGCGCCTGGGCCCGCAGGAAGCCGGCGAGGTCGGCCCCGGCGACCCGGCGGTGGCCGTGCCCGTCCCGGGTCGCGGCGAGTCGTCCGGAGTCCACCCAGCGGCGCACCGTGTCGGCGCTGACCCCGAGCAGGGCTGCAGCCTCGCTGATCCGAAAGGACGTCACGACGGCAACGCTAGCACCTCGCAAATTCGACCCTCAATCCCCCGCGGGCTTCGAACCTGCGAGGCGCTTCACGTCGTTGCCTTGGCAACCGCCAGGGTCACCCGGGATCGTCCACGGGCAACGGCGCCGGGGCCCCGGCGGCCCAGCGGACCCCGGTGCCGTAGGCGCGGTACTCGGTGGAGGCGGACAGCTCGGCACCGCCGCCGTCGGCCACGAAGCCCACCCCGAGGACCGCGTCGCACCTCTCCTCGTAGGCGGCCTCCATGAGGCTGCGGAGCGCGGCGCGCGGGTCGCCCTTCAGCCGCCCCCACACGATGGTGACCGGCTCGTACGCCCACGGCGTCGTGCACAGCGTCGAGACGACGATCTTGTCGATCCCCGCCTCGCGCTGCTCCTTCGCCTCCGCCCTCTCCTGGCGGCGGTCGCGACGTCGTTCCCGGTTCTCACCGAGGTTGTCGAGAAGACCCATGCCCGAATCCTGCCACCGGATCAGCGGCGTTCGAAGACGCCCAGGGCGTCGTAGACGTGCCAGGACCCGATGTTCTTGTCGATGGTCAGCACGTTCCGTCCGGCGATCACCGCCGCGCGCGGCAGCGCCAGCTCCACGTACGAGGGCTTGAGCGCCGTGCCCGGAACGGTGGCGTCGCCCTCCAGCGATCCCCGGGTGCCGCCGTTCTCGAGCTTCACCGTGCCGAGGGCGGTGTCGTTGAGCGCGAGCACGATCTCCCCCGCGAGGGAGGCGTGGGTGTCCACCAGCCAGATCGACAGCCACGGCTCCCCCGCGGGCACCTGCTCCACGTCGAAGCGGAACGTGTAGCGGTACGGCTTGCGGCCGCCCCAACCGTCCGCCGGCCCCGGGTGGATGTACGGCCAGTCCACGGCGGGCTGATGGATGCCGTGCGTGTAGTCGGCCCCGTTCGCGAAGCGCTTGGGCACCTGCGCGTAGCCCGCCGGGGCCAGCGCCAGCTCCAGGCTCTTGTGGTCGAAGGCCCCGATGGTCGCGATCGGACGCCCGGACACCGCCACGGACTCCTCGCTGCGCCCGGTGACCCGCGCCGACGGCCGGCTCCGCTCCCCGGCGGCGTCCACGACCACCACGCGGTAGTGCCACTCCCGGGCCGCGCCGCCGAGCCGGTCGTGCTTGAACGTGGTGTAGACGGTCTTGCCCAGCAGGGTCTCCGGGCCGATCTCGAACCCGGCCGTGCGCGAGGCGTAGATCGCGTAATGGTCCACGAGCGGCTCGTACGGCCGTCCGTCCCAGCTCAGCTCGACGCGCCCGATCTCGCCCACCGCCTTGAGCCCCCGCACCGGGCGTGGACCGGAGGCGGCGTGGGCGGGCGGGGCGGTCGCGCCGACGACGGGCGCGGCGAGGCCGAGGCCGAGGGCGGCGCGGCGGCCGAGGGCGGGGGTGCCGTGATCGTTCATGCTCACACCTCGCGGTTCAGGCCGGGGCGACCGGCCTCGGTCACGAAACGGGCCAGGACGTTGACCGGGGCGCCGGGACGGGTGACGTACGGCACGGTCTTGAACTCCGAGGTGAGCCGCTCGGGTGTCATCGTGCAGCTCAGGTAGCCGCGGCGGGCGTTGTACAGCTTGACGTGCCTGTTCGCCAGCCACAGCGGGCCGTACGCGTCGTTCTCGGCGCCGTCCCCGTCGGAGCCGATGGAGGTGCCCACCAGTTCGGTGGCGATGGTGGCCGAGTCCGGGTCCTTCCAGTCGGCCTTGTGCTCGATGGCGATGTGATGGTGCACGTCGCCGGTGAGCACCACCGGGTTGGCGATGTCGTACCGGCGCATGGCCGCGTACAGCCGGTCGCGGTTGGCGGGGAAGCCGTCCCACTGGTCGTTGCTGTACAGCTCGCCGGGCCCGGTGTCGCGGTCGATCCCGGCCATGACGACCTGCTGGGCGAGGACGTTCCAGGTGGCCTGGGAACGGCGCAGCCCGTCGTACAGCCACCTCTCCTGGCGTCCGCCGAGGATGGTCCGCTTCGGGTCGAGCCGTTCCGGGGAGTCGTCGATGACGGCGCCCGCCGGGTAGAAGTCGCGGTACTGCCGGGTGTCGAGCACGTCGATGTCGGCGAGTCGACCCCACCGCAGCCGTCGATGGAGCGGCAGATCGGGGCCGTGCGAACGGGACGCGGAGCGCAACGGCAGGTTCTCGTAGAAGGCGCGGTAGGCGACGGCCCGGCGGCGCAGCAGGTCGGACGGGGGCGTGCCGTACTCGTCCCTGTCGTCGGCGTAGTTGTTGACGACCTCGTGGTCGTCGGTCGTGACGACCCACGGAACGTGCGCGTGGATCCGCTGGAGGTCCGGGTCGGTCCGGAACAGCGAGTACCGCAGCCGGTACTGCTCCAGCGTGGAGACGTCCGCGTTGTGCGGCGCGGGCGGGAGCGCCTGTCCCTGGCGTCGCCAGTTGGCGGCGGTGATGCCGTACTCGTAGATGTAGTCGCCCAGGAAGAGGACCATGTCGAGGTCCTCGTCCGCCATGTGCCGATACGCGGTGAAGAAGCCGTGATACCAGGCCTGGCACGAGGCGGTCGCGAACCGGAACGCCTCGACGCGCGAGCGCGGGTCCGGGGCGGTCTTGGTGCGGCCCACCGGGCTGAGGTGCCCGCCGGCCTTGAACCGGTAGAAGTACTCGCGTCCCGCCCGGAGCCCGTGGACCTCGGCGTGCACCGAGTGTCCCAGTTCGGCGGTGGCGGTCACGCGGCCCTTGGCGGCGATCCGCGCGAACCGCTCGTCCTCGGCCACCTCATAGTGCACCGCGTACGAGGAGCGCGGCATGCCTCCGTGACCGTCGGCGGCCAGCGGCTCGGGCGCCAGCCGCGTCCACAGCACCACCCCGTCGGGCAGCGGGTCGCCGGAGGCCACGCCCAGCGTGAACGGGTCGGCGGGCAGCGGCCCGCCCTCCAGGTCCTCGGCGGAGGCGGCCCGGCCGGTGCCGAGCACGAAGGCGGCGGTGCTCACCCCGGTCATGGCCAGGAACGAGCGCCGATAGGGCAGGGGTGTTCTCATGCACGGGCTCCAGGGGGTCGGGGAGGTGCGCCCAGGGTTCCGGTCGAAGATGGACGAACAGGGACGAATCGAAGATCTACTTGAGACCGCCAGAGGTCAGTCCCGCGACGATCCGGCGCTGGAAGAGCAGGACGACCACCACCAGCGGCACGGTGACCACCACCCCCGCCGCCATCTGGGTGCCGAACGGCTGGTCGTAGCCGTGCTGGCCGGTGAACTGGGAGACGATCACGTTGGCGGTCTTCATGGACTGCTCGTTGACCATGCTCACCGCGATCATGTACTCGTTCCAGGCGATGACGAACGTGATGATCGCGGTGGTGAACACCCCGGGCGCGGCCAGCGGAATGATGATCTTCCGGAACGCCTCCCCCGCCGTGCAGCCGTCCACCATGGCCGCCTGCTCCAGCTCGAACGGCAGTTGGCGGAAGAACGAGGTCAGGTTCCACACCGCCAGCGGCAGCGCGAACGACAGGCTGGGCACCACCATCGCCTGGTAGCTGTTGATCCAGCCGATGTCGGTGAACAGCTTCAGCAGCGGGACGATCAGCAGTCCCGCCGGGAACATCGAGGTGGAGATGACCACCGCCAGCACCAGCCGCTTGAACCGGAACTCCAACCGGGCCAGCGCGTAGGCGGCCGACACCGCGATGACCAACGTCAGCAGGGTGGTCAGCCCGGCCACCACGACGCTGTTGCCCAGCGCCCGCAGGAACCCGTTGTCCGCCTCGAAGACCGCCCGGTAGTTGTCCAGCGACAACGGGTCCGGCAACGGCGACATGGAGAACATGTCCTGCGAGCGCCGCAGGCTGGAGACCACCATCCAGTAGAACGGCGCCAGACAGAACACCGCCACGGCCGCCAGCGACAGGACGTTGCCGAGCCCTCGGATCCTCACGACGCCCCCTTCCGGTCGCCGATCAGATCGGCGCCCAGCAGCCGCACGAACACGTAGGCGGCCAGCGCGATGTACACGAACAACGCCGTGGCGACGGCGGCGGCGGGCCCGTACCGCAGGTTCATGGCCTCGTCCCAGGCGACCTGCGAGAGCGTCTCCACCGACGGCTTGCGGGCCCCGACGAGCACCTGCGGCAGGTCGAACATCCGCAGCGCGTCCATCATCCGGAACATCACCGCCACCAGCAGCGCGGGCTTGACCAGCGGCAGGGTGATGTGGCGGAGCCGCCGCAGCCGGGACGCCCCGTCCACCCGCGCCGCCTCGTACACCTCGCGCGGGATGACCTGCAGACCCGCCAGCACCAGCAGCGCCACGAACGGAGCGGTCTTCCAGGTGTCGGCGATGATCACCGCGAACTTCGCCTGGACCGCGTCGGCGGTCCACAGCACCTCGCGGCCCAGGACCGCGTTGGCGACCCCGTCGGCGGCGAAGATCCACCGCCACAGCAGGGCCGAGATCGCCGTCGGGATCGCCCACGGCACCAGCACGCTCGCCCGGAACAGCGCCCGGCCGCGGAACGCCCGGTGCATGAGCAGCGCCATCCCCAGCCCCGCCACCGTCTCGATCACCACGGTGACCACGGTGAAGAAGGTGGTGTTCCACAGGGCGTTGCGGAACCTGTCCCCGCTCTCGCCGCGGAACAGGTCGGCGTAGTTGTCCGCGCCGCTGAACCGCTCGCCCTCGACGATGAGCCCGTCCGCGTCCAGGCCCTCGGCGGTGGTGTGCAGCGAGTCCCAGACCGCCGCGACGATCGGGAACAGGATCACCACGCCCAGCACCAGCAGGGTGGGTGACAACAGGAGGGCCGCCAGGCGCCCCTGCCCCGTCCCCTTGGCGGACCGGCGGGCGGGCTCGACCGGGCCCTGATCTCGTGGCCCCGACCGGGCCCGGCCGAGGTTCGTGGCTGCGCCGCCCATCTCAGTCCGTCAGGCCCGACAGCGCCGTCTGCAGGTCCGTCAGGGCCTGGTCGACGCTCTTCTTGCCGCTGATCGCGGCGCCGACGTGCTCCTGGATCGCCGCGGTGACCTCGTTGTACTTGATGACCACCGGACGCGGCTTGGCGCGCTCGGTGCCGGCCTTCAGGACGGTGAGGTACGGGTACTTCTTCAACATCGCGGGCTCGTCGTACAGCGCCTTCCGCGACAGCGGGAACGACTGCTCCAGCCCGTACGCGCGCTCGGTGTCCAGCCCGACGATGTAGGTGATGAAGTCCCGTGCGGTGGCCTTGTTCTTGGAGAACGACGAGACGGCCAGGTTGTTGCCGCCGAGGGTGCCGGAGCCGAGCCCGTCCTTGCCGGGCAGCGGCGCCACCTCGAACCTGCCGTTCACCTTGGAGGAGCCGTCGGTGGCCGACGCCAGCGCGTACACGTAGGCCCAGTTGCGGTGGAAGAGGAGCCTGCCCTCCTGGAAGTGCCGGCGGCCCTCCTCCTCCTTGAAGGTGATGCTCTTGCCGGGGATGGCGCCGTCCTTGAAGCCGTCCACCAGGAACTGCAGGCCCGCCTTGGCCTGCGGGGTGTTCACGGTGGGCTTGCCGGCGGCGTCGAAGACGGTGCCGCCGGCCGATTGCACGGCCTCGGCGAAGTTGACGGTGAGGCCCTCGTACTTCTCGTACTGGCCCGCGTAACAGTCGACACCCTCGCCCTCGGGGGTCTCGCGGACCTTGTCGCAGGCGGCGAACATCTCGGCCCAGGTCTTCGGCGGCTCCTTCACGCCCGCCGCCGACAGCAGGTCCTTGCGGTAGTAGAGGATGCCGGTGCCCGTCAGCCAGGGCGCGGCGTACAGCTTGCCGCGGTACCTGCCGGTCTCCAGCGCGGTGGCCATGAAGGTGCCCGGGTCCAGCGGCGCCTCCGGCAGCTCCACGATCCAGCGGCGGGCGGCGAACTCGGCGGTCCACACCGCGTCGAGCCGGATCACGTCGTAGGCGTCCGACTTGATCTGCGCGTTCTGGACGAGCTGCTGCCGGGTCTGGTCGCCGTCCTCGGGCAGCTCGACGATGCGGACCTTCTCGCCGGGGTGCTCGGCGTTCCACTTCGCGGCGAGCTTCTGGATCGTTCCGGTCAGGTCCTTGCCGGTGGCGAAGGTGATGGGGCCGCGGCCGTCGCCGCCCGCGGTCCCGCCGTCGTCGTCCCCGGACCCGCAGGCGCCCAGGGCGAGCGCCAGTGCCAGCGCCGCCGCCGAGCCGCCGATCAGTTGCCTCTTCATCGGATCTCCGTGTTCTTTCTGGGGTCGGCCGGGGCGACGCCCACCACCGTCCCGGTACGTCGTGCCCGCTCGGCGGCCCACACCACGCGGTGGCCGGCGAGGCTCTCGCGGGCGTTCGAGCCGAGCGGGGCGGGATCGCCGGCGGCCAGCGCCGCGCAGAACGCGTCGGCGAGGGCGTCGTCGGCCTCGGTGTGCCGGCCGTCCAGCTCCTCGTCGCCGGCGAGGTCGATGACCTCCTCCTCGCCGGTGACGAAGTCGAGCAGCCGGATGGTCCCGCCGTCGCCCTCCAGACAGCCCCGCGAGCCGAAGACGCGGGTCTGCCGCTGGGCGTACGGGGTGAACGCCGTCATGGTGAACGCGGCGGTCGCGCCCGAGGGGAACTCCATGTTCACGACCTGGTGGTCGACCACGTCGTTGTCGCCGGCGTACACGCAGCGCCCGTACGGGCCCTCGCGCAGCGCCGTCAGCACTCCCTCCTCGGTGAGGTCGTGCGTGACGGCCCCCAGCGGCCACTCCTCGCGTCTCGGGTCGCCGAGGCACGACAGGTAGAGGCGGGTCGCCGAGTACGGGCAGTCCGGCTCGACCTCGCAGGTGACGCAGCGGTCGGAGGCGCCGGCCGGGCGGTTCTCCGGCCGCAGGTGCGACAGCCGTCCGAAGGACGACACCCGCGCCGGGACCTCGCCCATCACGTGGACGATCCAGTCGACGTCGTGGCACGACTTGGTCATCAGCATCGGGCCGGACTCGTCCTCGCGCCGCCAGTTGCCCCGCACGTACGAGTGGGCGTGGTGCCACCAGCCGACGGGCTCCAGGTGCTGGACGCTGATGAGGTCGCCCAGCCGTCCGTCGGCGATGAGCGCTTTGATCCGGCGCGTGTAGCGGCTATACCGGAGCACGTGACACACGGCGAGCATCGACCCGCTGCGCTCGACGGCCTCGACGATGCGGACGCCGTCGGCCTCGCTGGTCGCCATCGGCTTCTCCAGCAGGATGTGGTACCCCTGCCCGGCGAACGCCACGGCGGGCTCGGCGTGGTCGCCGTCCTGCGTGGCGATGATGACGCCGTCGGCCACCCGCCCCGCCTCCGCCAGCCCGCGCCAGTCGGTGAACACCCGGTCGGGTGCGATCCCGTGCTCGGCGGCGAACCGCGCCCGGCGCACCGGGTCCGGCTCGGCCACCGCCACGACCCGGGCCGCGCCGGTGGTCCGCGCGCGGCGGGCATAGGCCGCTCCGCGCAGCCCGGCCCCCGCCACCGCGAGCGTGACCTCCGTGCTGTCTCCCACTTATGGAACCCCTTTTCGAAATATGATTTGATAATGTCCCCGTTCCGTCGAACGCTGTCAAGGGGTGCCGGTGTCCGAAGTTCCGCTCCACGGGGGCGACCCGTCCGTGCTGCGGCGGCTCAACGCCGCCAACACGCTGCGCGCGCTGCGCGACGGCGGCGGCGCGCCCACCGTCACCGAGCTGGCCGCGGAGGTGGGCGTCTCCCGGCCCACCGCGGAGAGCGCGCTGGCCGAGCTGGCCGCCCGCGGGCTCGTCGAGGAGGTCGCCCCCGACACCGGCCGACGCCTCGGCCGGCCCGCGCGCCGCTACCGCTTCCGCGCGGAGGCGGGCCACGCGCTGGGCATGGAGATCGACGCCCACCGGGTGCTGCTGTACGTGGCCGACCTCGACGGCAGGGTCCTCGGCGACCACCGGGCCGACCTCGAGGTCGACGCGGGCCCCCGCGAACGACTCGCGGCGGTGCGCGCGGCGGTCAAGGACCTGCTGGCCGGGCTGCAACTGGAACGATCGGCGCTGTGGGCGGTGGGCGCCGGGACCCCCGGCGTGATCGACTCCTCCGGACGGGTGATCCGCTGCACCGTGGTGCCCGGCTGGGAGGGTGTGGACCTGGCCCGCGAGCTGGGCCGCTCGTTCCCCTGCCCGGTGCTGGTGGAGAACGACGCCAACCTGGCCGCGGTCGCCGAACGTTGGCGCGGGGTCGCCCGCGACACCGACGACGTCGTCTACTTCCTCGCCGGGATGCACACCGGCGTGGGCGCGGTCATCGGCGGGCGCCTGCACCGGGGCCGGTGGGGCGCCGCCGGCGAGGTCGGCATGCTGCCCGAGCTGGGCCTCACCCACACCAGCGCGACCCTGGCCGGCGACACCGACCCGGCCGAGGGGGGCGGCCGGCCCGACGTGGTCACCGAGCGCACCGCCCGACGGGTGCTGGAGGCGGCCCGCGGCGGCGACGCGGAGGCCCGCCGCCTCCTCGAGGGGCTGGCGGCGCGGATGGCGCGGGGCATCGCTGCCATGGTCCTGGCCCTGGACCCCGAGATGGTCGTCATCGGCGGCACCCTGACCGAGGCGGGCGATCTGCTGGTGACCCGGCTCCGCGAGCACGTACGGCCGCTGTGCCTGTCCCCCACGCGGATCGAGACGTCCGCGCTGGGCGACGAGTCGGTGGGGCTGGGGGCGCTGCGGGCGGCGTTGGACCGCATCGAGGCGGACATGTTCCGGCTCGACGCGGTCACGGTCGGCTAACGGTCGGCGTAGAGGGCCTCGGCGATCATGCCGAGGGTGGCCCAGTCGACCAGCGCCGCGCGGCGGATCTCGGCGAACGTCGCCGCCTCCACGTAGGTGCGCTCGCCCTCGTCGAGGAGTCCGTGCGGACCGGTGTCGCGCACGGCGGCCAGCTCGTCCTCGGTGATCTCGGCGGAGAACAGGTGGGCCCGGTGCGCCGACATGGTGGCGTTGACCTGCCGGACGCCGTGCCGACGCAGCCGCGCCGGATCCAGAACGAGCCCGGTCTCCTCGGCGACCTCGGCCACGGCCGTGCTCAGCGGATCTCCCGGCCCCGACCCGCCGGGCAGCTCGTGGACGCATCCGTCCTCGGTGGACGCCGGGCTGCGGAACTCCCGGACCAGCACCACCACGGTCTCGTCCGGCGTCGGACCCGGCCGGTAGAGGAGGACGGCGCTGATGTCCGGGCGGGAGAAGACCACCTCGTTCGCCTTGACGCGGCCCTCGGCGGCGACCTCCACGGCCACGTGCAGGCCCCAGTGCAGGCCGGTGCGCCAGACCACCCGGGCGCCCCGCAGGACGTTGTCCGCGCCGCGCTGCGTCTCGTACCACTGCCGGAACTCGGGCGTGCGCCACACCAGCAGCGGCACCTCGCGCTCGCCGCCGATGCGGGACGAGCCGTCGCCGATCCGGTCGAGCGCGGCGGCGACCACCCCGTCCAGCGTGGTCGCCGTGGGGACGCCGAACCTCTCCGCGTAGTGGAGCAGGTAGCGGTTCTTGGGCGCCTCGGGCGGCGCGCCGAAGACCACCCGCCCGGAGTCGTGCCACATGCCCCACTCCACGTTCGTGGTGAGGGCGGGCATCGTCTCCATGTCGCGCGGCACCCAGAACACGACCTCGTCGGCCAGGTGCAGGCAGCGTTCCTCCCAGTCGACCTGCCCGGTGTAGTCGACATAGCGCCGGTCCCGGTGTTCGGGGACGAAGACCACCAGCCGCCCGGAGACGGCCCAGCGCGCCCGGATCCGCTCGACGGCCTCGGGACGCCAGGAGGGAACATCCGGCGCACGCGGTGTGGGACCCGCCAGGAAGACGGCGGCCTCCCAGCTCTCGGGTGGTTCCTCAAGGGCGTGAACGACCAGGACCTCAGGCTCCATGGCCTCGATTGTGCCCGAGCACGGTAAAGCCGCGCTTGGACGGGGCGACTCCGGGTAAAGGCCGCTTCAACCAGAAATCCCCCACCTGGTCAGGAGATCTCATGACTGGGACGATGCGAGTACCGCGCAGCAGAGGAGCCCTCAGCGGGGTCCTGCTGTTGCTCCTGGGGCTGTGGGGTGGGCTCGTGCCCTTCGCCGGCCCCTACGCCGACTTCGCCTTCACCCCGGACGAACCCTGGCACGTCACCGGCGACCGCCTGCTGCTGAGCGTGGCGCCGGCCGTCGCGACGGTTCTGGGCGGCCTGATCGTGCTGGCCGTCGCCCATCGCGCCGTCGCGGTGCTGGGCGCGTGGCTGGCCGTGCTCGGCGGTGCCTGGTTCGTCGTCGGCGGGCCGCTGTCGGTCCTGTGGGACGCGCGGGGCGTCGGCGCCCCGCTCGGCGGCGAGGGCCGCCGGGTCGCCGAGGAGCTGACGTTCTTCACCGGGCTCGGGGCGGCCGTGGTGTTCCTCGGCGCGTTGGCGCTCGGCCGCTTCACCGTGGTCGGCGTCCGCGAGGCGCGGACGGCCGAGGAGGCCCACGACGTCGCGCCGGACCCCGGCGAGGAGCGGCCCGCCGCCCCGCCGGAGCCCGAACCGCACACCGGGCCGCATGCCGAACCGCATGCGGAGACGCCCGCGCGGAGGGAGCCGGTGACCGCGACGACCCGGCCGATGCCGCATCCGCGCGGCCGGTACGCGCGGCGGCCCGACGAGGTGCCACCGCCCGCGCTCCCCGGCGACCAACGGGTGGCCGGAGAACGCGGCGGCGCGACCTAGGCGCGGACGAGGGCCCGCCGGGAGATCACTTCCGGCGGGCTCCGCGCTTCTCGCGGATCTTCATGGTGACCTCGATCGGGGTGCCCGCGAAGCCGAACTCCTCGCGCAGCCGCCGTTCGATGAACCGCCGGTAGCCCTCCTCCAGGAACCCGGAGGTGAACAGCACGAACCGGGGCGGGCGCACCCCCGCCTGGGTCGCGAACAGCACGCGAGGCTGCTTGCCGCCGCGGATCGGGTGCGGATGGGCGGCCACCAGGTCGGCGAAGAACTGGTTGAGCTTGGCGGTCGGCACCCGGGAGCCCCAGCCGTCCAGCGCCGTGTCCAGGCCCGGGACCAGCTTCTCGAGATGGCGGCCGGTGAGCGCGGAGACGTTCACCCGGGGGGCCCAGCGCGCGTGGTAGAGCTGCCGGTCGATCTCCCGATCCAGGTAGTGCCGGCGCTCCTCGTCCAGCAGGTCCCACTTGTTGTAGGCGATGACCAGCGCCCGGCCCGCCTCGATCACCATGGAGATGATCCGCAGGTCCTGCTCGGCCAGCGACTGGCTCGCGTCGACCAGCACCACGGCGACCTCGGCCCGCTCCAGGGCCGACTGGGTGCGCAGGGTGGCGTAGAAGTCGGCGCCCTGGTTCTCCCTGTGCCGCCGCCGGATTCCGGCGGTGTCGATGAAGCGCCACGTCCGCCCGCCCAGCTCGATCAGCTCGTCGACCGGGTCCCGGGTGGTGCCGGCGACGTCGTCGACCACCACCCGGTTCTCCTTGGCCAGCTTGTTGAGCATGCTGGACTTGCCCACGTTGGGGCGGCCGAGCAGCGCCACCCGGCGCGGGCCGCCGGCGGTCTCCAGGAACTCCGGCGGCGCCTCCTCGGGCAGCGCGGCCAGCACCGCGTCCAGCAGGTCGCCGCTGCCGCGTCCGTGCAGCGCGCTGACCGGGTGCGGCTCGCCGATGCCCAGCGACCACAGCGCCGCCGCCTCCATCTCGGCGGCGGCGTCGTCGACCTTGTTGGCGACCAGCACCACGGGCTTGCCCGAACGGCGCAGGATGTCCACCACGGCCTCGTCCACGTCGGTCGCGCCGACGGTGGCGTCCACCACGAACATGACCACGTCGGCCAGTTCCACGGCCATCCGGGCCTGTTCGGCGATGGCCGCGGCCAGCCCGGCCGCGTCGGGCAGCCAGCCGCCGGTGTCGACCACCGTCAGCCGGCGGCCGCTCCACTCGGCGTCGTAGGCGACCCGGTCGCGGGTCACACCCGGCACGTCCTCCACGACCGCCTCGCGGCGGCCCAGGATCCGGTTGACCAGGGTCGACTTGCCGACGTTGGGTCGGCCGACCACGGCCACCACCGGCGCCGGCGCCGTGTCGTGCTCCAGCCCCGCCTCGTCGAGGTCGAGGGCCCCGTCGAGGTCGAGGGTCTCGTCGACGTCGTACTCGCTCACGTTCGCTCTCTCCGTGGCCGTCCTGCCGTACCACGTGCTCCGCGGACGACCGGTTCGGAGCCTGCGGCTGCCCGGGGTCACCCCGTGGCGGTGCTCTCCTTGGCGAGCCGGACCACGGTCTCGACGACCTCGGTCAGGCCCAGCTCGGTGGAGTCGATCTCATGGGCGCCGTCCGCCCGGGTCAGGGGCGAGGCGGTGCGGGTGGAGTCCAGCCGGTCACGGCGGGCCTGCTCGGCCTGCGTCACCGCGACCGTGGCCGCCGGGTCGGCGGCCAGGTCCTTGGCCCGCCGCCGGGCGCGGGTCTCCTCGCTGGCGGTCAGGTAGATCTTGACGGGCGCGTCGGGCGCCACCACGGTGCCGATGTCGCGCCCCTCGACCACGATCCCGCCCGCGCCGATGACCTCGCGCTGGAGGCGCACCAGCCGCTCGCGCACGGCGGGAACGGCGCTGACCGCGCTCACCGCGTTGGTCACCTCCCGGGTGCGGATCGGGCCGGACACGTCGGTGCCGTCCACCGCGATGGTGGGCGCGTCGGGGTCGGTGCCGCATTCCAGCACCGGCTCCCCGGCCCGCGCGGCCACGGCCTCGGCGTCCTGCACCGGAACGCCCTGGGCGAGCATCCACCACGTCATGGCCCGGTACATGGCGCCCGTGTCCAGGTAGCGCAGGCCCAACGCGCGGGCCACGCCCTTGGACGCGCTGGACTTGCCCGACCCGGACGGTCCGTCTATGGCGATAACGAGCGACACGGTGGATTCCTTCCCAGGACCGAGGGGACGGGGGAAGACGACGCCCCCGGCGTGTCAGGTTACCGCCTGCCCACGGTCGCCACTCCGTCACTCGACCCGCGACCCGTGGTCGCGAGGTCAGCCCGGAACGGACCAGCCCCGGGCGCGGAGCTCCTCGGCCAGGCGGCCGGCGGCGGCGGGCTCGACGGAGAGCTGGACCACGCCGACGGCCAGGCCGGGCGAGTGCTCGATGACCACGTCCTCGATGTTGACCCCGGCGACCCCGGCCGCCTGGAACAGCAGGGCCAGCTCGCCCGGCCGGTCCGGGATGACCACCGGGACGACCGCGTACCGGGACTGCCGGCCGCCGTGCTTGCCGGGGATGCGGGAGCGCCCGGTGTTGCCCTGGGTCAGCAGGTCCACCACGTGGTCCATGGCGTCCTCGCCGCCGTCGCGGAGCAGGGCGGCGGCCACCGCCAGGTCGGTGGCGACCTCGTCGAGGACCTCGGCGACCGGCCCGGCGTTGGCGGACAGGATGCCGACCCACAGGCCCGGGTCGGAGGCGGCGATCCGGGTGACGTCGCGAACGCCCTGGCCCGCCAGACCGAGGGCGACGTCGTCGGCCCCGCGCAGTCGGGCGGCCACGGCGGCCGACACCACGTGCGGCGCGTGCGAGACCAGGGCGACGGCGCGGTCGTGCCGCGCCGCCTCGACGACCAGGGGCTTGGCGCCGCAGGCGACGGCCAGGGAGCGGACCAGGTCCAGGGCCGCGGGGTCGGTGCCGTCGCCGGGGCACAGCGCCCAGGTGCGGCCCAGGAACAGGTCGGCGCGGGCGGCGGCGGGGCCCGACCGCTCGCTGCCCGCCAACGGGTGCCCGGCCACGAACGAGTCCAGGTCGCAGCCCAGCTCGGCGGCCTCGGCCAGCGGCAGCGCCTTCACGCTGGCCACGTCGGTGTACACGGCGGCCAGGTCGCGCTTCTGGGCGTCGAGCAGCACCGGGGCCACGGCGGCCGGGGGGACGGCCAGCACGGCGAGATCCGCCCGTCCGACGGAACCTCCCTCGGGCAGGGCGGTGCCCGCGCCGAGCTCGACGGCGAGGTCGAGCGAGGAGGCGTCCCGGTCCGACAGCAGCACCTCGGCCCCGCGCCCGCGCATCGCCAGCGCGATCGAGGTGCCGATCAGTCCCGTCCCGATGACGATGATCCGCCGTGCCGCCAGGTCCTCTTTCACGAGATCAGCCTAGCGCCGTCACCTGCTTGATCACCCTTGATCATCCTTCGCCCTCCGAGCCGACGCGCGAGGCGCGAGGGGGCGCGCTACTGGGCGATGTCCAGGCGCAGCGCCGTGGCACCGCGCAGGTAGACGTGCTGCATCGCCGACCTGGGCTTGTCGGTCTCGATGTGGGCCATCAGCCGGATCACCCGGGGCAGCGCGTGCGGCACGTCCAGCTCGCTCGCGCACAGCAGCGGCACCTCGTGGAAGCCGAGCTTGCGGGCGGCCAGCGCGGGGAACTCCGCCTTGAGGTCGGGTGTGGCCGTGAAGAGCACGCTGATGACGTCCTCGGTGGACAGCCCGTTGCGGCTCATGACCTCGGTGACCAGCTCCGTCGTCGCGTCGAGGATCTGCTCGCGCTCGTCGGCGTCCACCTGGGTCGCCCCCCGGATCGCGCGTACCGCCACTGTCGTCCTCCCTGCCGATGATCGGTGAATCAGAGCCCGACGGCCTTGTACAGCTCGCCGATCTCCTTCATGCTCAGCGCGCGCAGCCCGCCGGACTTCAATTGGCCCAGCCGGATCGGGCCGAATTGGGTCCGGGCCAGCTTCTGCACCGGGAAGCCCGCCTCCTTGAGCATGCGCCGCACGATGTGCTTGCGGCCCTCGTGCAGCGTCACCTCGACCAGCGCCCGCTTGCCGAGCTGCTCGACCAGCTTGAACCGGTCGGCCTTGGCGATCCCGTCCTCCAGAGAGATCCCGGCCCGCAGCCGCCTGCCCAGGTCGCGCGGGATGGGCCCGATGACCTCGGCGAGGTAGACCTTCTCGACGCCGTAGCTGGGGTGGGTCAGGCGGTGCGCCAGCTCGCCGTCGTTGGTGAGCAGGATCAGGCCCTCGGTGTCGGTGTCCAGCCGGCCCACGTGGAAGAGCCGCTCCGGCACGTCCACGTAGTCGGCCAGCGACTTGCGGCCCCGCTCGTCGGACATGGTGCTGACCACGCCCAGCGGCTTGTTGACGGCGTAGTACCGCATGTCCGAGCGGGTCTCCACGCGCAGGCCGTCGACGTGGATGACGGCCCGCTCGGGATCGACCCTGGCACCGAACCAGGACACCACCTCGCCGTCGACCCGCACGCGCCCCTCGGCGATGAGCCTCTCGCAGTTGCGGCGGCTGTCCACCCCGGCCTCGGCCAGGACCTTCTGCAGCCGTACGCCCTCATTGTCGTGGTCGGTGTTCACGTGCTCTTTTCCTCGATGATGTCGTCGGGAAGGTCGTCCGGGAGGTAGGGCGCCAGGTCGGGCAGCTCGTCCAGGTCCCGCAGGCCCAGCCGCTCCAGGAAGTACCCGGTGGTCCGGTAGAGATGGGCCTGCGACTCGGGGTCCTGGCCGGCCTCCTCGATCAGGCCCCGGAGGGTCAGGGTGCGGATCACCCCGTCGCTGTTGACGCCGCGGATGGCCGAGACCCGGGCCCGGCTCACCGGCTGCCGGTAGGCCACCACGGCGAGGGTCTCCAGCGCGGCGGACGTCAGCCGGGCCTGCTGCCCGTCGGTGACGAACCGCTCCACCACGGGCGCGCAGCTCTCCCGGGTGTAGAACCGCCAGCCGCCGGCGATCTCGCGCAGGTCGAACCCGCGGCCCTGGGCGGTGTACTCGGCGGCCAGCGCCCGCAGCGCGTCGGCGACCTCCCGGCGGGGCCGCTCCAGGATCTGCGCCAGCGTCACCTCGGCCACCGGCTCGTCCACCACCAGCAGGATCGCCTCGATCGAGGCGCGCAGCCCCGGCTCGGTGGGCTCGTCCACCGGCTCATCCATCGTCGTCACGCCCGTCCTCGTCCGCGGGCTGCGGGGAGCCCTCGTAGTCGTCGTCGACCGCCACGTCGCCGTCGTCGGCGCCCGTCCACGTCACGTGCAGCTCCCCGAGGGGCTCGATCTGCTCGAACGTGACCGCCCGCTCCCGGTACAGCTCCAGCAGCGCCAGGAACCGCGCGACGATCTCGAACGTGCCCTGGGCGTCGGCGGTGAGCGCCCGGAAGGTCGCCCGCCGCATCCGGCGCAGCATCGCCACGACGAGGGCCGCCTGCTCCCGGACGCTGGCCTTCGGCTGGTA
Source organism: Thermomonospora umbrina (assembly GCF_003386555.1). GTDB lineage: Bacteria > Actinomycetota > Actinomycetes > Streptosporangiales > Streptosporangiaceae > Thermomonospora > Thermomonospora umbrina. The sequence goes on along the minus strand of NZ_QTTT01000001.1, from coordinate 5,848,931 downwards.
CATGTGCTCGACCGACACGCCGGGCGGGGGGCCCTTGGGCGTCAACGCCATGGCGGCCAACCGGGCGAACTCGGTCGGGCCCAGCCCCAGCAGCACCTCCGGCAGCATCCCGGCGAACCGGGGCTCCATCGGGACCGTGCGGGGGAAGCGCCTGGACTCCTCGGCCATCCGCGACGCGAGGAATCCGGCGACCTCCTTGTAGGCGCGGTACTGCAGCAGCCGCGCGAACAGCAGGTCGCGGGCCTCCAGCAGCGCCAGGTCCTCCTCGTCGTCCACCTCGCCGGAGGGCAGCAGCCGCGCCGCCTTCAGGTCCAGCAGGGTCGCCGCGACCAGCAGGAAGTGGCTGGCCTGGTCCAGCTCCCAGTCCGGGCCCATGGAACGGATGTGGGCGATGAACTCGTCGGTCACCCGGTGCAGGGACACCTCGGTGATGTCGAGCTTGTGCTTGGAGATCAGCCCCAGCAGCAGATCGAAGGGGCCCTCGAAGTTGTCCAGATGGACCTGGAAGCCCCCGGGCTCCGCCGGCGCCGTCTCGGCGGCCTGCGGGGCGCCGGTCTGCGGGGCGTGCTGGTCGGGGACGGCGTGCTTCACATCTGAACCGTAACGGAATCCGGACGGTGACCCGGCATCGGCGACCGCGCGCCCGCGGTCCGCCGCGCGCGCCGATCGCCGAACCGGACGATCAGCCGATCAGACTCCACCTCATCAGGACCTCCTTGGCGAGCGCGCGGTAGGCGTTGGCGCCCATCGAGGAGGGGTCGAAGTAGGTGATCGGCTCCCCGGCCACGGTGGCGTCGGGGAAGCGCACGGTCCGGTTGATCACGGTGTGGAACACCCGTTCGCCGAAGGCCTGCACGATCCGGCTCAGGACCTCTCGGGTGTGCAGGGTCCGCGAGTCGTACATGGTGCCCAGCACCCCGTCGATCTCCAGCTCGGGGTTGATGCGCGCCTGCACCTTCTCGATGGTCTCCATCAGCAGCGCGACACCCCGCATGGCGAAGTACTCGCACTCCAGCGGGACCAGCACGCCGTCGCTGGCGGCCAGCGCGTTGATCGTCAGCAGGCCCAGGGAGGGCTGGCAGTCGATCATGATGAAGTCGTACTCCGGCACCGCCGCCTTGAGCACCCCGGCGAGGATGTACTCGCGGCCGACCTCGTGGACGAGCTGGACCTCCGCGCCCGACAGGTCGATGTTGCTGGGGAGCAGGTCCATGCCGTCGACACCGGTGTCGATGACGATGTCCTCCCAGCCGACGTTGCGCTCCAGCAGGAGGTTGTGGACCGTCATCTCCAACTGGCGGGGGTCGCCCTTGCCGAGGCCGACGGACAGCGCGCCCTGCGGATCGAAGTCGACCAGCAGCACCCGGCGGCCCTGTTCGGCCAGCGCGGCGCCCAGATTGATGGTGGTGGTGGTCTTGCCGACCCCGCCCTTCTGGTTGCACACCGACACGATGCGCGCCGGACCGTGCTCGGTCAGCGGCTCGGGCTCGGGGAACACGGGCAGCGGCCGCCCCGTGGGCCCGAGGGCCTGTCGGGGATCGCTCATGGCAGCCGAGAGTGCCCTCTCGGCGGCCTCCTGCGTATCGGTCACGGCTTCGAACCTTCCCGGCGGCCTGGTTACCGTCCAAAACGGGGACTTTAGGGTTCCGGCGTCCCTCTCTCAAGCCGACGCGCGCCGGGGGCCCGGATTACCCCGGGCGGCCGGCACGGGGATGCGCCGTCGTGTACGCCTCCCGCAGCGGCCCGGCGGTGAGCGGCGCGCGCACCTGGGCCGTGGTCGCCGAGGCATGCCCGAGCAGGTGCCGCACCACCCGCGCGTCCGCCCCGCCGTCCAGCAGATGGGTGGCGAACGAGTGCCGGAGCGTGTGCGGGGAGACACCGGCCAGCCTGGCCCTTTCGGCGGCGGCGCGCAACACCATCCAGGCGCCTTGTCGGGACAGCCGCCCGCCGCGGGCGTTGAGGAACAGCGCCGGCCCGCCTCCGCCGCCGCCCCGGGCGAGGGCCGGCCGGGCCCGCGCGAGGTACAGCTCGCCGGCGAGTCCGGCGTGCCCGCCGACCGGCACCTCCCGGATCCGGCCGCCGGCGCCGGCGACCCGGACGACGCCGTCGATGAGGTCGAGGTCGTCCACGTCCAGCCCGACGGCCTCGGAGATCCGCACCCCCGACCCGTACAGGAGCTCGAGCAGGGCCCGGTCGCGCAGGTCGCGCGGGGTCTCGCCGGGCGCGGCGGCGGCGAGCAGACGTTCCACGTCGGCGACGGAGATCGCCTTGGGCCGCCGGCGCGGGGACGCGGGCGGTCGGACGTCCTCGGCCGGGTCCGCGGCGGCCATGCCCGCGCGCACGGCGAACCGGTGCAGCCCGCGGACGGCGGCCACCGCGCGGGCGGCCGACCGCGCCGACAGCGGCGCGCGACCCGCCTCGCCCGTCCGCAGCGCCACCAGGTGGTCGAGCACGTCCGCCTCGACCACCTCGCCGATCACCCGCCTGCCTCGGGCCTCCAGCGCCCGCACGTACCGGTTCAGGTCGCGGCGGTACGAGCTGAGCGTGTTGGGCGCCAGCCCGCGTTCGGCGGCCAGGTGCTCCAGATAGCCGCCCACGGCCGTCTCCAGTGAGAACTCCGCCGTCACGCCAGCGCTCCCGTCGCCCCGCTCACGCCCGTCACCACGCGGCCGGCGGGTCCGGGGAACGTCCCCCGGACCACCGAGGCGCAGGTCGGAACCGGCCTCGGACCGTCGGCACGTCGCCATCATGCCGCGTTCCGGGCCCGTGCGGGGCGGAACGGCGGGTCAGCCCTCCGGGGCGTCGGCGGAGCGCAGGTGGCGGTAGCCGGTGGCGCGGGCGGCGTGCACCGCGAGGATGCCGGTGACCGCCAGCGGGTTGTGGACGTCGCCGCGGAACACCCGGGCGACGGCCTCCTCCAACGGCACCCACACCGCCGGCATGTCGGCCTCCTCGTGGACGCGCTCGAAGTCGATCTCGTCGGCGGGGACCTCGGTGAGGCCGCGCGCCAGGAACACCCGGATCCGTTCGTCGCACATGCCGGGCGAGGAGAAGATGTCGACCAGCGTGTGCCACTCGGCGGCGCGGTGGCCGGCCTCCTCCAGCAGCTCCCGCTCGGCCAGTGCGCGGAGCGGCTCGCCCGGCACGTCCCGCAGACCCGCCGGGACCTCCCACAGCAGGTACCCGGCGGGGTGCCGGTACTGGCGGATCAGCAGGATCCGGTCACGGTCGTCGACCGCGACGATGCCGACCGAGCCGGGATGGGTGACGACGTCACGGGTGACGACCTCCGCCCCGTCCGAGCCGGGCATCCGCACCCGGTCGCTGCGCACCCCGACGACCCGACCCTGGAAGCGCTCGACGACCTCGACGACCTCCCAGCTCTCGCGGCGGTCGCGCACGTCGTGCTCCGGCCCGGCGCTCACGGGGCGACGACCGGGTCGGCCCCGCCGCGCGCGGCGGCGAAGTCGATCGCCGCCGCGACCAGCCCGGCGAACAGCGGATGCGGGCGGGTCGGCCGGGAGCGGAACTCCGGATGCGCCTGGGTGCCGACGAAGAACGGGTGCGTCTCGGGGGGCAGCTCGACGTACTCGACCAGCCGGCCGTCCGGCGAGAGCCCACTGAACCGCAGGCCCGACTTCTCCAGTTGATCGCGGTAGAGGTTGTTGACCTCGTAGCGGTGCCGGTGCCGTTCCTCGGCCTTGGCGGCCCCGTACAGCCCGCGGACCACCGAGCCCTCGGCCAGCTCGGCCGGGTACAGGCCCAGCCGCATCGTGCCGCCCATGTCGCGGTCGCCGGCCACCACGTCGACCTGGTCGGCCATGGTGGCGATCACCGGGTGCAGGGTGTCCTCGCTGAACTCGGCGCTGCCCGCGTCGGTCAGCCCGGCCAGCGACCGCGCCGCCTCGATCACCATGCATTGGAGACCCAGACAGATGCCGAGGAGCGGGACGCCGTTCTCGCGGGCGTGCCGGACCGCGCCGATCTTGCCCTCGATGCCGCGGACCCCGAACCCGCCGGGGATCAGCACCCCGTCCACGCCGTCCATCGCCCGGCGGGCGCCCGCCGGGGTGGCGCACTCGTCGCTCTTCACCCAGCGGATGTCGACCTTGGCGTCGTTGCCGAACCCGCCGTGCCGCAGCGCCTCCGTCACCGACAGGTACGCGTCGGGCAGGTCGATGTACTTGCCGACCATGGCGATGGTGACGTGCCGGGCGGGCCGGTGGACCCGGCGCAGCAACTCGTCCCAGCCGCCCCAGTCGACGTCGCGGAACGGCAGCCCCAGCCGCTGCACCACGTACGCGTCCAGGCCCTCGGCGTGCAGGACCTTGGGGATGTCGTAGATGCTGGCCGCGTCCACGGCGGACACGACCGCCTCCCGGTCCACGTCGCACATCAGGCTGATCTTGTGCTTGAGGCCCTCGGTGATCGGCCGGTCGGAACGGCACACGATCGCGTCGGGCTGGATGCCGATGCTGCGCAGCGCCGCCACCGAGTGCTGGGTCGGCTTGGTCTTCAGCTCCCCGGACGGGCCGATGTACGGCAGCAGCGACACGTGCAGGAAGAAGCAGTTGTCGCGGCCGATCTCGTGCCGGATCTGCCGGACCGACTCCAGGAACGGCAGCGACTCGATGTCGCCGACCGTCCCCCCGACCTCGGTGATCACCACGTCCACGCCGGGCTCGGCCATGCCCCGGATGCGGTCCTTGATCTCGTTGGTGATGTGCGGGATGACCTGGACGGTGTCGCCGAGGTACTCCCCGCGCCGCTCCTTGGCGATCACGTTGGAGTAGACCTGACCGGTGGTGACGTTGGCCGAGCCGTGCAGCTCGGTGTCCAGGAACCGTTCGTAGTGCCCGATGTCCAGGTCGGTCTCGGCGCCGTCGTCGGTGACGAACACCTCACCGTGCTGGAACGGGTTCATCGTCCCGGGGTCGACGTTGAGATAGGGGTCCAGCTTCTGCATGGTGACCTTGAGGCCCCGCAGGGTCAGAAGCCGCCCCAGGCTGGACGCCGTCAAGCCCTTGCCGAGGCTGGAGGCGACACCGCCGGTGACGAAGAGATGCTTGGTAGGACGTTGACTACCCGTGGCTGCCGAAGGCAAGTAAGACGCTCCCGTGGTCGATGCGAGGCGGTGCTCGGCCGCCCTGTCCACGGGCCACCAGGATATCAGCCGGTGGATCCCGCTCGACCCGTGACGTGCCCCTGGCCTGCCACGGGGCGCGTGAACACCCATCTCCCCCGTACCGTACCGCCGAATCCACGGTCGGCCGCCGGCGCACACCGCGCCCCAGAACGGACGGACCGGGCGCGCCCGATGGGGCGGCCCGGTCCGGTCGTCGAGGAGGCGGTCAGACGCGCGGTGCGGCGCTCGGCATGATCGTGCGCAACTGGCGGGTGAGCTCGTCGATGAGGTTGCGCGCCTGGTCGGCGGCGGTGCGGGCGGCGTCGCGCTCCTGGGACATCTCGGCCAGGGCGGTGCGCTGCTCGGTGACCGCCTGGGCGAGCTGGTCGACCCACTGGTCGCGTTCGGCGAGCTTCTCCACCACGGCGTCGCGCTCGGCGGCCATCTGCCGCATCGCGGACACGGCGTTGTCGCGTTCGCGGCTCGCCTGCTCGGCGCGGCCCCGTGCCAGGGTGGCCTCGGAGTCGGCACGGGCCTGGGCCTGCAGGGCCGCCTCGCGCTGCTTGTCGGCGGCGACGACGGCCTCCAGGGCCTGCTGACGCTCGGTGTCGAGCTCGGCGGCGCGGCGGCGCTCGGCCTCGGCGTCCTTGACCGCAGTGGCGTGGGCGTGCTGGAGGTTGGCGGCCGTCATCTCGGCGTCGCTGAGCTTGGAGCGCAGCCCGGACAGGTCGGCGTGGGCGTTCTCCAACGCCCGCGACAGCTCCGACGCCTGGTCGGCGATCCGGTCCCGCTCGGTCTCGATGGTGCGGCGGGCGGTGACCGCGTCCTCCATGGCGCGGTGGGCCTCGTCGCGGGCCTCCCGCATGGAGTCGCGCTGGGCCACCACCTGGCGGACGGTGTTCTCCGCCTCGGCGACCCGCTGCTCGGCCTGGACACGCGACTGGTCGGCCTGGGCGCGGGCCTGCTCGGCCTGCGCCGCCTGGGCGCGGGCCTGCTCGGCGGCGACCCTGGTCTGGTCGGCGCGGCGGTCGGCCTCGGCGGCCAGCCGCTCGGCCTGCTCGGACTGGCCGCGGGCCTGGTCGGCCTGGGCCAGCGCCTGCTCGGCCTGGGCGCGGGCCTGCTGGGCCTGGTTCCAGGCGGCGGCGGCGTCGCGTTGGGCCGACTCGCGCTCCTGCTGGGCGGCGGCGATCTGCGCGGCGGCCTCGTTGGCGGCCTCGGCCATCCGGCGTTCGAGCTGCTCGGCACGGCGCTCGGCCTCGACGGCGCGGCGCTCGGTCTGCTCGGCCTGACCGCGGGCGCGCTGCACCTCGCCCCAGGCCGCGGCGGCGTCGCGCTGGGCGGCCTCGCGCTCCTGCTGGAGGGCGGCGATCTGCGCCGCGGCCTCGTTGGCGGCCTCGGCCATCCGGCGTTCGGCCTCGGCGGCGCGGCGGTCGGCCTGCTCGGCCTGACCGCGGGCGCGCTGCACCTCGCCCCAGGCCGCGGCGGCGTCGCGCTGGGCGGCCTCGCGCTCCTGCTGGAGCCCGGCCATCTCCGTGCTGACCTCGGCCACCTTGCGCTCGCCCGCGGCCAGCGCGTCGCCGATGAGGTCGGCCATCTGGCGCAGCCGCTCGACGATGTCCCAGGGTTGGGCGTCGTGCTCGCCGGCCTGGGCCGTGCCGCCCCCGCCGCCCACGGCGCTCTGCGGCGCCGTCGCCTGCGCGGGCACGACGGGCTGCGGCCCGGAGTCCGGACCGAGCGCCGGCCACGGCGTGCCCAGGTCCTGGACCGGCCGATGGCCTCCCGATCCGTTGAGATCGCTCACTTGTCTCCTCGCCTGGAGGCTCGGAGCCGCGTTCGCCGGCTCGTCCTGCTCATTCGGTTCGCTGCGTTCCTCGCCTCACGGCTCGTCACTACGCTCACGCACGCACTCTAGTGCCGATCAGCACAGCGTTTGCCCTGTTTGGGCTCGAGATCCCAGATCTCAACTCGTTGTTAACAGATCATCCTGCCACCGGGGCGGCGCCCGTGCGGTGAGACAATCGCTGGTCATGGAGCTGCGCACCTTTTATCCGCCGATCGAGCCGTACGACTCCGGACTGTTGGACGTCGGTGAGGGAAACCAGATCTACTGGGAGGTCTGTGGCAACCCGGACGGCAAGCCCGCGGTGATGCTGCACGGCGGGCCGGGCGGGGGGTGCACCCCCGACCACCGCCGACAGTTCGATCCGCAGGCGTACCGGATCGTGCTGTTCGACCAGCGTAACTGCGGACGGAGCACGCCGCACGCGGTCGACCCGAACGTGTCCCTGGAATCGAACACCACCTGGCATCTCGTCGCCGACATCGAACGGCTCCGCGAGCACCTCGGCATCGACGACTGGCTGGTGTTCGGCGGCTCGTGGGGCAGCGCGCTCGCCCTCTCCTACGCGCAGGCGCACCCCGAACGGGTCGGCGCACTGGTGCTGCGCGGCATCTTCATGCTGCGGCCGTTCGAGGTGTACTGGTTCTATCAGGAGGGCGCCTCGCTGATGTTCCCCGACGCGTACGAGGAGTACGTCTCGGTCATCCCGGAGGACGAGCGCGACGACCTGGTGGAGGCGTTCGCCGTCCGGCTCGCCTCGTCGGACCCTGAGGAGAGGGTGCGGGCGGCACGCGCGTGGTCCCAGTGGGAGGCGACCGCGCTGACGCTGCGGCCCCGGCCCGAGCTGGTCGAGCACTTCGGGGAGACCGACTACGCCGTCGCGTTCGCCCGCATCGAGAACCACTACATGCGGCACCACGGCTTCCTGGAGCCGGAGCAACTGCTGGAGAACGTCGACCGCATCCGCCATATCCCGGCCGTCATCGTCCAGGGCCGGTACGACGTCTGCACGCCGCCGGCCACCGCCTGGGACCTGCACCGGGCGTGGCCCGAGGCGGAGTTCCACATGGTCGAGGACGCCGGGCACGCGTACGACGAGCCCGGCATCCTGCATCGCCTCATCGAGGCCACCGACCGCTTCGCCCGCTGACCCCCGCCGCCCCGTCACGATCGGCGGATCCACCGAGCCCGGTCCGCGCACGAGTCGCCGAATTCGGTTCGGTACGGTGGCGCCCTGAACGTACCGGGAAGGGGTGATCGGTCCGATGGATGACGGGGCGGCGATCGCCGGGCTCGGCATGACCGAGCTGGGCAGGGTCTACGGGCGCAGCCCGCGTCGGCTGGCGGCCGACGCCGTGCGCCGCGCGGCCGCCGACACGGGGCTGGGTCTGGGCGACCTGGACGGGCTGGTGGTCAGCCATGGGATGGGCGGGTCCCCGGGGATCGAGCTGGCCGACTCCCTCGGCCTGCGCGACCTGCGGATGCTGACCATGATGAACTCCTTCGGCGCCACGGCCGGCGCGATGGTGTCGTACGCGGCCATGTCGGTGATCAGCGGGGCCGCGTCCGCCGTCGCCTGCGTGTTCGCCGACACACCGCTGGCGCCGCATCGTTCGGCCGGCAGCGCGTACAACCAGAGCGCCAAGGAGTGGTACGGCTTCGGCGGGATGACCGCCGCCCTCGGCTTCCGCAGCGTCAACACCGTGTACGCGCTGGCCGCCCAACGCCACATGGCCCGCTACGGCACCACCAGCGAGCAGCTCGGGGCGATCGCCGTGAGCACCCGCGACTGGGCGACCCGGAATCCCCTGGCGCAGATGCGCGAGCCCATCACCCTGGCCGACCACCAGGACTCCCGCTGGGTCGCCGAGCCGCTCCACCTGCTCGACTGCTGCCTGGTGTCCAACGGAGCCGTCGCCGTCGTGGTCACGAGCGCCGACCGGGCCCGCGACCTCGCCCGACCGCCCGTCCACGTGTGGGGATGGGGGCAGGGACATCCGGGGCACCGCAAGGAGCGCGGCAGCGAGTTCGGGCTGACGACGGGCGCGGCGATCTCGGGGCCGCTGGCGATGAAGATGGCGGGGGTCACGGTCGAGGACATCGACATCGCCCAGCTCTACGACTGCTACACGTACACGGTGCTGGTGTCGTTGGAGGACTACGGGTTCTGCGCCAAGGGCGAGGGCGGGCCGTTCGCCGCCTCCGGCGCCCTGGGTCCCGGCGGGGCGCTGCCGACCAACACCGGCGGGGGCCAACTGTCGGCCTACTACATGTGGGGCATGACGCCGCTGTCGGAGGCGATCATCCAGGCCCGCGGGGACGGCGGAGAGCGACAGGTCGCCCGGAACGACGTCCTGCTGGTCAGCGGCAACGGCGGCATCCTGGACCACCACTCCACCCTGATCGTCAGCCCGCACCGGAAGGGGGCCTGACCATGTCCGACCCGATGGCCGTGGGGATCCTGCGCAGGGACGGCCGGACCGACCCGTTCTTCGACGGGGCCGCCGAGGACCGGCTGGTGATCAAACGCTGCGCGCCGTGCGACCGGTGGTTCGCGCCCGACCAGGTCGCCTGCGACGGATGCGACGACGAGGAGATGTCCTGGGCCGAGGCGACCGGCGAGGCCGCCCTGGTGACCTGGACGGTGACGCACGGACGCCCGGCCGAGGACGGGAGCGCGCCGCCGCCCGCCCACCTCGCCCTGGTGGAGCTGGCCGAGGGACCGTGGCTGCACGCGCGCCTGGACGGGGTGCGCCCGGCCTCGCTGCGCGAGGGGCTGGCCTTGCGGGCGGTGTTCGTTCATCCGGAGGAGGGCGAGTCGTACCTCCTGTTCCGGCCGGCCTGAACGACGTTCGGCGACCCTGGACCGATTGACATTCGGTCCAGTAGCTTCGGGGCATGCGTACCGAGGTCTCCCAGATGCTGGGCATCGAGTTCCCCCTGCTCGCCTTCAGCCACTGCCGCGACGTGGTCGCGGCCGTCACCAACGCCGGGGGCTTCGGGGTGCTCGGCGCCGTCGCGTACACGCCCGAACAGCTCGACGAGGAGCTGAGCTGGATCGACCGGGAGGTCGGCGGCCGGCCCTACGGCGTGGACGTCCTCGTGCCCGCCAAGCTCGACCTCGAGGACGGCGGTTCGTCCGGCTCCTCGGGCGGGTTGGACGCGCTGTTGGCGGCCGTGCCGGCGGAGCACTGGACGTTCCTGCACGACCTCTTCGTCCGGTACGGGGTGCCGCTGCCCGACCTCGAGAAGGCCAAGAAGGCCGCCCCCAAGGGTGCCGGCGCCCAGGTCACCCGACAGGGCGCGCTCGACCTCATCGACGTCTCGCTAGCCCACCCCATCCGGCTGATCGCCAGCGCACTCGGACCGCCGCCCGCCCTCATGGTGGACCGCGCCAAGGAGGCCGGGGTGTCCGTGGCGGCCCTGGTCGGCACCGCCGAGCACGCCCGCCGTCAGGTGGCGGCCGGGGTCGACCTGATCGTCGCGCAGGGCGGCGAGGCCGGCGGCCACACCGGCGAGATCTCCACGATGGTCCTCGTCCCCGAGGTGGTGGACACCGTCGCGCCCCTCCCCGTGCTCGCCGCCGGAGGCATCGCGACCGGCCGCCAGATGGCCGCCGCGATGGCGCTCGGCGCGTCCGGCGTGTGGTGCGGCTCGGTGTGGCTGACCACCGAGGAGGCCGAGACCCCCCCGCACGTCAAGGAACGGATGCTGGCCGCCTCCTCGCGCGACACCGTCCGCTCCCGTTCCCGCACCGGCAAGCCCGCCCGTCAGCTCAAGTCGGCCTGGACCGAGGAGTGGGAGGGCCCCGACAGCCCCGGCACGCTCGGCATGCCGCTGCAACTGATCGTGGCCGAGGGCGCCATGCGGCAGATCAACAAGGTCGCCGAGACCGGCAACGAGGGCGCCCGCGAACTGGCCAACTACTTCGTGGGCCAGTGCGTCGGCCTCATGAACACCGTCCGGCCCGCCCGCCAGGTCGTGTACGACATGGTCGAGGAGTTCGCCGAGGCCCTCGACCGGCTCAACGGCCTCAGCGGAACTGGTTGAGCGGACGCCCCGGCCCGGCCGTGACCTGCTCGACGAACAGCCGGGCCAACGCCGCGTACCCGCCCCGGGTCGGGTGGAAGCTGCCCGGCTCGGCCGACAGCGCGGCCAGGTTCACCTTCAGCCCGTTGACGTACGGGTCCGCGCTGCCGATCTCGTGGCCGGAGAAGGCGCTGTAGGCGTCGATGAACTCCACGCTTCCCGCACCGCCGCCGGCCACGAGGTCGCGGTCCCGGTCGGCGACCACCTGGCGGATCACCTCGTTGAGGTCGCGGGCCCGGCCGTTCAGCCACTGCTGGTCCCGCACGCTGAGGTTGTCGCCCGTCGCGCCGGACCGCTCGGCGAAGATCCGCGGATAGCCCAGAACGATGACCCGGGCGCGCGGCGCCCGGGCGGTGACCGTGTCGATCAGCCCGGTCAGCGAGAACCGCAACGCCGCCAGCCGATCGGCGACCTCGCCGCCCTGGTCCTGGCAGGACCCGCTCCACGGCAGCCGCACCACGCATCCGGCCAGCACCTTGGAGAAGCCCACGTCGTTGCCGCCCACGCTGATCGTCACCAGCGTCGTCCCCGCGCTCAACCTGCCCGTCTGCGACGGCTCCCCCGACTTGCCCCTCACGACGGTCGCCGTGGTCGCCCCCGCACAGGCCCAGAACGCCGTCCCGCCCGCGAACCGGAAGTGCCTGGCCACCGTGTGGTAGTACGCGAGAGAGGTCCGGTGGCACCGGTTGGTCGGCGCCAGGTCCGCGGGCGTCGCATAGGCGCCCTCTCCGGCCGAGTACGAGTCGCCCATCGCCAGGTAGGCCCCCCGCGTGGCCGCCTCCACGGGACTGAGCGCCCGCCGCGCCCGCACCGGCTCGGCCGCCGCCCTGGGCGTCTCCGGGGGTTGACGACACCCGCTGCCGAAGACCTCACACCGCACCGCCGGCAGGCCCACCAGGGGCACCACCATCGTCAACAGCAGCACCGGCAACAGCAGGAGCGAGGGTCCCCGTGCTCCCCACCGTCTGCGCGCGTTCGCCCACCACGTCGCCCCGCCCGCCATGGCTCCCCTCTCCCCACCCGCCTGTGGAGACGCGCACCGACCCGCACAGGTTCCCACCTTTACGTTGTAGATCAGCTTCCTCTCGAGACCCCGCCCCGGCGGCTCACCGGACCTGATGCCGTCACCACCGCCCGACCGCTCGCCAACGGCCGCGCGTCGGCCGCGGAGGGCCGACCTTCCCCACGATGTCGTCGCCCGCTCCTCGCGGTGCCGCGTCCGTGCTCGGGGTGCCAACACCCTGCCCCGCGCCCCCGCTTTCCGGGTCCGTACGGAGAGGAACGAACGGTCGGTTGGGGCGCCGGTCCCCCTGAGAACGCTGGTCCGCCTGAGAACGCTGGTCCGCCTGAGAACGCTGGTCCGGTTGAGAACGCCGGTCAGCCTGAGAACGCCGGTCCCCCTGAAAACGTCGGTCCCCTGAGGGCGCCGGTCCCCCTGAGAACGCCGGTGCCCCTGAGAACGCCGGTCCGCCTGAGGGCGCCGGCCCACTTGAGAGCGCCGGTCCGCCTGAGAACGTCCGTCCGGGGTGAAGCTGGAGGGTGGGCGAGGTGGGAGCCGGATCACCGGCGGTCGTCGGTCCGGGGCCGGGTCATCGGGGGGCGGCGGCGAGTCTGCGGATGGTGAAGGTGTCGGCCATGCCGGTGATCTCCAGGATGCGCAGGACGCCCTGGGGCACCGCGGCCAAGGTGAGGGACACGTGCCGGTCGTCGGCCAGGAGCTGGGCCTCGGCGAGGACTCGGAGGGCGTCGGAGCCGAACAGGCCGACCTCGCGCAGGTCGATGATCACTTGGCGGGCCCGTTCCTCGATCAGCGACACCAGCGCCTGCCGCAGATGCCCCTTCGTGTTGAGATCGATGTCCCCCGATACGTAGACGACCGCCCTGTCCCGGTGCCGGAGCACCGCGACCGAGAAGTCGATCTCCTTGCGAAGAGTCATGCTGGTCATGCCGATCCACCGTTTCGCATCGCTGATTCGGGCTGCCTTGTCGATCCTGGGACAGCCCGCCCGGGCGACACACCACCCCTCGGGTAGTGATTGCCCCCGGCGAGCTTGACCTTGCGCCCGCAATGTCAGATTCGAGTAAGGCTCCCGCCAGGAACGTAAAGCCTCATACCGCTACTTTTCGCCCTGCCCCGCGACCCGCTCCGGAACGCGGTCAACACCCCCGCCACCCTGCCGGGACATCACCATTCGAGGGCCCGGCAGGTGCAGCCCGGCGTCGATCTCGGCCTGCCAGTGCTCCCGCAGGCCCGGCCCCCACCGTTCCTCGGACAGCTCGGCGAACCCGTGCCGGGCATACCATGGACCGTTCCATCGAACGTCACGGAACGTGATCAGCGTCAGCTCGCCGGCGGCCTCCTCGACGACCCGTTCCAGCAGCATCCCGCCGATCCCCCGCCCGGTCTCGTCCGCGTGCACCGCGATCTGCTCCAGGTGCGGGTGCCCGTCCACCTCGACGACCGCGGCGAACCCCACCACCGGCTTCCCCACCACCAGGACCCGCGCCCGCTCGACGACCTCCTCGATCACCGTCGGCCCCGGCGGGAACACGATCCCCACCGCTTCGAAGACCTTGTCGGCACTCCGTTCGATCGCGGGCAACCCGACCAGGTCACGCTCCTCCGCCGGTCGCACCGTGATGTCCACGGCGTCACCCTAGACATGCCCGCCACCCAGGGCAACGGGGTTTCCCACCCCACAGAACCCGTCCCACCCCACCCCCGCACCGCCACCCACCACGACGCCCCGCGACCGAAAACCACGACAGGACGCTGCGAACCCGTCACACCAGCCGGCCACCAACTCCCATCCAGCACCCCAGACCGCCCCCACCGCCCACAGCCACCAAAGGTGCGTCCACCCCCACCGAACGCCTTCCACGCCACCGCCCGTAGTCGAGAAACCTTAGAACGCCCGAAAGGGTGCCTCCGCCCCACCGAACCCGTTCCACCCGCCACGGCACCGGCATCGTCCCCGCCACTACGACCCGCCACCGAGAACGACGACCGGACACTGCACATCCGCCACGACCCCACGGTCAACCGTCATGGCCACCGGCCGCCACCTCTGGTCCATCACCCTCCGCAGCCCGCCCGCCGCTTCAGAACGGTCGCCGCCTTCCATCACTCGTCGCACCGACCGGCCACCACCAACTCCCATCCGGCACCTCAGACCACCCCATCTCCCGCAGCACGCCACACGCAGACTCGCCACCACCTCGACCCCGCTCCCGGCCACCATCACCGCCCACAGCCACGCCGACCAGCCCAAACTCGAGAGCCTCCGCCCAAGCGCGGCCGCCACGCCCTCCAGCCGCACACCACCGGACCAGCCACCCGCCGCCGACCCGGGCCCGCCACCTGTGACAGCCCCGACCCGGGTGGCCACCAGTGCTGTCGGCCGCCATGGGCAGCGACCCCTGCGGGCTATGGAGGTGCCAACGTACGGGGCCGTTCGCCGCGTCCTCCCGCCGGATGCAACGCGGACCGGCCACGGCCCCCGGTCCGGAACCGCCACGGCAACCACGTGGTCACCAGTGCTGCGGGCCGCCATCGGTAGCGACCGACCCGCCTGCGGGAGATGCCAGCACGGGGCGCATCGCCATGCCCTCCGGCCCCACGCCACGCGGACCAGCCGCCGGCCATCGATCCGGAGCCACCACCGGCCCGCGTGGCCACCAGTGTTGTGGGCCGTCATCGGGCGGCCGCGCCTGGCTGTGGAGGCCCCGGCGCACGGGGTCGTTCACCAGTCCTCCAGCCGCAGAGGACCGGTCGGCGGTCGCCGGTCGGAGTCGCCGCCGTGGGACGGAAGCGGCTACGTGGTCACCAGTGCGTGGGTCGCCGTGGGCGGCGGCCGTTCCTCGTTGGGGAGGTTTCGGTGCGCGGGGGTCGTTCGCCGTTGTGGGGCGTGGCCGGCGGCACGGGGGCTGTGGCGTGGGGCCCGGGGATCGGTGGGTCTGTCGGGGCGGCGGGTGGGGTCAGTGGACGCCGGCCTCCTTCATGTCGCGGAGTTCGCGCTTGAGTTCCTTGATCTCGTCGCGGAGGCGGGCGGCGAGTTCGAACTGGAGGTCGGTGGCGGCCTGGTGCATCTGGGCGGTCATCTGTTCGATGAGGGACTCCATCTCCTCGCGGGGGCGTTCGCCGACGAGGTCGGCGGCGTGGCGGCCGGCCTCTCGGGTGCGGCTGGCGAGGCCGGGGACGGGGGCCTTGCCGCGGCTCTGCTGGCGGCCGGCGCCGCCGAGGAGGGTCTCGGTGTCGGCGTCCTCGCGGGCGAGGGAGTCGAGGATGTCGGCGATGCGCTTGCGCAGGGCGGTGGGCTCGATGCCGTGCTCGGCGTTGTAGGCCTCCTGCTTGGCGCGGCGGCGGGTGGTCTCGTCGATGGCGCGGGCCATGGACGGGGTCACCTGGTCGGCGTACATGTGGACCTGGCCGGAGACGTTGCGGGCGGCCCGGCCGATGGTCTGGATCAGGGAGGTCTCCGAGCGCAGGAAGCCCTCCTTGTCGGCGTCGAGAATGGCGACCAGGGAGACCTCGGGCAGGTCGAGGCCCTCGCGCAGGAGGTTGATGCCGACCAGCACGTCGTACTCGCCGGCGCGCAGCTCGCGCAGCAGCTCGATGCGGCGGAGGGTGTCGACCTCGCTGTGCAGGTAGCGGACGCGGATGCCCAGCTCCAGCAGGTAGTCGGTGAGGTCCTCGGACATCTTCTTGGTGAGGGTGGTGACCAGGACCCGCTCGTCGCGCTCGGTGCGCAGCCGGATCTCGTGGATCAGGTCGTCGATCTGACCCTTGGTGGGCTTGACGACGATCTCCGGGTCGACCAGGCCGGTGGGCCGGATGACCTGCTCGACCACGTCGCCGGAGACCCGGTTCATCTCGTACGGGCCGGGGGTGGCCGACAGGTAGACGGTCTGGCCGATGCGCTCGATGAACTCCTCCCACTTCAGCGGACGGTTGTCCATCGCCGACGGCAGCCGGAAGCCGTGCTCGACCAGCATCCGCTTGCGGGAGGCGTCGCCCTCGTACATCGCGCCGATCTGCGGGACGGTCTGGTGGGACTCGTCCACGACCAGCAGGAAGTCCTCGGGGAAGTAGTCGAGGAGGGTGTTGGGGGCGGAGCCGGACTCGCGGCCGTCGATGTGCCGGGAGTAGTTCTCGATGCCGGCGCAGGTGCCGATCTGGCGCATCATCTCGATGTCGTAGGCGGTGCGCATCCGCAGGCGCTGGGCCTCCAGCAGCCGGCCCTGACCCTCCAGCTCGGCCAGCCGCCCGGTCAGCTCGGCCTCGATGCCGCCGATCGCGCGCTCCATCCGCTCGGGACCGGCGACGTAGTGGGAGGCCGGGAAGACGTACAGCTCCTCGTCCTCGGTGATGACCTCGCCGGTGAGCGGGTGCAGGGTGGCCAGCTTCTCGATCTCGTCGCCGAACATCTCGATCCGGACGGCGAGCTCCTCGTACTGCGGGATGATCTCCACCGTGTCGCCGCGGACCCGGAACGTGCCCCGGGTGAAGGACAGGTCGTTGCGGCTGTACTGCATGTCGACCAGCCGCCGCAGGAGGTCGTCCCGCTCGATCTCCATGCCGACGCGCAGCCGGGCCATCCGGTCGACGTACTCCTGCGGGGTGCCCAGGCCGTAGATGCACGACACCGACGCGACCACCACCGTGTCGCGGCGGGTCAGCAGCGAGTTGGTCGCCGAGTGCCGCAGCCGCTCGACCTCCTCGTTGATCGAGGAGTCCTTCTCGATGTAGGTGTCGCTCTGCGGGATGTACGCCTCGGGCTGGTAGTAGTCGTAGTACGAGACGAAGTACTCGACGGCGTTGTTGGGCAGCATCTCGCGCAGCTCGTTCGCGAACTGGGCCGCCAGCGTCTTGTTGGGCTGCATCACCAGCGTGGGCCGCTGGAGGCGCTCGATCAGCCAGGCGATCGAGGCGGTCTTGCCGGTGCCGGTCGCGCCGAGCAGCACGGAGTCGCGGTCGCCCCGCGAGACCCGCCGCTCCAGCTCGGCGATCGCCTGCGGCTGGTCGCCCGAGGGCGTCATCTCCGTGACGACCTCGAACGGCGCCACCTTGCGCTGCAGATCGGTGACCGGCCGCAACTCGTCCTCCTCGGATCACGAACACGCGGGCAGGCTCCCGGCCCGCGTTCCCCCACTGTACGCAGCCGGTACGACAGAACCGGCCGGCCGTTCATTCCCCCGGCCGGCCCGAAGAGGCCGCAGGTCAGGGCGTCGTCGGCAGCGGGATCCGGGCGCGGACCGCGAAACCGCCGCCGGGCTCCGGCCCCGACTCGAAGGCGCCGCCGAGGGCGGTGACCCGCTCCCGCAGGCCCACCAGCCCGTTGCCGCCGCCGGGCAGCCCGTGGACGGGCCCGTCGGTGGGCCGCTCGTTGCACACCGCGATCTCGATGATCTCCGGCATCTGCCGGATCGTCACCCGGGTGACGGCCTGCCCGGCGTGCTTGTGGACGTTGGTGAGCGCCTCCTGGATCACCCGGTACACCGTCCGGGCCATCGCCGGGGGCAGCGCGCCGTCCTCGATCTCGGTGGTCAGGTCGACCTTGAGCCCGGCCGCCCCGGACTGGGCGACCAGTTCGCGGAAGTCCTCCAGCCCGGGGGTGGCCTGGGGGTCGTTCGCCTCGCCCAGCCGCAGCACGCCGATCACCTGGCGGAGCTCGTCGAGCGCCTGCCGACCCATGTCGCCGATCACCACGGCGGTCTCGACGGCCCGGTCGGGGTCGCGACCGGCGACGGCCTTCAGCGCGGCGGCGTGGACGACCATCACGCTGACCCGGTTGGCGACCACGTCGTGCATCTCGCGGGCGATGCGGGTGCGCTCCTCGACGCGGGCCCGCTCGGCGAGCAGGGTCCGTTCACGTTCCAGCCGGCGGGTGCGTTCCTGCAGGGAGGCGATCAACTGCTTGCGGGTGCCCATGTAGAGGCCGAGGAGCACCGGCGGCGCCACGAACACCAGCGCCACCATCAGCCTCAGCAGGACGCCCTCGTCGCCGTCGAGACCGGGCTCGGGCTGGATCACGAAGGCCAGGACCGCCACCGACGACAGGCACGTCACCGCACGCCGCGAGTGCGCGTACGCCCCCAGCGAGTAGAGGGCGATCAGGCCGGCGCTGAACCCGGCGCCGGTGGTGGCCCCGACGAGGATCACCAGCGAGGTGATCACCACGGCGTGCCGGCGTCGCGCCACCAGCGTCAGGCCGAGCAGGAACGCCGCCGCGGACACCACGGGCGGCCGCAGCCAGAAGTCGTAGTCGGAGAACCACATGGCCACCGCGTCGAAGACGGCCGCCCCCGCGGCCAGCGACACGTCCAGCACCCGTGATCGCCTTGTCGGCCACATCGCCGCCCCCGGATCCCCGCGCATGAAGCGAGCCTAAAGGACCGAAGACTCGACATATCGCATTTATGACACAGCGTGCCTCGGTCCTGCGTACAGTGAGAGCGCCCGGTTCAGGTCACACCGGCGCGCTCGGTCAGGTCCGACCACAATCGTCCGACCCTGAGGTCCAACTCCTCCAACGTCCCCGTGTTGGCGATGACGTGATGGGCGATCGCCCGCCGTTCCTCCCGCGACGCCTGGGCGGCGATGCGGGCTCGGGCGGCCTCCTCGGTCATGCCCCGGCGGGCGGTGAGCCGCGCGACCTGCGTCTCCACCGGGACGTCCACCACGACGACCACGTCGTAGAGCTCCGCGAGGCCGTTCTCGGTGAGCAGGGGGACGTCGTAGACGACGACGGCGTCGTCGGGCGCGGCCTCTCTGAGCTCCTCCATCCGCGTCCCCACCAGCGGATGGACGATCGCGTTCAGCGCGGCGCGCCGTTCCCCGTCGGCGAACACGATGGAGCCGAGCCGCTCCCGGTCCAGCGAGCCGTCGTCGAGCAGCACGTCCGTGCCGAACTCGGCGACCACGGCGGCCAGTCCCGGGGTGCCGGGCGCCACCACCTCGCGGGCGATCTCATCGGCGTCGATGATCACGGCTCCCCGGGCGGCCAGTCGCGTGGACACCTCGCTCTTACCGGACCCGATTCCGCCGGTCAATCCCACTCGCAGCACGGCCAGAGCCTAGCGCGCCCTCTCCGAGGTCAGCCCGCCGAGGAGGCCGGAACGAGCACTTTGCGCATGTGGACCAGAATGAGGTGGTCCGCGACCCGTTCTCGCCGGGTCTCGGCGTACCCCAGACGGCGGTAGAGGCGCAGGTTGCCGTCGCTGAGATGACCGGTGAACAGGACGCACGCGTCCGTCCGGCCGGCGACGCGTTCCTCCAGCTCGCGCATCAGCCGCCCGCCGATGCCGCGACCCTGGAGGTCGGGGGCGACGACCAGCCTTCCGACCAGGCAGGTCCGTTCGTTGAACCGGGCGCGCACCGCCCCCACCAGCCGCCCGTCCCGAACGGCCTTGAGCACCACGGAGTCGCCGGCGAGCGCCTTGGCGACCTGCGCGTACGACTCGACCAGGGGCGGGATGAAGGGGTCGCCGTACAACTGCGCCTCGGCCAGGTACGCGGCGCGCTGGACGGTGAGGATCTCCCCCGCGTCGGGCTCGGCGGCGGGCTCGATCCGCACCTCGTCGGCGTTCACGCCCGCACCCTACCTTCGGCCTAGTGGCCCAGGCGGACGGTCACGGCCACCGGGTGGTGGTCGGACGCGTCGGAGGGGTGCACGCCGTGGTCGGAGAACACCAGGTCGTCGGTGCCCAGGATCCAGTCGACCTTCCGGCCGTCGGCGGTGGTGGGCCCGTAGTCGCCCAGCGCCGCGCTGCGCAGGCCGGTGCCGTCCAGCAGCCGACTCATCTCGGCGCTGCCGGGCCCGCTGTTCAGGTCGCCGCCGAAGATCGTGCGGGGCGCGCCGCCCCAGGCCCGTCGCAACGCCATGATCTCGCGCTGGCGCTCCCGGCTGCGGTCGGCGCCGCCGTCCAGGTGGGTGGACCATACGTACACGGCGCGGTCGCCCACGCCCAGCCGGGCCCAGACGTAGCCGCGGATCTGCGACCAGTCCCCCTTGGGCATCCGGGCGCTGCCGGACGACAGCACCCTGCGGGAGGTCAGGATGGCGTTGCCGAACTGGCCGTCGGCGGCGGGCCCCCAGACCAGGTGCATGTCGAGCCGTCGGGACAGCCACACGCCCACGTCGGTGGTGCCGGACACCAGCGAGCCCCGGCCGACCTCTTGCAGCAGGACGACGTCCGCGCGCTGCGCCTCGATGTTCTCGGCGATCGCGTCGAGGTCGAGCCGTCCGTCGGTGTTCAGGCCCTCGTGGATGTTGTACGTCACCACCCGCAACGAGCCGCTCTCGTCCGCGGTCCGGTCGACCGACGGCCTGGTCACCTCGAAGACCAGGGTGCCGAACAGCAGCGTCAGCGCCGCTCCCCCGCCCGCCAGCGCCCGCAGCGGCGCCCGCGCGGGCAGCGGACCTCCCCGGGCCGCGGCGATCGCGGCCAGCCCGCCGAGCAGGATCCCGGCCACGCCGGGCAGCACGTTGTTGGGGAACGGCAGCGCCCCCACCGAGCTCAACTGGTACGGCAGGAGGACGACCGCGACCAGCAGCCCGCCCAACGCCGCGCCGACGTCGATCCGTCGGGCCGGCCCGCCCCGCCCCGCGAGGCGCAGCGGGGCCCGGGAGGCCACCGCCAGCAGCCAGGCCGACAGGACCTGGCACAGGATCACCACGCCGACGACCACGAGCCCGGACACCGCGTAGGCCCCGGCGGTCGCGCCCGCGCCGACCCCCAGCACCGTGCCGCCGAGGACGCAGACCCCGCCGGGCACCGCCCGCACCGCGAGGCCGGAGGCCAGGAACGCCAGCGCGAGGCCCTGGCCGGTCGCGACCACCAGGTGCGCGACGGTCAGCGACTGCCAGCCGGAGGACGCCACGAACGCGGGGCTGGACAGCACCAGGATCTGCAGGGCCAGGAAGGGGCCCAGCGCCGCCGCGCCGAGGGCGTCCCGCCAGGAGATCCCGGGCGCTTCGACCGGGCCGGACCTCAGCTCCCGGGCCAGGGCCGCCGCGCCCAGCCCGACCAGCAGCAGGCAGACGGCCCACTCGGCCGGGCCGGACCGCCAGACCGGATCCCAGGTGCCGAACATCATCCGCAGCGCCGTGTCCGCGCCGAGCCCGGCGACCGTCGCCGTGGCGAACCCCACCCCGGACAGGCCGCGCGCCGCCTCGTACAGCGCCACCACGGCGACCATGCCGACGGCGGTGCCCAGGAGGGCGAGCCACAGTTGCGGGGACAGCGCCTGGGCGAGGAGCCGTACGACCAGCAGGCCGCCGGCGCCGACCAGCAGCAGGCCGTTCGGGCCCGCCGCCGCCCGGATCGCCGGTGCGGTGAACCCCGCCAGGAAGACCAGGACCACCGCGAGCGCCGCGACCGCGTTGCCCGACGACTCGGCCAGGTGGTCGAACCGGGGCGCCGCGAAGCGCAGGGTCTGGGCGAGCACCGCGATGGTGGTCGCGATCAGCGCCAGCCGCGCCGGGCCCTGCGGGACGATGGACGGCGCGTTCCCGGCCCTGGTCTCCGGGGGGGTGGTGGTCACTGGTGTCGCTCTCTGGCTGCGGGGGGACGGCGGGCATGCCTGCGGGGGCGGCGGGCCGCAGGGGCGAGCGTGGAAAGGCGGGGAAGGCGGGAGAAGGTGGGGAAAAACGACCACGGCCGGAGAACGATCCCCCGAGGGGGCCGTCTTCCGACCGTGGTCATTATGTCATCGGCCGCCGGTCATGATCGACCGGCCGCGCCGTGTCACTGACCGCCCGACAGCTTCTCGCGCAGTGCGGCGAGCGCCTCGTCGGACGCCAGGGCGCCACCGGACTCGGCCTCGCCGCCTCCGGAGTAGGAGGTGTCGGGGCCGGCGCCGGCCTCGCTCTGACCGCCCGCGGCCTCGGCTTCGGCCTTGCGGGCCTCTTCGATCTGCTTGCGGTGCGCCTCGAACCGCTGGCGGGCGTCGGCGTACTGCCGCTCCCAGGTCTCCCGCTGCTCGTCGAAGCCGTCGAGCCACTCGCCGGTGTCGGAGTCGAAGCCCTCGGGGTACTTGTAGTTCCCCTCGGCGTCGTACTCGGCGGGCATGCCGTACAGCGTCGGGTCGAAGTCCTCGTCCTCGATGCCGGCGGCGCTCTCGTTGGCCTGCTTGAGCGAGAGGCTGATCCGGCGCCGGTCGAGGTCGATGTCGATGATCTTCACGAAGATCTCGTCGCCGACCTGGACGACCTGCTCGGGGATCTCCACGTGGCGCTCGGCCAGCTCGGAGATGTGGACCAGGCCCTCGATGCCCTCCTCGACCCGGACGAACGCGCCGAACGGCACCAGCTTGGTGACGCGACCCGGCACGACCTGGCCGATCTGGTGGGTGCGGGCGAACTGCTGCCAGGGGTCCTCCTGCGTCGCCTTGAGCGACAGGGAGACCCGCTCGCGCTCCATGTCCACGTCGAGGACCTCGACGGTGACCTCCTGGCCGACCTCGACCACCTCGGACGGGTGGTCGATGTGCTTCCAGGACAGCTCGGAGACGTGCACCAGGCCGTCCACGCCGCCGAGGTCGACGAAGGCGCCGAAGTTGACGATGGAGGAGACCACGCCCTTGCGGACCTGGCCCTTCTGCAGGGTGTTGAGGAAGGTCTGGCGGACCTCGCTCTGGGTCTGCTCGAGCCAGGCGCGGCGGGACAGGACCACGTTGTTGCGGTTCTTGTCCAGCTCGATGATCTTGGCCTCGAGCTCACGGCCGACGTAGGGCTGCAGGTCGCGGACGCGGCGCATCTCCACCAGCGAGGCGGGCAGGAAGCCGCGCAGGCCGATGTCGAGGATGAGGCCGCCCTTGACGACCTCGATGACCGTCCCGGTGACGATGCCGTCCTCGTCCTTGATCTTCTCGATCGTGCCCCAGGCGCGCTCGTACTGCGCGCGCTTCTTGGACAGGATCAGCCGGCCCTCCTTGTCCTCCTTCTGGAGGACGAGGGCCTCGACGTGGTCGCCGACCTTGACGACCTCGTTGGGGTCGACGTCATGCTTGATCGAGAGTTCGCGGGACGGGATCACGCCCTCGGTCTTGTAGCCGATGTCGAGCAAGACCTCGTCTCGGTCGACCTTGACAACAGTGCCCTCGACAATGTCGCCGTCGTTGAAGTACTTGATCGTCTCATCGATCGCGGCGAGGAACTCCTCCGCCGAGCCGATGTCGTTGACCGCGACCTGAGGAGTGGTCGTCGAGGTGTCAGTGCTGCTCGTCATGTGTGGGCTGGCTCCGGGTACGGACATGAATCGTTGTCTTTGCAGCGCGGAGGGCCGTTTTCGTCCCTGCCAAGACCGGAGACGGCGGAGACTCCCGCCCGACGACCGATGTCGACCTGTCCGAGCGCGTGCCTGCTCTGTCCGAAGCACGTGCAGGCCCACAGCGCAGCGATCAGCTTATGGGACATGGCGGCGGGGGTCAATCCAGAGCGGTTGCGGGTCCGGCCCGAGTCACGCCATGCACTTTCGTTCCAGTCTAGTAGACCCGGCCCAGACCGCGGTAACGGTCGGCCAGCCCCTCGCCACGGGCCTCCGGGAAGGCCACGGTGCCCGGATCCCCATCGGAGACGTAACGCTCCTCGGGGTGGTCGCGGAGCCACTCCAGCCAGGCCTGCGAACAGAAACGTCGGCAGTCGTTCTCCTTGATTTTACCCTCGGAACGGATCCGCATGATCGATTCCGGGTCGAAATCCCGGTGGAAGGGCGACACCGACGGCCGCCAGCCGGCCAGGAAGATCCCCTGGAACGCGTACGCGCCCTCCTTGGACCGCGCCCACGAGCTGCGGCGCGGCACCGAGCCGAACGGGTACGCCAGGGTGGTGGTGTGCGTGCCGGTGAGCGCCAGGATCCTCTCCTCGTCCTCGGCGATCTCCTTCTGGACCTCGTCCTTGGACAGGCGGGACAGGTCGGCGTGCGTCAGCGTGTGGTTGCCGATCTCGAACCCGTTGCGCAGCAGCCAGCGCAACCCGTCGGCGGCCCGGTCGCCGAGCCGGAACGGGTCGTCGTTGACGTAGAACGTCGCCACCGGCCGGAACCCGGGATGCCGGCGCGCGACGTCCAGCAGGACGCCGACCGCGGTGTCGGGCCGAGGGACGCCCCGCTCGTCGAGCGCGAAGTGCCCGGGGGTCCCGTCGTCGAAGGTCAGCACCACGGGATGCCGCCCGGCCGGCACGTCGATCCGGCCCCGGGCGAACTCGGCGGCGGTGATGGGCGCGTAGCCCTCCTCGGCCAGCCGGGTCAGCTCGTCCCGCAGCTCGTCCGGTGTCCGGTCCAGCGACGCGGCGCCGTCCGCCGCGATCCGGTGATACATGATCACCGGGATCTGGCCCAGCTCGTACGCCCGCACCTGCCGGGCCACGGCCGAGGCCGCCCCGATCGTCGGCACCGGCGAGGCGCTCGGCGAGGCGCTCGGCCCCGGCCCGCCGCTCCGTCCGCCCGTCGGCGTCCGCCCGGGTGTCGCCCCGCCGGCCCGGGCCCCGTCGCCGGGGGCGGGCCCGTCCCGAGAGGTCGCGGCGGCGTCCCGTTCCGGCCCGGCGTCGGGCGCGACCAGACCGACGATCACCGCCAGAACGATCAGCACTCCGGCGAGCTTGTGCAGCGGCGGCACGACCCTCCCGTCGATCTTCGCAACGGTCGCGCCCAGCGTACGGCTCCGGCCCCCTCCGCGAACACCGGACCGCCCACCACATTCCCGTGACCCGCCCGCAGGCGGATGTCGGTCGGCCCGTCCCCGACCGGCGGAGCCCGCACCCCCGTGACCCCCCGCAGGCGGGTGTCGGTCGCCGCGACCGGCGGAAGCCAAGGACCCGTGACATCCCCGTACGGGTGTCGGTCGATCCGTCCCCAACCGGCGGAAGCCGTAGCCCCGTGCCAGCCCGGAGCGGCTGCCGGTCGCCGCGGCTGGCGGGAGCCACATTCCCGTGACCGCCACCGTACGGGTGTGGGTCGGCTGGGCCGCGAACGGCGGAAGCCGCACTCCGTGGCAGCCCCGGTACGGGTGTCGGTCGGCTCGTCCCCTACCGGCGGAAGCCGTAGTCCCGTGCCCCCCGGGGCGGGTGCTCGGTCGCCGCGACCGGCGGAAGCCGCGGTCCCGTGACAGCCCCCGTACAGGTGTCGGTCGGCCCTCCGCGACCGGTGGAAGCCGTAGCCCCGTGACAGCCTGGAGCGGGTGTCGGTCGGCTCGGCCGCGGCCGGCGGAGGCCGTAGCCCCGTGACCCTGCGGGCGGGTGTCGGACCTCCCTGAGTTCACAGCGACGTGCGGTGGAGCGTCCTGACCCCCGCGGGCGGGGTGTCGGGGAGGGTCAGTGGGCGGCGTCCTGCCAGGTTTGGCCGGTGCCCATGGAGACGTCGAGGGGGGCGCGCAGGTCGTAGGCGCCGGCCATCTGCTCGCGGACCAGGGACTGCAGCTCGTCCAGCTCGCCGGGGGCGACCTCGAAGACGAGTTCGTCGTGGACCTGGAGGAGCATCCGGGAGGTGAGGCCGTGGGCGCGCAGGGCGCGGTCGACGTTCAGGGAGGCGACCTTGACGATGTCGGCGGCGGACCCCTGGATGGGCGCGTTGAGGGCCATGCGCTCGGCCATCTCGCGGCGCTGACGGTTGTCGGAGTCGAGGTCGGGCAGGTAGCGGCGGCGGCCGAGGATGGTCTGCGTGTAGCCGTCGCGGCGGGCCCGGTCGACGACGCCGCGCAGATAGTCGCGGACGCCGCCGAACTGCTCGAAGTACTCGTCCATGAGGAGGCGGGCCTCCTCCGGCGGGATGCTGAGCTGGCCGGCCAGGCCGAACGGGGACAGGCCGTAGGCCAGGCCGTAGTTCATCGCCTTGATGCGGGCGCGCAGCTCGGAGTCGACCTGGTCGGCGGGGACGTCGAAGACGCGGGAGGCCGTGATGGTGTGGAAGTCGGCCCCCGAGGTGAACGCCTCGAGCAGCGCCTCGTCGCCCGACAGGTGCGCCATGATGCGCAGCTCGATCTGGCTGTAGTCGGCCGTCAGCAGGCACTCGAAGCCGTCGCCGACCACGAAGCCCTCGCGGATCTGCCGGCCCTCGGCCGTGCGGATCGGGATGTTCTGCAGGTTGGGGTCGGTGGACGACAGCCGGCCGGTGGCCGCCACCATCTGGTTGAACGTGGTGTGGATGCGGCCGTCCTCGGCCGCCATCGGGATCAGCGAGTCGACGATGCTCTTGAGCTTGGCGACCTCGCGCCAGCGCAGGATGTGCTCCAGCACCGGGTGGCCGTCCTTGGCGAGCAGGCCGGTGAGCGCGTCGGAGTCGGTGGTGTAGCCGGTCTTGGTGCGCTTGGTCTTGGGCAGCCCCAGCTCGTCGAACAGCACCTGCTGGACCTGCTTGGGCGAGCCCAGGTTGAACTCGTGGCCGACGGCGGAGTGGGCGCGCTGCTCGCACTCCTTGACCTGACCGCCGAGGGACGCCGACAGCCCGGCGAAGTGATCTGCGTCGACGGCGATGCCCGCGCGTTCCATCTCGGCCAGCACGCCGACCAGCGGCAGCTCCACCTCGTGCAGCAGCCGGGCGGCGCCCCGGCCCTCCAGGACGCGGTCGAGATCGTCGGCCAGCTCCAGCACGGCGCGGGCGCGGACGGCCAGGTCCTCGGCGGCGTCGGCCTCGGCGGACCCGTCGATGGTGAGCTGACCGTCGGCGGCGGCCTCGCCGCGCAGCTCCTTCTGCAGGTGGCGCAGCACCAGGTCGCCGAGGTCGAAGGTGCGCTGGCCGGGCATGGCCAGGTAGGCGGCCAGCGCGGTGTCGCTGGTGACCCCGTCGAGGGTCATGCCGCGGGCGGCGAAGGCCAGCATCGGGCCCTTGGCCTCGTGCACGGCCTTGGGGCGCTTGGCGTCGGCCAGCCAGGCCGCCAGGGCGCGCTCGTCGGCCTCGACCAGCTCGGCGGGGTCGAGGTACACGGCGGGGCCGCCGGCGGTGGCCAGCGCGATCGCGGTCAGCTCGCCGGTGCCGCGGCCCCAGGTGCCGGTGACGGCGAGGCCGACCCGTTCGCCCGGGGCGGCGGCGTGCTCGGCCAGCCACGCCTCCAGCTCGCCCGGGTCGGGGCGGGACAGCTCGACGTCGAAGCCCTCCTCGGCCTCGGGCTCGACGGCCGACAGGGTGGAGTACAGCCGCTCGCGCAGCACCCGGAACTGCAGCGAGTCGAACAGGGTGTGGATCTCGTCGCGGTCCCACTGGCCGATCCGCAGCTCGCGGGGGGCCGCGTCGAGGGCGACCTCGCAGTCGAGCTTGTTGATCTGCCGGTTGCGCAGCACCTGGCCCAGGTGCTCGCGCAGACTCGCGCCGGCCTTGCCCTTGAGCTGGTCGGCGGCGTCGACGAGGCCGTCGAGGTCGCCGTGGGCGGTCAGCCACTTGGCGGCGGTCTTGGGCCCGACGCCGGGGACGCCCGGCAGGTTGTCGCTGGTCTCCCCCACCAGCGCCGCCAGCTCGCGGTAGCGCTCGGGCGGGACGCCGTACTTGGTGAGCACCGCCGCCGGGTCGTAGCGGGTCAGCTCGGAGACCCCGCGCACCGGGTACAGCACGGTGACCTTGTCGTTCACGAGCTGGAAGGCGTCGCGGTCGCCGGTGACGATCAGCGTCTCCATGCCCTGCGCGGTGGCCTGCGTGGCCAGCGTGGCGATGATGTCGTCGGCCTCGAAGCCCGCCACCGACAGCCGGGGGATGCGCAGCGCGTCCAGCACCTCGAAGATCAGGCTGACCTGGCTGCGGAACTCGTCGGGCGCCTTGGTGCGGCCCGCCTTGTACTCCACGTACTGCTCGTGCCGGAAGGTCGGCTCGGACCGGTCGAAGGCCACCGCGATGTGCGTGGGCTGCTCGTCGCGCAGCACGTTGATGAGCATCGAGGTGAAGCCGTACACCGCGTTCGTGGGCTGGCCGTCGGTCGTCGAGAAGTTCTCCAGCGGCAGTGCGAAGAACGCCCGGTAGGCCAGCGAGTGTCCGTCGAGCAGGAGAAGCCGGTCGGTGTTGTCAGGGGTCGGTGCTGTCGTCTCCACGGATTGAGCCTAGCCTTCCGTTACGACAGTTTGAGGGAGGCATGAGTGACCGACCAGCACGGGGCATCCGCCGATGCCCCGCCCCCGGGCCCCCAGGACGGCTCCCCCGCCCCCACCCAGGGCGACCTGGGCACGACCATGGGCATCGAGTTCGTGGAGGCCACCGCCGAACGGGTCGTCGGCCGGATGCCGGTCAAGGGCAACACCCAGCCGTTCGGGCTGCTGCACGGCGGCGCCTCCTGCGTGCTCGCCGAGTCGCTCGGCTCCATGGGCGCGTTCCTGCACGCGGGCGAGGGGCGGATGGCGGTGGGCGTGGAGATCAACGCCACCCACCACCGCTCCGCGACGGACGGGTACGTCACCGGCGTCGCCACCCGGGTGCACGGCGGGCGCACGCTCGCGACCTACGACATCGTGATCACGGACGAGGCGGACCGGAGGGTCTGCACCGCCCGGCTGACCTGCATGCTCCGAGACCTCCCGACCGGTTGACCGCACCTTCCACCGAACCGAACGGCGAACGACCTACCTGCACAAAGAGGACATCCTTTGCATGTGGGGCCCATGCGTCGCTAGCGTTGTCACAGAGGATCCGGGGCCGCTGAGTAGACAACGTACGTCCGGGGAAGGGGTGTACGGCCCCAAAGGCGGCCCCGGATCCGCGTCTCCCGCACACCGGGCGACCCCCGGGAGGGGCACCGGTCAACCGGGTTCGGTGGTTGCGGTTGAATTGCGATACGGGTCGCGCGATTCCCGAGCCCGGCCGTCGTCGCCTACCGTCGCGCGCATGCGCTCGCTCGTGCCCGCGACAGGCCTCCTGCTCCTGGCGTCCCTGCTCACCGGGTGCTCCGGCGACGACGGGGACGGCGACGGCGCGGCGCCCGCCGCCACGTACCTCCTCCCCGCCCGGACGGCACGCCCCGACGAGAAGGCCGTACGGCCCGTGACCGCCGTGGACGGGGACACCTCGTTCACCGTCATCGGGATCACCACCGGACTGCCGGAACTCGCCGGGAGCCACGCCGACGTCAAGGCCGAGAAGGGCCAGTTCGTGCGCATCCGGCTCATCCTGGTCAACAACGGGCGCACCACGGCCCTGGTGGACGTCATGAAACAGCGGCTCCGCACCGCCGACGGCGCCTCCCACCGGCCCGACCTGAACGCCATGTTGATCAAACGGCAGCCGCAGAAGTTCGACGCGGGCGCCGCCGTACGCGTCGAGTTCGACATCTGGTACGACATCCCGACGGGGGCCAGGCCCACGGCGATGACCCTGTACGGCGGCTCCACCCTCACCGACCTCAAGGACGTCGAGGGGACGTCTCTCTTGTTTTGATGTGGGGGGGACCTTTTATTGATGTGGGGGGGCGACCCCCCACGCCCCCCGCGCCCGGTCTTGAGATCTTCAGGCGGACGGCCCTCCGCTGGCGCTCCGGGCCGTCCGCCTGAAGGACCGGGCGAAACCCCCGCCTGGTTGCGGTTCAGACTTGGTGGTTGCGGTTCGAGCGTGAGGGTTGCCGTTCGAACGTGAGGGTTGCGGTTCGGACGTGGGGTCGCGGTTCGAACGCGAGGGTTGCGATTCGAACTTGGGGGTTGCCGTTCGGACGTGGGGGTCGCGGTGCGGACGTGGGTGGTTGCCGTTCGTTGCCGTTCGAACGGACGTTGCCTGCGTCGTTCAGTCCTTGCGAACGTCTCCCTTGTCGAGATCCGCCTGGGCCTCCTCGGGCTCCGGCGAGTCGGCGGGAGGGGTGTCCACGGCCAGGTCGCCGCCCAGGTAGGCGGCGCGGACCTGCGGATCGGCCAGCAGTTCGGAGGCGGGGGCGCTCTTGACGATCCGCCCCGTCTCCAGCACGTACGCGCGGTGGGCGAGCTGGAGCGCCTGCTGGGCGTTCTGCTCCACCACCAGGACCGTCGTGCCCCGCCGGTTGATCTCCTCGATGATCTGGAAGATCTGCTGGATCAGCATCGGCGCCAGGCCCATCGACGGCTCGTCGAGCAGCAGCACCTTCGGCTTGGTCATCAGCGCCCGGCCGATGGCCAGCATCTGCTGCTCGCCGCCCGACATGGTGCCGCCGGCCTGCTTCTTGCGCTCGGCCAGCCGGGGGAACAGCCCGTACACCTCGTCGAGTTCCTTGGTGACGTCCCCCTTGCGGGCGTAGGCGCCCATGTGGAGGTTCTCCTCGACGGTCATGCCGGGGAAGATCCCACGGCCCTCGGGCGACTGCCCGATGCCGAGGACCACGCGCTTGTGGCCGGGCATCTTGCTGATGTCCCTGCCGTCGAACAGCACCCGGCCCGAGGAGAGCGGACGCAGCCCGGAGATGGTCTTGAGCGTGGTGCTCTTACCGGCCCCGTTCGCGCCGATCAGGCTGACGATCTCGCCCTCGGCGACCTCCAGGGACAGGCCCTTGAGCGCCTCGATCTTGCCGTAGTGGACACGGATGTCCTGGATCTCAAGAAGCATCGGCGGGGGCCCCCAAGTACGCCTCGATCACCTTCGGGTCGCTCTGGATCTCCCGGGGCAGCCCCTCGGCGATCTTCTGACCGAAGTCCAGCACCGCGATCCGGTCGCTGATGTCCATCACCAGGCCCATGTCGTGCTCGATCAGCAGCACGGTGCGGCCGGTGTCGCGGATCTTTCGGATCAGCTCCTGCAGGGCCACCTTCTCGGCCGGGTTCATCCCCGCCGCGGGCTCGTCCAGCAGCAGCAGCCGGGGCTGCGTGGCCAGCGCGCGGGCGATCTCCAGCCGCCGCTGGTCGCCGTACGGCAGGTTCTTGGCGGTCTCGTGCCAGCGGTTGCCGATGCCGACGAACTCCAGCAGCTCCCGGGCCACCTCCCGGCCCCGCCGCTCCTCGCGGTAGTGCCACGGCAGCCCCAGGATCGCGCCGACCGCCCCGGTCCGATGGTGCGCGTCGGCACCCACCATGACGTTCTCCAGCACCGACATGTTGTGGAACAGCCGGATGTTCTGGAACGTCCGGGCGACTCCGGTCTTGGTGACCTTGAAGCGCTTCATGCCGCTGATCTGCCGGCCCTCGAAGAACACGGCGCCCTCCGTGGGCCGGTAGACGCCGGTGGTCACGTTGAACACCGTGGTCTTGCCGGCCCCGTTCGGCCCGATCAGCGCGAAGATCTCCCCCGGGTCGACCGTGAGCCGCAGATCGCGCAGCGCGACGACGCCGCCGAACCGCATCGTCACCCCCCGCAGCTCCAGCATCGGGCCGCCGGTCGACTTCTCCGGCGTCACGTCGCTCGCGTGGCTCACTTGGAGACCTCCTCGTGTCCTGCGGGCGTCGCGACCTCGGCGCCCAGGGAGCCCATGCCGCCGGTGCCCTCCTGGAGCTCGGCCTTGCGCCGCCGCGACGGCAGCAGGCCCTCGGGGCGCAAGATCATCATCGCCACCAGCACCGCGCCGAACGCCATGTAGCGGTACTCCTGAAGGCCGCGGAACCGCTCGGGCAGCCACGCGATGATGAACGCGCCCAGGATCACGCCCGGAATGTTGCCCGATCCGCCGAAGACCACGCAGACCAGGATCGTCGCCGACAGGATGAAGGTGAACTGCTCGGGCTGGATGAACCCGGTCGTGCCGCCCATCTGGCCGGTGCCCGCGAGCCCGCCGATCATCGCGCCGACGAAGAACGCCAGCAGCTTGAACCGGAAGGTCGGCACGCCCATCAGCTCGGCGGCGTCCTCGTCCTCGCGGATGGCCGCCCACGCCCGACCGACGCGGCTCTTGTTCAGCCGCACCGACACGATGATCACCAGGATGATCATCGTCAGGATCAGATAGTAGAACGCGCTGGCGTCCAGCACCGCCACGAAGGTCAGCCCGAACATGTCGGGTGGACGGGGCAGGTCGGAGATGCCGCGCGAGTCCCCGATCGCCGTGGTGTTGCGGGCGACGATCCGGATGATCTCGCCGAAGCCCAGCGTCACGATGGCGAGGTAGTCGCCGCGCAGCCGCAGGGTGGGCGCCCCGAGGACGATCCCGGACACCGCCGCCAACAGCAGCGCCGCCAGCACCGTCCACCAGAACGGCCAGCCGTGCAGGCCGCCCAGCACGCCGACGCTGTAGGCGCCGATCGCGAAGAACGCCACGTAGCCGAGGTCCAGCAGGCCCGCCTGCCCGACGACGATGTTCAGGCCGAGCGCCAGCAGGATGTACAGGCCGATCGGGTTCCACAGCGTGGTCACCCAGTCGGTGTGCGGCGACATGATCGGCGCCATGGACTCGCTGGGGAGCACGAAGACCGCGAACAGGACCACGGCCGCGTACACGATCCATCGGGCGAACCAGGGGGCGTCCGCCCAGCGGTCGCGGATCAGGTCCGAGATCTGGGACACGGGTGCGAGGGCTCGATTGAGGTTCATGCGCGCGCCTGCTGCAGGGACTCACCGAGGATGCCGGTGGGACGGAACATGAGGATGATCACGAGAACGGTGAAGGCGATCACGTCCTTCCAGTCGGACCCGAAGAAGATCGCGCCCCAGTTCTCGATCAGGCCCAACGCGAACCCGCCGAGCAGCGCGCCGCGCAGGTTGCCGATGCCGCCGAGCACCGCGGCCGTGAACGCCTTGATGCCCAGAATGAACCCGATGTTGTACTGGGTGATCTCGAATTCCACGATGTACAGGGTGGCGGCCACCCCGGCCATCGCGCCGCCCAGCAGGAACGTGGTCCGCACGATGGTGTCGATGTTGACGCCCATCAGCACCGCGGTCTCCGGGTCCTGGGCGGTGGCCCGGATGCCACGGCCGATCTTGGTTCGGCTGACGAACTGGTCCAGCGCGATCATCATGGCCACCGCGGCCACGATGACGATCACATGGTCGGTGCGCACCGCGGCGTCACCGATGGTGAACAGCGTGTCCTTCTCGACGATGCGCGGCACGCCGAGCTGGTTGCGTCCCTCCGGCCGGTCGAACAGCGGCGGGATGACCTGCAGCGCGAACAGCTCCTGCAGGAAGAACGAGGCGCCGATCGCCGAGATCAGCGCGGCCAGCCGGGTCGCGCCCCGCCGGCGCAGCGGCCGATAGGCGATGTACTCCAGCGCCACGGCCGCGCCGCCGGAGGCCGCCATCGCGACCGTCAACAGCAGGAGCAGCATGCCGACCAGCGCCAACCCGGACAGCGGGGCGGTGACCCCGACGACCTGGGTGACGACGAACAGCGCGCCGAACGTGCCGATCATGAAGATCTCGGAGTGGGCGAAGTTGATCAGGCGCAGGACGCCGTAGACCATCGTGTAGCCGAGCGCGATCAGCGCGTAGATGGCCCCGACGGTGAGTCCGCCGACCGTGGACTGCGGAAACTGGGTGATGAAGTCGTTCAACAATGTGGGGATCGCCTTCAAGACGGGGGCGGCAGCGGTGCCGCCCTAGCGACAGAGGCGGGAGCGCGGTCCGCGCTCCCGCCTCTGCGCCGTCACCTGGTGGCAGCCTGCGCCGTCAGCCCTTGAGCTGGGCCTGGTCCGCGGTGCCGAGCCACTTGATGGACCCGCCCTGCACCTGGTACAGGTGGATCGTGGTGGTGGCCAGCTCACCGTCGGGGCCCCACTTGACCTGCTTGGAGACGCCCTTGACGTCGTAGGTCTTGAGGAACTCGTTGATCTTCTCGCCGGTCACGTTGCCCGCCTTGATGGCGGAGACCAGAGCCGTGGCGGCGTCGTAGCCCTCGGTGGAGTAGATCGCCGGGGCGGTGTTGTTGTTCTTGGCCTTGTAGTCGGCGACGAACTTGACCAGCGTGGCGTCGGTCTGCTCGCCGAACGGGATGAAGCAGGGGCAGGCCAGCACGGCGTTCTCGGCCTGCTTGGCGCCCGCGCCCTCGACCAGCTTGGCGTCCAGCGAGCCGTCGCCGGAGGCCCACAGCGCGGTCACGCCGCCGTCGCGCAACTGCTTGAGGAGCTTGCCGCCCTCGGAGTAGTAGCCGCCGTAGAAGATGACGTCCGGGTTGGCGGACTTGACCTTGGTGACCGTCGAGGAGTAGTCCGGGGCGGTCTCGTCGATCTGGTCACGCTGGACGTTGACGCCCTTGGCCTTGAAGGCGTTGAAGGCGTGGTCGCCGATGCCGACGCTGTACGGCTTCTTGCCGTTGATGACGTAGGCGGTCTTGGGCGACTTGGCCTTGATCATGGCCTCGGCGACCTGGGCGCCCTGGGCGGCGTCGGTCGCCACCAGGCGGTGCCAGAACTTCCAGCCCTTCTTGGACAGGTCCGGGTTGGTCGCCGACGGGGTGATGTTGGCGACCTTGCCCTGCTCGAGGAGGGCGTCGACCGCCAGGGACTCGCCGGAGAAGGCCGGGCCGATCATGGCGACGATCTTGTCGTCCTTGATCGCCTTGGGCGCCAACTGCGCGGCCTGCTCCTCCTTGCCCTGGGTGTCGTAGGGGATGAGCTTGATCTTCTTGGGGGGGTTCGTCGCGTTGTACTGGTCGATCGCCAACTGCGCGCCCTGCCGGGGCGGGATCACGATGGCCGAGTCCGGACCGGACAGGTCACCCATGAAGCCGATGTTCAGGGTGTCGCCGGACCCGCCGCCGTCGTCGCCGCCGCAGGCAGAGAGGCCGCCGAGCGCGAGTGCCGCGGCCGCGGCGATCGCGCCGAAGCGAATCTTGTTGAGCCGCAAGGGTCGCCAACCTTTCAGTCCAGATCCGGAGGGGGATCGGGTACAAGTCACGTCCCGGGGGTGTTCCGCTCCCTCAGCCGGAGAAAACGGTCACCCGGGACCTGCTCCGTAGTACACCGACCCCACGTCACAGTTCAGCACTCCCGGACAGAAGGGTTACTGGTTCGTTACAGCTCCGTGGCCAACAAAAGCCAGCTAGCAGCCCGAATGGCTACCCTGTGCAACCGGCCGGACGCCCGCCTCACAAGGCCGGACGACACCCGTCCGGGTCATCCGCCGGCGCCGTCGGCGGCGCCCGCGGCGTCCTCGCCGGGCCGGCCCGCAGCCTGCGCGCCGTCCTTGCCGAGCGCTCCGGCGACCACCGCGTCGGCCACCGCGCGCATGGTCAGCCGCCGGTCCATGGAGGTCTTCTGGATCCAGCGGAACGCCTGCGGCTCGCTCCAGCCGTTGGCCTCCTGGAGCAGCCCCTTGGCCCGGTCGACCACCTTGCGGGTCTCCAGCCGCTCGGTCAGGGTGCCGACCTCGGCCTCCAGCGCGCGGATCTCCTCGTACCGGCTGACCGCCATCTCGATGGCCGGCACCAGGTCGGTCTTGGTGAACGGCTTGACGAGGTACGCCATCGCCCCGGCGTCCGTCGCCCGCTTGACCAGCTCCCGTTGGGAGAAGGCGGTCAGGATGACGACCGGCGCGATCCGCTCCGCGGAGATGCGCTCGGCGGCGGAGATCCCGTCCAGGACGGGCATCTTCACGTCCAGGATCACCAGGTCGGGTCGGAGCTCTCCGGCCAGCCGAACGGCGGTCTCGCCGTCACCGGCCTCGCCGACGACCTCGTACCCGTCCTCCTGCAGCATCTCCTTGAGGTCCAGGCGGATCAGGGCCTCGTCCTCAGCGATCACAACTCGTCGCGCGCTCTCCGTCACGCGCACGAGACTACCGGGACCCGGTACCCTAGGGCTCGCCGAGGTGTACCGAGCGCCCCGCGGCGGGCCCGGTCGCATGCTCGTGCGCGCGCCCCGATACTCCAATCGGCAGAGAGAGCGGTCTCAAACACCGTCAAGTGTGGGTTCGAATCCCACTCGGGGCACCTCCGCACCGCCACTCCGTTCCCACGGGTGGCGGTCTCTTCGTTGAGGGGCGGAACGCGTTCAGGCGCGTGCGCGGTGGCAGGGCGCTTCCACCGCGTACGCGCCTGAGGGTGCTCCGGGCCGACACCCGGAACGGGCGGGGTCGTGGGCCCCGGGTCGGGGGCGTCGATCAGTGGCGCATCGCGTGGGCGATGGCGTCGCCGATGCGGTGGACGCGCAGGGCGTTGGTGGAGCCCGGGGTGCCGGGGGGCGAGCCGGCGACGATCACGACGCGGTCGCCCTTCTGGCAGCGGCCGATCTCCAGCAGGGCCTGCTCGACCTGGCGCACCATGGCGTCGGTGTGGTCGACGTGCGGGACGATGAAGGTCTCCACCCCCCACACCAGCGCGAGTTGGCTGCGGGTGGCCTGCACCGAGGTGAAGGCCAGCAGCGGGATCGGGGAGCGGTAGCGCGACAGCCGGCGGGCGGTCTCGCCGGACATCGTGAACGCGACCAGGGCCTTGGCCCCGACGATGGCGCCGACCTCGGCGGCGGCGCGGGCGATGGCGCCGCCGACGGTCTCGGGGACCCGTTCCAGGGAGTGGGAGGCGCGCAGCGAGTCGCGCTCGGCGGCCAGCGCGATGCGGCCCATGGTCTCGACGGACTCGATCGGGTACTGACCGACGCTGGTCTCGCCGGACAGCATCACGGCGTCGGCGCCCTCGAAGATGGCGTTGGCCACGTCGGACGCCTCGGCGCGGGTGGGCCGCGGCGAGGAGATCATCGACTCCAGCATCTGGGTGGCCACGATGACCGGGCGGGCCTTCTCGCGGCACAGCTCGATGGCGCGCTTCTGGACGATGGGGACCTGCTCCAGCGGCAGCTCCACGCCGAGGTCGCCGCGGGCGACCATGATGGCGTCGAAGGCGGCCACGACCTCGGGGAGCGCGTCCACGGCCTGCGGCTTCTCGATCTTGGCGATCAGCGGGACCCGCAGGCCCTCCTCCTCCATGATCCGGTAGCAGATCTCGGCGTCGGCGGCGCTGCGCACGAAGGACAGCGCGATCATGTCCACACCGAGCCGCAGCGCCCAGCGCAGGTCGGTCTCGTCCTTGTCGGTGAGGGCGGGCACGCTGACGGCCACGCCCGGCAGGTTGAGGCCCTTGTTGTCGGAGACCATGCCGCCCACGACGACCCGGGTGCGGACGCGGGGGCCGTCGACCTCCACGACCTCCAGCGCCACCCGGCCGTCGTCGATCAGGACGGTGTCGCCGGCGGCCACGTCGCCGGGCAGGCCCTGATAGGTGGTGGAGACCTCGCGGCGGGTGCCGGGGACGTCCTCGGTGGTGATGGTGAACTCGTCGTCGAACGTCAGTCGCACCGGGCCCTCGGCGAACCGGCCGACCCGGATCTTGGGGCCCTGGAGGTCGGCCAGAATGCCCACGCCGTGGCCGGTGGCGTCGGAGGCGGCCCGCAGGCGGCGGTAGACCGCCTCGTGGGCCGCGTGGTCGCCGTGGCTCATGTTGAGCCGGGCGACGTCGATGCCGGCCTCGACGAGGGCGCGGATCTGCTCCGGCGCGGAGCAGGCGGGTCCGATGGTGCTGACGATCTTCGCTCGACGGGTCACAGGCACAACCCTAGGTAGTTACCGAGCGGTAACGGAATTCGTGCGTCATGCCGTACCCGAACATTCACCCCATCGTCCGGACCGGGGTCCGGATCGCTCGCGCAGCGTGATCCGTCAGGCGCGGAACGCCTCCACCGCCGCCTGGCAGAACGCCTTCAGGTCGTCGGGCCGACGACTGCTGACCAGGGTGTTGGGGCCGTCGGCGTCCACGACGACCTCCTCGTCGACCCACCGCGCGCCCGCGTTGCGCAGATCGGTCCGCAGGCTCGGCCACGAGGTGATGGTCCGGTCCCGCACCACGTCGGCCTCGACCAGCGTCCACGGGCCGTGGCAGATCACCGCCACCGGCTTGCCGGCGGTGAAGAACGCCTTGGCGAACTCCACGGCCTTGGGCTCCATCCGCAGGAAGTCGGGGTTGGCCACCCCTCCCGGCAGGACCAGCGCGTCGAAATCGGCGGGGTCGGAGTCCGCCACCGTGGCGTCCACCTCGAAGGTGTCGGCCTTGTCGAGATGGTCGAACGCCTGCACGCTCCCCGAGTCGGTGGAGATCAGCCTGGGCGTCGCGCCGGCCTCCTCCATCTCCCGCCAGGGCTCGGTCAGCTCCACCTGCTCGACGCCCTCGGGCGCCACCAGGAACGCGACGGTCCTTCCGCGCAGTTCACCGGCCATGGTGTCGTCCCCTTCCGTCATCGATGCGTGATCCTCTCCCTCGCGCCGTGCCCACGAGTCCGGGTGGTATGCATGGAGACGTGCCACGATCCGCCTATCGGGAGCGACCCGCGCCGCAGGGCCTCGGGCTGGCCTGCGTGTGGACGCACGAGCGTTCCGGCGGGGACGCCGCGTTCACCCAGCGAGTGGTCCCGGACGGCTGCGTGGACGTGATCTGGTCCGATTGGGACGGGCGGCTCCAGGTCGCCGGGCCGGACACCCGACCGCGGACGGCGACGGTGCCGCCGGGCGGGCGGATGGCGGGTGTGCGTTTCCGCCCCGGCATGGCCTCCCCCGCGTTGGGCGTGCCCGCCGACGCCGTACGCGACGGTCGTCCGGCGCTGGCGGAGCTGTGGGGCGACGAGGCCGAGGCGTTGGCCGAGCGGCTGGCGGGCGCGCAATCCCCGCCGGCCGTGCTGACCGGCGCCGTCGTCGAGCGGGTCCGTTCCTCCGATCTGGCGGCCGACCCGGTCGCCCCGCTGGTGGCCGCGGGAGTGGCCGAGGGCTCGGTGCGGGATCTGGCCGACCGGCTGGGGCTCGGCGACCGCCAGTTGCGCCGCAGGTCGCTGGCGGCCTTCGGGTACGGGCCCAAGACGCTCCAGCGGATCCTGCGCTTTCAGAGGGCGCTCGCGCTGGTCCGGGCCGGTGGCGCGCCGGCGGACGCGGCGTACGCGAGCGGTTTCGCCGATCAGTCCCATCTGGCCCATGAGGTGAAGGCCCTCGCCGGGGTGCCTCTCTCGGAGCTGCTCCCCCGGAAGGGCTAGGAGAACCGGCCGTACGCGCGGAGCGTCCTGAGCCGTTCCACCGTGATGACGCCGCGCCACTCGTGGCCGGTGATCGGGGTCCAGATCAGGAAGTTGACGTGCCAGCCGCCGTCCTCGTCCTGGGCGTCGACGAGCGCGTCCAGGTGCTCCTCGATGACGTCGTCGTCGAACAGCCGGCGGGCGAACCCGTCCGGGGAGGCCGCGTAATCGAGCGGCTGATGGACCTCGCCGGAGGCCCGCGGGTCGAGGGTCACGCCGTCCAGCAGGGGCCCGCGCAGCCGTTCGAAGGCGGCCTCGGCCCGCGCCCGTTCGGGCACGTGGTCGAGGAAGGCCAGGATCGCGTACGCCACGTAGGGGGACACCTCGGTGAGCGCATCGATGCCCTCCCAGCAGAAGGCCGTGGCGCGTGGGAGCCACGGGTGGGCGGACCCGGCGCGGTGGAGCTGCCCCGCCAGGGTGGCCGTGGGCACCAGCGACCCGGGCGGATCGTCGGGCGTCTGCCACCACGGCGCGTGCGGGCCCTGTCGCACGGTCGGCAGGACGAACGGCACTCCCCCGTCGGCGGCGGTGATCGTGGTGAGGTGATCGCAGAGCCGACCGACGGCGGGGTCGTCGTCGTGACCGGCCTCGTGCAGGATCTCCAGGGCGTGCTGGGCGGGCACGGGCTGGCTCGCGTCGCCGCGCAGGTCGGGTTCGAGCGCGTTGCCGTAGCCGCCGTCGGCGTTCTCGTACGGGCGCAGCGCCGCGACCAACGCAGCGGCTCCCCCGCCCCGGAAGTGCATCTGAAAGCGGCGGCGCTCCAGCACCCGGGCGTTCAGGTGGAGGAAGCGCTCGGCGGCGGCGAGCCCTTCTGCGGTGACGGTCTTGCTGGTCTTCATGCCCCCAACGTACGAGCCGCTCGTTCAAGGGTCTTGTCGAAAACGGTCATCGGGCGGGCGCCTCGAAGAGCCTCCCGGTCCAGACGCCCCGGACGGTCCGCAGCGCGACCGTGGTCCAGGCGGCGAGGAGCAGCAGGTACAGGGCCGCGGCGAGGGCGGTCAGGGCCGCGTGGCCGGTGTGCCGAGCCAGCCCCGCCGCGCCGGTGACGCACGTGCCGACCGGGAACGTGAACGCCCACCACGTCATCGTGAACGGCATGCCGTCGCGCAGCGCCCGCACGTTCGCGGTGCCGGCGATCAGCAGCCAGAGCAGGGCGAAGCCGAGCACGGGGATCCCGTACAGCACCGCCAGGATCTCCATGGCGGCGGCGTAGCGGGGAGCGGCGTGGACGGCGCCCTCGGCGAGCTGCGCGAGCGCCGTGGTCGACTGCCCGAGCGGTCCGAGCACCAGGAACAGCGACGGGGTCAACGGGCGGGGCAGCCGCGCCGCCGAGGCGATGACCACCGGCAGCAGGGCCAGCGTGGCGAGCAGGCCCACGCCGAACATGCCCTGGCAGGCGAACAGCAGCGCCTCGCGCAGGTGAGCGGAGCGCAGGTGCGGGATCAGCGGGGGCCCGAGGGCGGCGGCCACCACCGGGGCCACCACGGGCAGCAGCCAGGTCGGCGGGGCCGCCGAGACGCGCGCGGCGTGCCTGGTGATCAGCAGGTAGGGCACGGCGAACACGACCGCCAGCGAGTACACCGCGCCCGTCGCCCAGAGCGCGGCGGCGACGCGGACGGCCGCGGACGCGCCGAGGACGTCGGGGCCGAGCGTCAGCGTCCCGTAGGACACGGCCAGGAACGCCATCGGCGGGCAGCCGTAGAAGACCGCCGTGGCGGGGTCGTCCAGCAGCCGACGGCGGGCCTCGCCGTGGTGCCGGGTCAGGTGGACCGCCCTCGCCCCCGTCACCGCCGCCAGCAGCACCGCCGACAGCGCCCAGATCACGACGGCGCCGGCGCGGAGCCCGGGGAGGCCTGGGCCCAGCGCGTACGCGCCGTTCGCGACGATCGCCGTGCCCATGACGCAGGCGTACCAGTTCGGCCCGAAGTGCCGGAACACGGCGGATGGGCGGCGCACGGCGCCGAGCGGGATCACGGGGTCGGGGGCGGTCATGGTCCCATCGTGGAAGATCGCCGAGGCCGTCGGTAGAGGTCATCGCCCTATGGGGCCATAAACTGGGCTTATGAGCACTCTTTCCGCTCGGGTCCCGGAGCTGGCCGCGTTGGAGCTGTTGCTGGCGGTGGTCCGGCTGGGCAGCGTGGGCCGGGCGGCGGCCGAGATCGGCGTGACGCAGCCCGCCGCCAGCGCCCGCATCCGCTCGATGGAGCGGCGGCTCGGGGTGGCGCTGTTGGAGCGTTCCCCGCGCGGGTCGCGGCCGGCGGAGGCGGGCACGCTGGTCGCCGGATGGGCGGCGCAGGTGATCGAGGCCGCGCAGGCCCTCGACGCGGGTGTGGGGGCGTTGCGGGAGCGGCGCGACGGGCGGCTGCGCGTGGTGGCCAGTCTGACCGTGGCCGAGTACCTGATGCCGGGCTGGCTGCTGGCCCTGCACCGGGCACGGCCGGGCACGGCGGTGACGTTGCGGACGGCGAACTCCTCCGCCGTCGCCGAGCAGGTGCTGGCGGGGACGGCCGACCTGGGGTTCGTGGAGGGCACGCACACGCCCGCGGGGCTCAGCGGCACGGTGGTGGCCGCCGACCGGCTCGTCGTGGTCGTGTCCCCCGGGCACCCGTGGGCGAGGCGGCGCGGCGAGGTCACGCCCGGCGAGCTGGCGGCCACCTCCCTCGCCCTGCGCGAACGGGGATCGGGCACCCGGGAGGTGCTGGACCGGGCGCTGGCCGCGTTCGGCGGGGTGTCGGCGCCGGTGCTGGAGCTGGCGTCCACGACGGCGCTCAAGGCGGCGGCGGCCTCGGGCGCGGTCCCGGTGGTGCTCAGCGAGCTCGCGGTGGCCGACGAGGTGACCACCGGACGCCTGGTGGCCGTGCCGGTCGCCGACCTGGACCTGCGCCGCCCGCTCCGGGCGGTCTGGCCCCTCGGTCAGCGGCCGGCGGGCCCCGCCCGCGACCTGCTCTCGCTGACCCGCCGCGCGCGCCGGACCGACGCCCACACCGACGTCCGGCCCGCCCGAAGCGACCGGGCGGGCCGGGCCGAACGGGACCGTTAGCCGACGGGGCTGAGCGGGACGGCGTCGGTGTCGGGGTCGTTGGGCGACTCCGGGGGCGAGTGCGCCAGCCAGGCGAAGAGGGCCATCTCCAGCTCCAGCCGGCGCTCGGGGTCGTACAGGGTGTCCCCGAACAGGTCCTGCAACTGGTGCAGGCGGTACCGGACGGTCTGCGGGTGCACCTGCAACCGGCCGGCCACCTCGGTGGCGTTGAAGCCGCAGCGCAGGCACTCCAGCAGCGTGCGGGCCAGCCGCACCCGCTGCGAGGGCCGCACGGCCGACAGGGGCTCCAGCCGGTCGGCGGCGACCAGGGAGACCAGTTCCTCGCTGCGCATGATGGCCATGGCCGGCATGTGGTCGGTGGCGATCACCATCCCCTCGGCGGGCAGCAGGCCCCGGCGGGCCAGGCCGAGGGCCTCCCGGGCCCAGCGCAGCGACCGGCCGGTCTGGGAGGGGTCGGACATCGGGTCGACGGTGGGGCCCGCCGCCGCGACCCAGTCGCGCAGCGCCGCGGCGAGCATGGCGCGACGCCCCGGCCCCTCGGGGTCGGGCACGATGGCGCACGGGTCGCCCCGGTCCAGGTCGACCAGAACGTCGGGCGGCAGGGCCGGCGGCCGGAACCGGCCCTCGCCGCGCTCGTGGAAGGCGACCACGCACAGGGTGCGCGGGATCGACCAGCCCGCGAGCCGCGCCAGGTCCTCGACGGCCTGGGGGGCGGCGGTGTCGGCCAGCAGCAGCTCGATCAGCCTGCGGCGGCGGTTCTGGACCTCCCCGGCGGCATGGGCGGTGGCCTCGGCGTGCCCCCGGCTGGCGGCGGCGGCGATCACCTCCAGGTAGGCGAAGACGGCCTCGGCGAGCTGGCCGAGGGTCTGCCGCGAGATGCCGAGCCGCCCGGACTGCTCCCCCAGCGAGCGGATCGCCAGTCGAGCGCCCAGCCGCAGCGCCAGCTCCCAGTGGTCGAGGTTGCGCCCCTCCTTGGCCTCGCCGTAGCCGACCTCGCGGAAGAACTCCAGCGTGGCGTCCCAGGGGGTGTCGGGGTCGCCGATGAGGTCGATGAAGTGGCCGATGGCGTTCTCGACCGCGTGGCGCAGCACCTCCCCGTACTTGGGGTCGGCGGGCCGGACGTACTCGGGCACCTGCCGCCGGATGGCCTCCATCGCCTCCTCGGCGACGGCGGGCACGAACGGCCGGAAGCCGACGGCCACGTCGCGTGGCACGTTCCGCCAGGGTTGCCGGCTCTCGTCCTGGTCCAGTGCGCCCAAACTGTCACCCCCGTGCTCGGTGGGCGGGTTCCGGCAACGCACCGTACTCGTCCACCGGCCGGAAGGACCGGTCATGATCCCAAACCTTTGGGCACCGCGTTGTCATTCCTCTGACAGGTGCAGGTCAGCGGCCCGTGCGGGGCGGTGCCGGCGACGACCCGGATCGAAGGCGAGCGATGACAGCGCGTGACACTCGCGGTGGTCCCCGGCCGACGGCGGGGCGATCACGGCGAGCGGGCGGTCCGCCGGACCCGGTGTCTGCGGGTCCGGCGGACGGCTGCTTCGGTCGTCGGGCCCCGGCGGGGCCGACGGGTCAGGCGATGGGACGCGCCGTGGGCGGGATCGGGTACGGCAGCGCCGTCGACCCGTTCAGGTAGGCGTCCACGCCGGCGGCGGCGGCGCGCCCCTCGGCGATGGCCCACACGATCAGGGACTGACCGCGGCCCATGTCCCCGGCCACGTACACGCCCTCCTCGGAGGTGGCGTACGCGGCGTCGCGGACGACGTTGCCGCGCTGGTCCAGCTCGACGCCGAGCTGCTCCAGCAGGCCCTCCCGCTCCGGGCCGAGGAAGCCCATGGCGAGGGTGACCAACTGGGCGGGCAGCTCCCGCTCGGTGCCCGGGATCGGCGCGAAGCCGGCCTCCGGACCCTCCACGCCGATGACCTTGAGCGCCCGGACGTTGCCGTCCTCGTCGCCCAGGAACTCCACCGTGGACAGCGCGTAGAGCCGGTCGCCGCCCATGTCGACGAGCTCCTCGTGGGCGCTCTCCATCTTGTAGAGCGTCGGGAACGTCGGCCACGGCTGGGTGCCGGGGCGGTCGACGGGGGGCTGCGGCATGATCTCGAGCTGGGTCACCGAGGCGGCGCCCTG
Organism: Thermomonospora umbrina; assembly: GCF_003386555.1. Classification (GTDB taxonomy): domain Bacteria; phylum Actinomycetota; class Actinomycetes; order Streptosporangiales; family Streptosporangiaceae; genus Thermomonospora; species Thermomonospora umbrina. Next base: position 5,804,865 of record NZ_QTTT01000001.1, on the reverse strand, counting down.
CCGGATCGCGGTGCCGATGCAGTCGGCGCCGGTGTCGCCGCCGCCGATCACCACCACGTGCTTGCCGGCGGCGGTGACCTTCGGCTCGGCGTAGTCGCCCTCCTGGACCCGGTTGGCGTCCGGGAGGTACTCCATCGCCTGGTACACGCCCGCCAGCTCGCGGCCGGGCACCGGCAGGTCGCGGCGGACGGTGGCGCCGCCCGCCAGCAGCACGGCGTCGTAGCGCTCGCGCAGCTCGGCGGCGGTGACGTCCTCGCCGATGTTCACCGAGGTCTTGAACTCGGTGCCCTCGGCGCGCATCTGGCCGAGCCGCCGGTCCAGATGGCGCTTCTCCATCTTGAACTCGGGGATGCCGTAGCGCAGCAGCCCGCCGATCCGGTCGTCCCGCTCGTACACGGTGACGTCGTGGCCGGCGCGGGTGAGCTGCTGGGCGGCGGCCAGCCCGGCAGGGCCGGAGCCGACGACGGCGACCTTCTTGCCGGTGCGGACCTGCGGCGGCTGGGGGGTCACCCAGCCCTCGGCCCACGCCCGGTCGATGATCTCCGCCTCGACGCGCTTGATCGCCACCGGCTCCTGGTTGATGCCGAGCACGCACGCCGCCTCGCACGGGGCGGGGCACAGCTTCCCGGTGAACTCCGGGAAGTTGTTGGTGGCGTGCAGCCGCTCGATGGCCTCACGCCAGTCGGTGCGGTAGACGAGGTCGTTCCACTCGGGGATCAGGTTGCCCAGCGGGCAGCCCTGGTGGCAGAACGGGATGCCGCAGTCCATGCATCGGCTGGCCTGCTTCTCGAGCCTCTCCCGGCCGAAGCCCTCGTAGACCTCGCTCCAGCTCTTGATGCGGACGTCCACGGGGCGGCGCTGGGGAAGCTCCCGCCGGACGGTCAGGAAACCCTTCGGGTCGGCCATGGTGGAACCCCCCTCTCAGCTCTGGCTGGCGGCCATGATGGCCTGGTCGACGTCCAGGCCCTGCCGGCGGGCGTTCTCCGCCGCCGACAGCACCCGCTTGTAGTCCCGCGGCATGATCTTGGAGATGCGCTCCAGCGAGCCCTCCCAGTCGGCCAACAGCTTCTCGGCGACGGTGGAGCCGGTCTCGGCCATGTGCCGTTCGACGACGTCGCGCAGGAACGCGCGGTCCTCGTCGGTCAGCGGCTCGACCTCGACCATCTCCGGGTTGACCCGCGCCGGCACCAGGTCCAGCACGTACGCGATGCCGCCGGACATGCCGGCCGCGATGTTGCGGCCGGTGCCGCCGAGGATCACCGCGCGGCCCCCGGTCATGTACTCCAGCGCGTGGTCGCCGACACCCTCGACGACCGCGGTGGCGCCGGAGTTGCGGACGCAGAACCGCTCGCCGACGATGCCGCGGGCGAAGAACTCGCCCGACGTGGCCCCGTACAGGATCACGTTGCCGGCGATGATCTGCCGTTCGGGCTCGAACGGGGCCGCCGGGTCGGGCCGCACCGAGATCCGCCCGCCGGACAGGCCCTTGCCGACGTAGTCGTTGGCGTCGCCGACCAGCCGCAGCGTGATGCCGCGCGGGACGAACGCGCCGAACGAGTTGCCCGCCGAGCCGGTCAGGGTGATGTCGATGGTGTCGTCGGGCAGCCCCGCACCGCCCCGCCGCAGCGTCACCTCGTGCCCCAGCATGGTGCCGACGGTCCGGTTGACGTTGCGGATGGGCAGGTCGAGCCTGACCTTCTCGCCCTTGGTGACGGCGCTCTCGGCGAGCTGGATCAGCGTGTTGTCCAGCGCCTTCTCCAGCCCGTGGTCCTGGGTGGTGACGCGGCGCAGCGCGGTGCCCGCCGGCAGCTCCGGCCGGTGCAGGATCGGGCTCAGGTCCAGCCCCGACGCCTTGTAGTGGTCGACGGCCCGCTCCGCGTCGATCAGGTCGATGCGGCCGATGGCCTCGTCCAGCGACCGGAAGCCCAGCTCCGCCAGGTACTCGCGGACCTCCTCGGCGATGAACTCGAAGAAGTTCACCACGAACTCCGGCTTGCCGGAGAACCGCTCCCGCAGCACCGGGTTCTGCGTGGCGACGCCCACCGGACAGGTGTCCAGGTGGCAGACCCGCATCATGACGCAGCCCGACACCACCAGCGGCGCGGTGGCGAAGCCGTACTCCTCCGCCCCCAGCAGCGCGGCGATGATCACGTCGCGGCCGGTCTTCATCTGCCCGTCGGTCTGCACCACGATCCGGTCGCGCAGCCCGTTGAGCAGCAGCGTCTGCTGCGTCTCGGCCAGCCCGAGCTCCCAGGGGGCGCCCGCGTGCTTGATCGAGGTCAGCGGCGACGCGCCCGTGCCGCCGTCGTGGCCGCTGATCAGCACCACGTCCGCGTGCGCCTTGGACACGCCCGCCGCGACCGTCCCGACACCCAGCTCCGCGACCAGCTTCACGTGGACGCGGGCCGCCGGGTTGGCGTTCTTCAGGTCGTGGATGAGCTGGGCGAGGTCCTCGATGGAGTAGATGTCGTGGTGCGGCGGCGGCGAGATGAGGCCGACACCGGGGGTGGAGTGCCGGGTCTTGGCGATCCACGGGTAGACCTTGTGGCCCGGGAGCTGGCCGCCCTCGCCGGGCTTGGCGCCCTGGGCCATCTTGATCTGGATGTCGTCGGCGTTGGTGAGGTACTCGGCCGTCACCCCGAACCGGCCGGAGGCCACCTGCTTGATGGAGCTGCGGCGCAGGTCGCCGTTGGCGTCGGGGGTGAACCGGGCCGGGTCCTCGCCGCCCTCGCCGGTGTTGGACTTGCCGCCGAGGCGGTTCATCGCGATCGCGAGGGTCTCGTGCGCCTCCGCCGAGATGGAGCCGTACGACATCGCGCCGGTGGAGAACCGCTTGACGATCTCGGAGACCGGCTCGACCTCCTCGATCGGCACCGGCGGCCGCTCGCCCTCCTTGAGGCGGAACAGGCCGCGCAGCGTCATCAACTGCTCGGACCGCCCGTCCACCATCCGGGTGTAGTCCTTGAAGATCTCGTACCGGCGGGTGCGGGTGGAGTGCTGGAGCTTGAACACCGTGTCCGGGTTGAACAGGTGCGGCTCGCCCTCGCGACGCCACTGGTACTCGCCGCCGACCTCCAGGGTGCGGTGCGCCGGGTCGTTGCCGGCCGGCGGGTACGCCCGGCGGTGCCGCTCGGCGACCTCGTGGGCGATCACGTCGAAGCCGATGCCGCCCAGCCGGGAGGTGGTGCCGGTGAAGCACCGGTCGACGACCTCCTGGCCGAGGCCGATGGACTCGAAGATCTGCGCGCCGGTGTAGGAGGCGACCGTGGACACGCCCATCTTGGACATGACCTTCAGGACGCCCTTGCCGTACGCCTTGACCACGTTGCGGACGGCCGCGGCGGGCTCCACCCCGGTCAGCGCGCCGGTGGCGATGAGGTCCTCGACGGTCTCGATCGCCAGGTACGGGTTGACCGCGGAGGCGCCGTACCCGATGAGCAGCGCCATGTGGTGGCACTCGCGGGCCTCGCCGGTCTCCAGCACCAGACCGACGCGGGTGCGGGCCTTCTCCCGGATCAGGTGGTGGTGGACGGAGCCGGTCAGCAGCAGCGCGGGGATCGCCGCCCGGGTCCGGTCGGCGCCCCGGTCGGACAGCACGATGATCCGCGCGCCGTCCTCGATGGCCCGGGAGACCTCCGCGCAGATCTCCTCGAGCCGGTGCTCGAGGGCCTCGCCGCCGCCGTCGACCTCGTACAGGCCGTGCACGACGTGCGCCCGCAGGTGCGGCAGCGCGCCGTCGTCGTCGATGTGAACGATCTTGGACAGCTCGTCGTTGTCCAGGATCGGGGTCGGGAGCACCAGCCGGCGGCAGGAGTCGGGGCCCGGCTCCAGCAGGTTGCCCTCGGGGCCCAGCGTGGACTGCAGGGAGGTGACCAGCTCCTCCCGGATGGCGTCCAGCGGCGGGTTGGTGACCTGCGCGAACAACTGCTTGAAGTAGTCGAACAGCAGCCTGGGGCGCTTGGACAGCACCGCCAGCGGGGTGTCGGTGCCCATCGAGCCGATCGGCTCGGCGCCGGTCCGCGCCATCGGGCCGATGATGATCCGCTGCTCCTCCAGCGTGTAGCCGAAGGACTGCTGCCGGCGTACCAGCGTGTCGTGCGGCGGGAGGGTGCGCTCGCGGGTCGGCAGCTCCTCGAAGCGGACCAGCCCGTCGGCCAGCCACTGCTGGTACGGGTGCTCGGCGGCCAGCTCGGCCTTGATCTCGTCGTCCTCGATGATCCGCCCGGCGGCGGTGTCGACCAGGAAGATCCGCCCCGGCTGCAGCCGGCCCTTGCGGACCACCTTGTCGGCCGGGATGTCGAGCACGCCGGACTCGCTGGACAGCACCACGAACCCGTCGTCGGTCACCCAGAACCGGCCCGGGCGCAGCCCGTTGCGGTCGAGCACGGCGCCGACCACGGTGCCGTCGGTGAACGTGACGCTGGCGGGCCCGTCCCACGCCTCCATCAGGGTGGAGTGGAACTCGTAGAACGCGCGGCGCGCCGGATCCATCTCGGTGTGGTTCTCCCACGCCTCGGGGATCATCATCAGCACCGCGTGCGGCAGCGACCGGCCGCCCAGGTGCAGCATCTCCAGGCACTCGTCGGCCGAGGCGGTGTCGCTGGCCTCGATGTCGATCACCGGGTAGACGCGGGACAGGTCGCCGGGGATCAGGTCCGACTTCAGCAGCGCCTCACGGGCCCGCATCCAGTTGCGGTTGCCCTTGACGGTGTTGATCTCGCCGTTGTGCGCGATGAACCGGTACGGGTGCGCCAGCTCCCACGCCGGGAACGTGTTGGTGGAGAACCGGGAGTGGACCAGCGCGATGGCGGAGTCGTAGCGGCGGTCCGACAGGTCCGGGAAGAAGGGCTCGAGCTGCGGGGTCGTCAGCATGCCCTTGTAGACGATCGTCCGCGAGGACAGGCTCGGGAAGTAGACGCGCTTGCCCCAGCCGGCGGACCCGGGCCCGCCGCCGGCCATGTCCTGCTCGGCGCGCTCGCGCATGCAGAACACGACGCGGTCCAGCTCCAGGCCGGTCTTGCCGGCGTGCGGGCCGTCGCCTCTGGCGCGCAGGAACAGTTGCGCGAAGTGCGGCATGGTGCGACGGGCCGCCGGGCCGCAGAAGTCGGGGTCGTGGGGCAGCTCGCGCCAGCCGAGGACCTCCAGGCCCTCCTCGACGCACAGCGCCTCGACGTGGGCGATCACGGCGGCGCGCTCGGTGCCGTCGGCCGGCAGGAACGCGGTGCCGGCCGCGTACGATCCGGGCTCGGGCAGCGCGAAGTCGACGACCTCGCGGAACAGGGCGTCCGGGATCTGGGTGAGGATTCCGGCGCCGTCCCCGTCGTCCGGCTCCGCCCCCACCGCGCCGCGGTGGTCGAGGTTGCGCAGAACGGTCAGGGCCTGCTGAACGATGTCGTGGCTCTTACGACCGTGCATGTCGGCGACCATGCCGACGCCGCACGCGTCATGCTCGTTGGCCGGGTCGTACAGCCCTTGCCGTGGGGGCCGGCCAGGTGTGAGGGCAGCAGCCGTCATCAACCCTCCCGTCATCGTGTCACTGCTTCCGTCAGTGCAGTCCGGGACGGCGTTGGCCCTGCTGCTTTCCTTTACCGTGAGACTATCTCACTGTCGGGATCATGCCCGACTGGACCTGATCGCGAAACTTCTCCTGACAGGCCGGAGAATCTCCTGGTGCCGCCCGGTATACCCGGTGACACGGAGGCCACGCCACATCGCGCGAAACGACCCCGTAACGGTGCATCCCGGCAGGCACCACCGACCAGTGGTTTAGACCAGCATAACCCGGACGCCATCCGGGCATATCGACCGGCCCGGTGATCAGCCTCACCGGCGTCCCGGGAATGCGCCGGGGCGGCCGTTCCCGCCGGTGCTCAGCCCGCGGCGGCCGCGCGCCCGAGCACCCCGGGCGCCTTCCCGCCCTCGATGAGCAGGGCCAGCAGCGCCTCGTCGCCCGCGTCCCCGGACCCGTCCAGCCGCTGGGCCCAGGCGATCACCGCGTAGTGGCCCATCGCGAGCCCGCGCGCCATGCTGAAGCCCTCGCCGAAACGCTCCAGCGGCAGGGCCGTCGGCGACGCTCCGGACGACGTGCGGGAGGTCGAGCGGGGGGTCGCGACACGGTCGGTCAGCGGTCGGATGAAGCCGCCGCCGCGCCCGTTGCCGAGGGCCTCGACGAGCCGGTCGGCGTCGGCGGAGGTGTTGAGGTTGAGGATGGTGACGCTGAGCGCGAAGCCCCGCCGGGCGTCGGCGTACATGCCGCGGAGCGCCTGCGTGCAGCCGCCCCTGCGCAGCTCGTCCCCCAGCGCGGCGCCCCATACGGCGTTCGCGCAGTCGGCGTCGAGCCGGTGGTCGACGAGCCTGAGCGTGGCCTTGGCCTCCGTGACGGCGATCGCCTCGCCGGAGCCGGGGAAGGACTCGGCCTCGGTGAGCGGCTTCACGTCGGTCGCGCGTCGGGCGATGCCCGCGTACGCGCCGGTCGTCGGAGAGCTGGAGTAGGAGGCCGGGGAACGCCCGCTGTCGACGGGACGACCGACCGGCGACGCGGGCTCGGACGCCGCCGCGCCGCCCTCGTCGCCGCCCGAGGCGACGGCCACGACCACGACCCCCGCCAGGACGGCGGCCAGGATCCCGCCGGCCGCGCCGAAGAACACCTTGGGAGGCGGGCCCTTGTGGGGTCGCACCGGGCCGCTGCCTCCGGGCCGCCGCGCCCGCACCGGCGGCTTCGACGCCTTGGACGCCTTGGCTGTCTTGGTGCCTTGGACCGCCTGGGGCCGCCCGGCCCGCCGGGGCGGCTCGGGTGCGTCGGTCGGACGCCCACCCGGTCCGCGACGCGACGCGGAGCCCCTCGGCGGCGCGCCCTTGGCGGACCTTCCCTTGGCGGACCCGCCCTTGGGGACCCCGCCCTTGGCGGACGTTCCCTTGGCGGACCCGCCTTTGGCTGGCCTTCCCTTGGGGGTCCCGCCCGTGGTCGGCTCGGGGGGGCGTTGCCCGGACGGTCGCGAGCCGTTCGGCCTCCCGTCGGGGTACGCGCCCGTGGGGCGGGCGGTCCGGGGAGGCTCGGCGGGCCCGGGACGCCGGGGCGGTGGGCCGGGGGGCCCGCCGCGCCCTTCGAGGCCGCGCCGCGGGTCCGTTCCGCGGCGGGGCTCGGGGCTGCGTCGGGGTTCCGGGACGCGCCGAGGGTCGGTCGCCGGCGGCCTGCCCCGGAGGGGGCCGCCCGTGCCGGTCCGGCGGGCGCCGGGGTCGTCGTTCCTCACGTGCCGGGAGGATAGTCGCGGGACGCGGGCGAGGGAACGGTCAGTTCGTCCTCCCGGCATCGGGAAGCAGTTGGAGCCGGCCCCAGACGAAGTCGCCGGGCTTCTCCACCGCGAGACTGACGTCGATCATCTCGTTCAGCGAGGCGGGCTGCGCCCCCCCGGCCCGCTGCACCCACGCCACCACCACGTAGTGGCCGTACGCCTGGGCGTAGGCGGCGCTGAAGCCGCGCCCGAACGGGCCCATGCCCGGCGCGGGCAGCGGCCGCACGAAGCCGGCCTCGGCCGCCGGGTTCAGGTCCCGGACGACCTGCTCCGCGCCCGCCTGGTCGGCCAGGTTGACCGCCGCGAACTGGCCCACGTGCCGCTTGTCCCGGCTGACGTAGGAGCCCCGGACGATCTGGTTGCAGCCGTGCTGGTCCAGGTCGGCCTGGAACCGTTCGCCCCAGGTGACGGCCTTGCAGTCGGCCGACACGTCGGAGTCCGCCAGCGTCAGGACCAGCGAACGGTACGAGACCGTCTTCAGGGCGGGTGTGAAGACCTCGCCCTCGGTCAGCGGGCGGGGGTCGACGGAACGCCGCCCGAGCCTGGCGGTGTCCCGGTCGGCCATGGAGGGCGTGTAGACGGTCGGCAGGACGTCCGCCCGCTCCGCGCCGCCGCCGCCCTTCTCGTCGCCGCCCATCACGAACACGCCGGCCGCGACCGCGGCGACCGCGGCGGCGGCCACCGCCACTCCGACCGCGGCCCCGATGAGCGGTTTCCTCGACCCTCGGGACCTGGACGACCGGGGACGGTCGCCCGGGAAGAAGTCGTCTTCCCCTGCCTTGTGCGTCGTCGTGCGTGAGCCCGATTCGCTCACTTCGCCTCCGGTTCGCGGACGTGGATCACCAGCGGTGAGCTTATCGCCACGGGCGGCCCCGGCGTGCCGAAAAGGCCGTTACATCCACTTCCCGGTGCGCCCTCGGCGGGTGAACGGTCAGCCGGAGTCCTTGACGGACTCCGCCTCCCGCCCTCCGCCCGCGCGCTCGCCGCCCCGCTCCGCGCGGTCGCCCTCGCCCTCGGCGCCCGCGGTCCCGCCGTCGCCCACCTCGGACTCCCCGCCTCCGTCGGCCACAGGCTCCGCCTCCGCCTCCACCTCGGGCTCCTCGAACGCATCCTCCGCCCCGGGCCGCCCTTCCGGCTCGGTGTCGGACTCCGGCTCGGCGGCCGACGCGCCCTCCGGGTCACCGGACGCGTCCTCCGATTCACGAACGGCCAGCGGCTCCGCCTCAGGCCCGTCGGCCGGCTCCTCCGCCGCCGAGCCCCTCTCAGACCCCTCCACCACCCCGACCGTCGACTCCGGCTCGTCCACCGCCTCGGATTCGTCCACCACCTCGACCGGGGGCACCGGTTCGCGCTGCGCCTCGGCCGAAGCCTCCGGCTCACCCGCCCCATCGACCGGCGGCACGGAATCGTCCACCACGTCGACCAGAGCCTCGGGCTCATCCACCACGTCGACCGGCAACGCCGGCTCACCCGCCCCATCGACCATGGATTCAGGCTCATCCACGACGTCGACCGGAGCCTCAGGGGCGTCCACCACGTCAGCCGAGGGTTCGGGCTCATCCGCCACCTCGACCGACGACTCGGACTCATCCGCCACGTCGACCGGAGCCTCGGGCTCATCCACCACGTCGACCGGCAACGCCGGCTCGCCCGCCCCATCGACCGAGGATTCAGGCTCATCCACCACGTCAGCCGAGGGCTCGGGCTCGTCCGCCACCTCGACCGACGACTCGGAATCGTCCACCACGTCGACCGGAGCCTCGGGCTCATCCACCACGTCGACCGGCAACGCCGGCTCGCCCGCCCCATCGACCGAGGATTCAGGCTCATCCGCCATGTCGGCCGGAGGCTCGGCCTCATCCGCCACGTCGACCGGAGCCTCGGGCTCGTCCACCGGCTCGGCCGGCGGCGTCGCCTTGTTCACCACGTCGACCGAGGGCGCCGGCTCGTCCGACGTCGGGGTCGGGGCGGGCGGGTGGTCGGGGGCGGTGGTCTCGGGGGGCAGGGCGGGGGCGGACGGGTCGGTCTCGGTGCCCTTGATCGTGACCGTCTCGGGGGTGGTGCGGTTGCGGGCGAGGTAGAGGTAGGCGACCGCGCCGGCGAAGACGATCAGGGCGGTCCAGACGTTGAGGCGCAGGCCGGTGATCATGTGGGCCTCGTCGATGCGCAGCCATTCGATCCAGAAGCGGCCCACCGTGTAGCCGGCGACGTAGAGGGCGAAGGTGCGGCCGTGGGTGAGGCGGTACCGTCGGCCGGCCCAGATGACGACGATCGCCAGGGCGACGCACCACAGCGACTCGTACAGGAAGGTGGGGTGGTAGGAGGCGACGTCGGCGTACCGGGGGTCGGTGACGTCGGTGCCGGGGATCTTGGGACGGTGGTCGGGGTCGATCTCCAGGGCCCACCATGTGTCCAGTGGGCGGCCGTACAGCTCCTGGTTCCACCAGTTGCCCCAGCGGCCGATGGCCTGGGCCAGCGCGATGCCGGGGGCCACGGCGTCGCCCATCGCCAGGACCGAGATGCCCCGCCTGCGGCAGCCGATGTACGCGCCGAGCGCGCCGAGCAGCACCGCGCCCCAGATGCCGAGGCCGCCCTCCCAGATCTGCAGCGCGCGGCCGGGGTCGCCGTCCTCCCCGAAGTAGCGCTGCCAGTCGGTGACGACGTGGTACAGCCGCCCGCCGACCAGACCGAAGGGCACCGCCCAGACCGCCACGTCGATGACCGCGCCCGGGGTCCCGCCCCGTGCGGTCCACCGCCGTTCGCCCAGCCAGACCGCCACCACGATGCCCAGAATGATCATGAGCGCGTAGGCGCGGAGCGGGAACGGACCGACGTGCCACACGCCCTGGTCCGGGCTCGGTATCGTCGCAAGGGGAAGCGGCTGCATGAGCGATGACGTTACCGCCTCCGGCGCGCTGTGACGGACGGTCCGGGAGACCTCGATCACCGCCCCGCGTTCCGCACCGCCCCACGGATCCCCTCGGGGGTGAACACCGCGTCCTCGTCCAGCCGGCGGCCGTTCAGCGTCACCCAGGGAGTGCTCTCCACGTCGGCCCTCCGGGCGGCGGCGTCGGCCCGCTCGGCCGCGGCCCCGCCGCCGCCCCGGGCCACGCAGGAGGCGAACGCGCCGCCGCCGATGCCGACGTCCTCGGCCCAGGAGACCAGGTCCCGGTTCTCGAAGCCGACGGCGTTCTCGGGGCCCTGCTCCTCGAACAGTCGGTCGTGGTAGGCGAGCCAACGATCGGCGGGGGCGCAGAACGAGGCGTTCAGCGCACGCTGCGAGTTGCCGCGGGTGGGTTCCGGCGCGGTCCGGAAGAGGGAGAAGGGGCGGTAGACGACCTTGACGCGGCCCTCGGCGGCCAACCGCCGCACGGTGTCGCCGGTGGCGTCCTCCATCGCCTTGCAGGCCGGGCACTGGAAGTCCTCGAAGATCTCCAGCACCGGACCGGTGACCCCCGGCTCGGCCATCACGATCGAGCCGTCGGGCTGCCGGGTGGTGGGCGCCTGCGCCCCCTGAGGGCGGTCGCCGGAGTCGCCGCCGCGGACGAGCACCGCGGCGACCACCGCCACGGCGATCACCGCGACGGTGGTCGACACCATGCCCAGCGCCCGCCGCCGACGGGCGCGGACCTCGTCCCGGGCCCGCTCGGCGGCCAGCCGTTCCCGCGCGCTGCGCGGTCCTTCAGCGTTGCTCATCACTCCCCCGATCCACGTTCTCGCAGGTCGAGGCTAGTGGCGCGGCGGCGCGGGAACGGTGAGGCGCGGCCGGGTCAGCCGGAGGAGGCCGAGGCCGACGGGGTGGTCGACGGAGCGGCCGGCGGGGCCGACTCCACGGCCTTGCGCAGCGCCCCGGGGACGAACGTGATGTTCTGGTCGAGCTTCTGCCCGTTCAGCGTCACCCACGGGGTGCTCTCCACACCCGCCTTCTGGGCGGCGGCGTTGGCCTTCGGGATCTCGGCGTTCTTCTGCCCGTCACGGACGCACGAGTCGAAGGCGTCGCCGGTGATGCCGACCTCCTCGCCCCACGTGACCAGGTCGCCGTTCCCGAAGCCCTGGCTCGTCTCGGGGCCCTGCTCCTCGAACAGCCTGTCGTGGTAGGCGACCCACTTGTCGGCGGGGGCGCACAGCGAGGCGTTGAGGGCGCGGATCGAGTTGCCCCGGGTGGGCTCCTGTCCCTGGAAGAACAGCGAGAACGGGCGGTAGATCACCTTGACCTTGCCCTCGGCGGCCAGCTCCTTGACGGTCTTGCCGCTGGCCTCCTCGAACTTCTCGCAGGCGGGGCACTGGAAGTCCTCGAAGATCTCCAGCACCGGGCCGGTGACACCCGGCTTGGCCATCACGATCGAGCCGTCGGCCTGCCGGCTCAGCGGCGCGGTCGCCACCGCGGGCTCGCCCTTGTCGTCGTCGCCGCCGGACTGCACCAGGACCACCGCGACCACCACGACGGCGATCACCAGCAGCGCGCCGCCGCTGACCAGGAGGGCGCGCAGCTTCTTGGCCCGCTGGGCCTCCCGCTTGCGCTCCTCGGCCAGCCGCTCGCGTGCGCTGCGCTCGCGCTCGGCCTTGCTCATGGACGTCTCCTTCGTGCGCTCGAGGCCGCGGGCACACCGCCCGGCGCGGGCGGAGCGGGCCGCCGGCGGCCGGGGAATTGGACGATCAGTCCTCGTACAGTCCGACCTTGCGGTCCAGTGCGTACCGGCCGGGGGGCCAGACCGTGATCCAGGCGGCCAGGGCCAGGAAGCCCAGGTCCCGCAGGATCTCGCCGAGGTAGGGCGGGTCGGCGATCTCGCCGCCGCCGCCGAAGCAGCCGCAGTCGATCTTCAGGCCGCGCGCCCAGGCCGAGGCGATCCCGATGATGAACACCACCATCAGCAGCCCCGACAGCGCGGCGGTGAACCGGGTGGCGAATCCGGCCAGCAACAGGGCCGCCAGCACGATCTCCAGGATCGGCAGCCCGATCCCGACCGGAGTGATCATGCCGTCCGGGAGCAGTCGGTACGCCTCGACCGCCAGCTCCTGCAGGGCGGGCGGCTCGGCGGCCTTGGCCAGCCCCGCCCAGCCGAGCACGACCGCCAGACCGACGCGGGCGGCGGTGGTGGTGAGCTGGTCGGCCCGCGCGGAGCGGGCGGCCCAGGCGAGCACCAGCACGGTGGCCAGCCCGCCGGCGATGCCGACCGGCTGCGGACCGATCTCGGCCCAGGCCGTCCAGGAGAGCAGGACCGGCAGCGCGAGGACGAGCGCGGCCACCGGCCACGACGGTGTCGAGCGGGCCGCCGCGGGCGCGTCGCCACTCGGTTCGAGCGGTTCCATCCCCGTCAGGCCGCCCTCGGCCTTGTCCGTGACCACCGTCGTGCGTCTCCCTGTGCCTGGCCGGATCTCACCGTCCGCAACCTAGCGCGCCCTCGTTAAGGGGGCCGTTAAGTCGCTCCGCCGGCGCGCGGCCCCATCCTGCCATGCCGTTCGGCCGCCGGCGGGGCTTGCGCGCCGGGTCGCGCACCTGCGACGACGACTCGTGGGGGTTTGTCACCCATGTGCCAAGGCGACGCCGTCTACGCGGTGCCGGCCCGGCCTCGTACGCCCTCGGCCAGCTCCGCGGTGAAGGCGCGGACGGAACGGACGCCGGACTCCTCGTCCGGGGCGTCCAGCAGCCGCTTGATGAACGCCGAGCCGACGATCACGCCGTCGGCGAAGCCGGCCACCTCGGCGGCCTGCGCCCCGTCGCTGACGCCCAGGCCCAGTCCGACGGGCAGCGGGGCGGCGGTCTCGGGACGCCGGGCGATGACCCCCCGGGTGCGCTCGACCAGGTCCGGGGCGCCGGTGTCGACGGCGCCGCGGGCGCCGGTGACGCCCATCAGCGAGGCGGCGTACACGAAGCCCCGGCAGACGTCGGTGATCTTGGCGATGCGCTCCTCGGTGGACGTGAGCGCCACGAGGAACACCCGGTCGAGGCCGTGCGCGTCGGAGGCGGCGAGCCAGGGGCCGGCCTCCTCCGGGGTGAGGTCGGGGGTGATGAGCCCGGAGCCGCCCGCGGACTTCAGGTCGCGGGCGAAGGCGTCCACGCCGTAGCGGTCGACGGGGTTCCAGTACGTCATGACGAGGGTGGGCGCGCCGGTGGCGGCGACCGCCTCGACGGTGCGGAACACGTCGGCGATGCGGACCCCGCCGGTGAGGGCCCGGTGGACGGCGTCCTGGATGGTGGGGCCGTCCATCATCGGGTCGCTGTAGGGCAGGCCGATCTCGATGACGTCGCAGCCCGCCTCCACCATGGCGGTGGCGGCCTTGACCGCGCCCTCGTAGGAGGGGAACCCGGCGGGCAGGTAACCGACCAGGGCGGCGCGGTTCTCGGCCTTCGCCTTCTCGAACGCGATGGCCGTCGTCACTGGGCACTCTCCTCGGCGTCCATGAATCCGAACCACTCGGCGGCGGTGTGCATGTCCTTGTCGCCGCGCCCCGACAGGCAGACCAGGAGGACGGCGTCGGGGCCGAGCTCGCGGCCGACCTTCAGCGCCCCGGCCAGGGCGTGCGCGGACTCGATCGCCGGGATGATGCCCTCGGTGCGGCACAGCAGACCGAACGCCTCCATCGCCTCGGCGTCGGTGACGGCCCGGTACGTGGCGCGTCCGGTCTCGAAGAGCCAGGAGTGCTCGGGCCCGACGCCCGGGTAGTCCAGGCCGGCGGACACCGAGTGGGTCTCCAGGGTCTGACCGTCGTCGTCCTGGAGCAGGAACGTCCGCATGCCGTGGATGACGCCGAGGCTGCCGCCCGCGAGGGTGGCGGCGTGCCGGCCGGTCTCCACGCCGTCGCCGCCGGCCTCGAACCCGTACAGGCGGACCCCCTCGTCGGGGATGAACGCGTGGAAGGCGCCGATGGCGTTGGAGCCGCCGCCGACGCAGGCGACGATCGCGTCCGGCAGCCGGCCGGTCAGCTCCAGGGCCTGGGCGCGGGCCTCGACGCCGATGACCCGATGCAGGTCGCGCACCATCATCGGGAACGGGTGCGGGCCCATGGTGGAGCCGACGCAGTAGTGGGTGTGGTCGACGGTGGCGACCCAGTCGCGGAACGCCTCGTTGCAGGCGTCCTTGAGGGTGCGGCTGCCGGTCCGCACCGGGATCACCTCGGCGCCGAGCATCCGCATCCGGGCGACGTTGAGGGCCTGCCGCCTGGTGTCGACCTCGCCCATGTAGACGGTGCACTCCAGGCCGAGCAGGGCGGCGGCGGTGGCGGTGGCGACGCCGTGCTGGCCGGCGCCGGTCTCGGCGATCACCCGGCGCTTGCCCATCCGGCGGGTCAGCAGCGCCTGGCCCAGCACGTTGTTGATCTTGTGGGAGCCGGTGTGGTTGAGGTCCTCGCGCTTGAGCAGCACCCGGGCGCCCCCCGCGTGCTCGGCGAACCGGCGGGCCTCGGTCAGCAGGCTGGGCCGGCCGGCGTAGTTCGCCAGCAGGTCGTTCAGCTCGGCGGTGAAGGCGGGGTCCTGCATGGCGGCCGCGAACTCGCGGGTCAGCTCGTCCAGCGCCGCCATCAGGGCCTCGGGCGCGAACCGGCCGCCGAACCGGCCGAAGTGGCCGGAGGCGTCGGGCAGGTTCGCGGGCTCGGCGGCAGCGCCGCGCGCGGCGTCGGTGGTCATTGATCGTTCCTGTCCGTACGAAAGGGCTTATCCGAGGTCAGTGCGCGTTCGGATAGGCGCGCCATCGTTCCCGCTGCGGCTCCATGGGAGAACCCTACTTGCCCTGGCGCAGCGCCGGGTGCGCGCCCGCCGCCACGAGATCGGCGACGGCCGCCCTCGGGTCCCGCCCGGTGACCAGGCTCTCCCCCACCAGCACGGCGTCGGCGCCGGACGAGGCGTACGCGAGCAGGTCGTGCGGGCCGCGGACGCCGGACTCGGCGATCCGGACGACCTCGCGCGGGATCAGCGGGGCCAGCCGGGCGAACACGTTGCGGTCGACCTTGAGGGTCTTCAGGTCGCGGGCGTTGACCCCGATGACCCTGGCGCCCGCGTCCAGCGCCCGGGCGACCTCCTCCTCGGTGTGCACCTCGACCAGCGGGAGCAGGCCGATCGACTCGGCGCGTTCCACCAGGGACACCAGCGCGTCCTGCTCGAGCGCCGCCACGATCAGCAGGGCCAGGTCCGCGCCGTGGGCGCGGGCCTCCCAGAGCTGGTACGAGGTGACGATGAAGTCCTTGCGCAGGACGGCGATGTCGACGTTCGCGCGGACCGCGGCCAGGTCCTCCAGGCTGCCCCCGAAACGGCGGCGCTCGGTCAGCACGCTGATGACCTTGGCCCCGCCGGACTCGTAGTCGCGGGCCAGCGCGGCAGGGTCGGCGATCGCGGCCAGCGCGCCCTTGGACGGGCTGCTGCGCTTCACCTCGGCGATCACGGACACGCCGTCCGAGCGCAGGGCGCCCAGTGCGTCGCGGGCCGGCGGGGCGGCGGCCGCCTTCTCCTTGAGCGCTTCGAGCGATACCGCTCCCTGCCGTTCCGCGAGATCGGCTCGAACGCCTTCCAGGATCTCGTCGAGCACGCTCACAGGTGACGCCCCCTAGTCTGCGGATTGTGCGTTCACCGATCGTAGCCCCCGCGGTTCGGGGCTCCGCCACCCGGCCCTGCCCCGGAACGGTCCGACGCGGTCAGGGGCCGGTCAGGGCGCGAGAACGTCCGCGAACGGCAGATTGCGGAGCACCCAGTAGACGACCACGACGGCCACGAACCCATAGGCCGCCGGGGGTGTGAGCAACCGCGAGGCCATCGGCCGCCCCCGCACCGAGCGGAGCGCCCAGCGTCCCCACAGGTAGCCGAAGACGGGCAGCAGGACGAAGGCGAGCGGGTTGAGCCCGAACGCGGCGGCGGCGTGGCCGTGCGCCAGGGAGTTGACCATGCGCAGGGTGCCGCAGCCCGGGCAGTACAGGCCGGTCGCCCACAACAGCGGGCAAATCGGGTAGTGGCCCGGCTCGTGCGGGTCCACGACGGCGACGAGGGTCACCGCCGCCGCGACGCCGCCCAACACCAGGAACGGCCCGGCCAGCCTGCGCGCGACGCCTCCCCCGGGGCCCACGCCGACGTGCGTCATGGCTCCAGCCTACGGAGCGTCAGGGATCGACGGCGTAGCCGACGCCCCGCACGGTGCGAAGGGGACTGGAGTCGCCGAGCTTGGCGCGCAACTGCGCGATGTGGACGTCGACCGTGCGGTTGCCCGCGCTCGCCGCCGGATCCCACGCGGCGGCCAGCAACTGCTCTCGCGTGAAGACCCGACCGGGCCGTCCCATCAGGAACCGCAGCAGGTCGAACTCCGTCGCGGTGAGCGCCACGGACCGTTCGCCCGCGGTCACCGAACGGGCCTCGGGATCCAGTCTGACGTCGCCCGCCCGCAGCACGTGGGCGTCGTCGACGGCCCCGCGACCGCGCAGGGCGACCGCGACGGCGTCGACGAGCTCCCGGGGCCCGAAGGGACGGACCAGCGCCTGCGCCCTCGGCGCGCCCGCCTCGGCGGAGCCCTCGTCGGGCACGACGCACACCACGGGCGCGTCCCCGGCGGCCTCGCTCACCCGGCGGTAGAGGTCGCCGGGCGGTCCCGGGTCGGCGGACAGGTCGAGGACGACGGCGTCGGGCCGCAGCCGCGCCACCGTGGCGGGGGCGCGGGCGGGATCCGGCTCGATCTCGGCCTCGAAGCCCGCCCGGACGAGGTAGCGGCGCACCAGTTCGGCCACGCCGGCCTCGTGCTCGGCCACCAGGATGAGCCCGCCGCCCTCCGCCATGTCAGTCCGTCAACCCCCGTCGGCCCTTCGGCCCGTCGACCCTCGGCGTCCGCTCGACGCCGGACGGCGGGACCCGTGCCCCGCCCTCGTCCACCATGCCCCGCCCGAGCACGGGCGGAGGGAGACGATCGTCACGGCGGTCCGAGCCGTCGCCGGTCATCGAAGCTCCTCGTCGTCCCGTGCGGTCGTGCCATGGGACCGGTGCCCGCCGCTACGACGCCGTGGGGTCCTCGCCCCGGTCCAGCGACTTCCAGAGGCGGGCCGGGTCGTCGGGCGCGGCCCCCGCCCCGCCGGACGCCTCCGCGGACGCACGGCCGGTGCCGGGCCGATCGTAGCGGGCGGACATGCCCGGCCAACGTGACCCCCTGGTCAACGCCAGCGCCCCGGCCAGGGCCAGGAGCACCCCGCCGGCCAGCGACACCGTCCACCACGCCGTGGTGGTGACCGTCGGGTCGCCCCCGAGCTGCAGGAGCGTGCTGCGCTCCGCCGCGACGTCCAGGACGTGGGGGCGGTCGGCCGCGGTGACCGCCGTGAAGCCGATGCCGCCGCCGATCAGCACGAGCAGCGCGCCGACGGCGGCGCGGGCGGGACCGCGGGTGGCGAACAGCGCGGCGAGCGCCGCCAGCCCGGCCCAGCCGAGCGCGGTGGCGGCGCCGGACAGGTCGCCGCCGGTCAGGTCCTGGCCGATCGGGGTGATGGCGCCGCGGGCGCGGACCGCGGCCCACTCCCGGCCGCCGGCCAGCAGCACGAGCCCGGCGCCGACCGCGCACAGCAGCGCGGCCGCGGCCCGCTCACGGCGAGGATTCATCGTCAGTTCTCGGGACGTTCACCGGTGACGGACTCGAGGACGTCGGCGTCCCAGCAGGTCCGGTCGCCCGTGTGGCAGGCCGCCCCCACCTGGTCGACCTTCACCAGGACGACGTCGCCGTCGCAGTCGAGGGCCACCGACTTCACCCACTGCTGGTGCCCGGAGGTGTCGCCCTTCACCCAGTACTCCCGGCGGCTGCGGGACCAGTACGTGCAGCGGCCGGTGGTGAGGGTCCGGTGCAGGGCCTCGTCGTCCATCCAGCCCATCATGAGCACCTCACCGGTGTCGTACTGCTGGGCGATGGCGGGCACGAGCCCGTTGGGGTCGCGCTTCAGGCGCGCGGCGATCTTCGGGTCCAGATTGGACGGGCGCTGGGACATGGACCCTATTGTGCCCGCCCGTCCCCGTGCCCCGCCCCGCACCCGCCGAAGGGCGGCCAAAGGGGGCGGCCGAACGGGGCGAACGGGGGCGGACGCACACCGGGACCCGCACCTGGAGGGTTGCGGGTCCCGGTGGGACGTCTTCGGGTGTTACAGGGGGCGGACCTGGTCGGCCTGCGGACCCCGGTTACCCTGCGTGACCTCGAATTCGACGCGCTGGTTCTCGTCGAGGGTCCGGTAGCCGGAGCTCTGAATCGCCGAGTAGTGCACGAACACATCCGGACCGTCGCCGTCGACGGCGATGAACCCGTAGCCCTTCTCGGCGTTGAACCACTTCACGGTGCCCTGCTGGGCCATGTCTTTCTCCTTGCGGCAAAACTCGGGTCCGCACCTCGCGGGCCCGGTGCGGTCACCGCGAAACGCCCTCGCCCTCCGGGCACCGTCCCGGAAAAGCCAAAACGCCCGCTGTCATCGTCCGCGGACGTTCGTACAAAACGATCGAGAACCACGACTGCAACCGACGACACCACCGTATCACCGGCCGGGAGCAAAGCGGAGGACACAAGGGCACCGGATTCTTCTGCTGTATGGCCCGTCCGGCTAAAGGCGTCCGTGACCTCGCGGCGCTCCGCGCCGAGGCGCGGGGTGGCGCCGCATCGTCGTGCCCCGTGCCCCTCCGGTGCCGCGAGGGGCCCTCCGGGCGGCCCGCCGCAAGGCCCGTCACCGGTGTCCTGTTGTCACCTTTCGCCACACCCAGGGCGTTTAGCTCGTTCCAGGACACACCCATCTCGACCGCGCCTTTACCGGAGGCAAACCGTGCAATTTTCAACGGTGCTCCGAGTGGAATCCGCAGGCACGGGCGGCACTCCGGCGGCCGACTCCCGCGACGCACGAGGACCACTCCGGACGGTGATCCGCGACCACCGGAGAGTCATCGGGGGGCGGTCCCCCGGGCCGCTCCCGGCCGTGGGGTCCCGGCCGGGGAGCGTCGCGCGGGAATAAGGGGACACCTCGGGATGGTAGGCATGAGCGGGCCGAACCCGGCGTACCCCCGCGATTCGGCCCACTCGGGCCCATCGCGGGTCCGGCCACCCGAGAGGAGGACGCAGTGCCAGCAGGGCCACCGAGGGTCGAACCGCACATCCTGCGCGCCGGGATGCGGGTCCTATGGGTCGCGATCAAGGCGGAGCCCGCCGTCTTCACCCTCTCGGTGCTGGCGAGCGCCCTGTACGCGGCGATGACCGTGGGCAGCGCGTGGGTGCTGGGCCGGGTGACCGAGGACGTGATGCTGCCCGCCTTCCGGGAGGGCGAGACGACCGCGGGCGCGCTGACCGGCGCCGCGTTGGCGATCATCGGGGTCGCGGTGCTCAAGGCGCTGGGGGTCGCCGGACGCCGGTTCTACGCCGGGCTGATGCAGTACCGGATGCAGGCGCGGTACCGGCGGGAGGTGACCCGGCAGTACCTGCGACTGCCGCTGGCCTGGCACCACCGGCACCCGACCGGCCAACTGCTGTCGAACGCCAACGCCGACGTGGAGGCGTCCTGGGCGCCGATCGCGCCGCTGCCGATGGCGGTGGGCGTGGTGTTCATGCTGATCGTGGCGGCCGTCTCGATCGTGCTGGTGGACGTGACGGTGGCGGTGGTGGGCTTCCTGGTCTTCCCCGCCATCGCGCTGATCAACGTCGTGTACCAGCGCCGGCTGTCGCCGCTGGCGGCCCGGGCCCAGCAGTTGCGGGCCGAGGTCAGCGAGGTGGCGCACGAGAGCTTCGAGGGCGGCCTGGTCATCAAGACCCTGGGCCGTGAGCAGGCCGAGACCGACCGGTTCGCCGCCCGCGCCCACGACCTGCGGGACGCCAACGTGGCGGTCGGGCGGGTGCGGGGCCTGTTCGACCCGCTGTTGGAGGCGCTGCCGAACCTCGGCGTGCTGGCGGTGCTGCTGGTCGGCTCGATCCGGCTGGAGGCCGGCGCCCTGAACGCCGGCGACCTCGTCAACGTGGCGTTCCTGTTCACGCTGCTCGCCTGGCCGATCCGGGCGCTGGGCTGGGTGCTGGCGGAGGTTCCGCGCAGCGTCGTCGGGTGGAACCGGGTGCGCGCGGTGTTGGACGCCGAGGGCTCCCTGCCGTTCGGCGAGCACGCCCTGGACGGCGACGGGCCCGCCGGGCTGCAGGTCCGCGAGGTGCGGTTCGCGTACGAGGACGCCGACGGGGAGGCCGCCCGCGTGCTGCACGACGTGTCGTTCGCCGCCGAGCCCGGCCGGACGGTCGCGGTCGTGGGGCCGACGGGGTCGGGCAAGTCGACGCTGACCAACCTGCTGGTGCGGCTGGTCGACCCCGCCGAGGGGCGGGTCCTGCTGGACGGGGTCGACGCCCGTGACGCCCGGCGCGGCTCGGTGGCGGCGACGGCGGCGCTGGTGCCGCAGCAGACGTTCCTGTTCGACGACACCGTTCGCGGCAACGTGACGCTGGGCGCCGACATCCCCGACGAGCGGGTGTGGCAGGCGCTGCGGCTGGCGCAGGCGGACGGGTTCGTGGCGGCCCTGTCCGACGGGCTCGACACCCGGGTGGGCGAGCGCGGCGCGACCCTGTCCGGCGGTCAGCGGCAGCGGCTGGCCCTGGCCCGCGCGGTCGTGCGCCGCCCCCGCCTGCTGGTCCTGGACGACGCCACGTCCAGCGTCGACCCCCAGGTGGAGGCCCGCATCCTGGAGGGCCTGCGGGTGGCCCAGGACGGCGGGGCCGGCTCCACTGTGGTGGTGGTGGCGTACCGCAAGGCGACGATCGCCGTGGCCGACGAGGTCGTCTACATCGAGCACGGCCGGGTGCTGGATCGCGGGCCGCACGCCGACCTGCTGGACCGATCCGAGGGCTATCGCAACCTCGTCAACGCCTACGAGCGCGCCGAGGCCGAACGCGAGGCCGTCGAGGGTGAGGAGGTGTCCGCATGAGCGTCGCGACCACGGGTCTGGACGAGACGGCCGCCGGCGAGGGGGCGATCAGCACTCTGCGGCGCGGGCTGCGGCTGAGCCCGGAGTTCCGGGTGGGGCTGCCCGCCACGCTGGCGCTGGCGCTGGTGGCGACGGTGGGCCGGGTGGTGGTCCCCATCGCCGTCCAGCAGACGATCGACAAGGGGCTCCGGACGTCCGGCGACCCGGACGTGGCGTTCATCCGCACGACGGTGCTGCTGGCGGCGGCCGTGGTGCTGGTGACGGCGCTGTCGGCGTACCTCATGAACGTGCGGCTCTATCGCAGCACCGAGGGTGGCCTGGCGACGCTGCGGGTCAAGGCGTTCCGGCACGTCCACGACCTGTCGATGCTGACCCAGAGCAGCGAGCGGCGGGGGTCGCTGGTGTCGCGGGTGACCGGTGACGTGGACCAGATCAGCCAGTTCATGCAGTGGGGCGGGCTGATGATCCTGGTGTCGCTGGGGCAGTTGGTGGTGGCCAGCGTGCTGATGGCGGTCTACTCGTGGCCGCTGGCGCTGTTGGTGTGGGTGTCGTTCATCCCGCTGGCGTTGGCGCTGAAGCGGTTCCAGCGGCTGTTGTCGGGCGCCTACACGCGGGTGCGGGAGCGGGTCGCCGACATGCTCGCGGCGGTCAGCGAGTCCGTGGTGGGCGCCTCGGTGATCCGGGCGTACGCGTCGGAGGAGCGGACCGGGCGACGCATCGACGAGGCGGTCGAGGGCTACCGCAAGGCGCAGACGCGGGCGCAGGGGCTGGTGGCGCTGACGTTCCCGTCGAGCGAGCTGGTGGCGGCGCTGGCGACGGCCTCCGTGGTGATCGCCGGCACCCTGCTGGGGATCGGCGGGCACCTGAGCGCGGGCGAGCTGGTGGCGTTCCTGTTCCTGGTCACGCTGTTCGTGGGGCCGATGCAGGTGGCCACCGAGGTGCTCAACGAGGCGCAGAACGCCATCGCGGGCTGGCGTCGGGTGCTGGGCGTGCTGGACACCGAGCCGGACGTCGCGGACCCCGGAAGCGCCGGCCGGGAGCTGCCGCGGGGGCCGATCGAGGTGCGGTTCGAGAACGTCGGGTTCTCCTACCCCGGCGGCCCGCCCGTGCTGCACGAGGTGACGGTGGACATCGCGCCCCGTTCGCGGATCGCCGTCGTGGGCGAGACCGGATCGGGCAAGACCACGTTCGCCAAGCTGCTGACCCGGCTGATGGACCCGGCGGAGGGCCGGGTGCTGGTGGACGGGGTGCCGCTGGACGAGGTGCGGTTCTCCTCGCTGCGCGAGCGGATCGTGATGGTGCCGCAGGACGGGTTCCTGTTCGACGCGTCGCTGGGCGAGAACATCCGCTACGGCCGCCCGGAGGCCACCGACGAGGAGGTCGTGCTGGCGTTGACGGAGCTGGGGCTGGCCGACTGGCTGGACGGGCTGGCGCGGGGCCTGGACACCCCGGTCGGGCAGCGCGGCGAGTCGATGTCGGCGGGCGAGCGGCAGCTCGTGGCGCTGGCCCGCGCCTACCTGGCCGACCCGGACCTGCTGGTGCTGGACGAGGCCACCTCGGCGGTGGACCCGGCCACCGAGGTCCGCATCCAGCGGGCCCTGGACGGGGTCACCCGGGGCCGCACGGCGATCGCGATCGCGCACCGGCTGTCCACGGCGGAGGCCGCCGACGAGGTGATCGTGTTCGACCGCGGCCGGATCGTCCAGCGCGGTCGGCACGCCGAGCTGGTCGCGCGCCCGGGGGTGTACGCGGACCTGCACGGCTCCTGGATCGCCCAGCGGCGCATCTGATCGGCGGCGCACCGTGTCCGACGAGGGAAAGCACTTGCCCGGTCTGGGGTCGTCTGCGCATATTGGCGCAGTGAACGAGGTCGTCATCGAATCGGCGGGCACGCTGCACGGACAACTGCAGCGGGGCCTGGGCAGGGCCGCGCGGCGGGCGGCCGCGACCACCGGCGTCGCGGAGCTGGTCTTCGACTGCATCCGGCGGGATCCCCGCTGGGACCGGCAGGTGGAGTCGCGCGCCCTGTACTACGCGCGGCTGGTGGTCGACCTCGAGCTGCCGGTCGGGCCGATCGCCGAGCACCTGCGGGAGCCGGCCGGCGGCGACGAGTGGCACGGACGGCTGGCGGTGGACGTGCTGGCGGATCTGGTCCGGCTGAGCCGGCGGGAGGCGGCCGGGCCGCTGCGCGAGTGCGCCGAGGACGGCGAGCAGTGGTTCGAGGCGGTGGACGCGCTGGTCGGGCTGCGCGACCCCGAGCTGGCCGAGGGCCTGGACGGGCTGGTCGTGGCCCGCTGCGACGACGGGGACCTCGACTGGCTGGTCGCCGATCCGGACAATCCGGTGCTGCGGGCCTGGGCGGGCCGACGGCCGCAGATCGCCGCCGCGCTGGGGCGGCGGCGGCCGGGCGGCGGCACGGGCGTCCCCCGGCCCCGGCGGCAGGGCCGTACGGGCGGTGATCGTTCGGCGAGTTCGGAGTCGGAGCTGTTGGATCTGGCGCGGCGCCCCGACGACGACGGCGCGGTGGCCGCCATCTTCGAGCTGGGGAGGCGACGGACCCCGGCGCTGCTCGACCTGGCGGAGGAATTGCTGCCGCAGAGCGACGGACGGTGGGGCGGCGCGTTGTGCAGGGCGCTTCGGGAGTACGGGTCCGAGGCGCTGCCCAGGGCGCGGGCCTGGGCGCGGGCCCACGCGGGCTGCGAGGCCCTGGCCCTGTGCATACTGTCGCGTCACGGCACCCATCAGGACATTCCGATCCTCATGGGGGAGCTCGAAGCCGCCGTCACCCGCGAGGCGTGGGGGGCCGCGGCCTCGCCCGTGGAGGGCCTGGGCAGGCTCCGCGCCGGTGAGGCCGTGCCGCTGCTGAAGAAGACCTGGACCGACTCGTCGTATTCGTATCTGAGACCGCGCGTGCTGACCGCTCTCACCCGCACCGCACCGCACACCGCCGAGACCTACGCCGTCGAGGCCCTGTGGGACTGCGAGGACGACACCCGCCGGGTGGCGGTGTCCTCGGCTCCGTTCACCGACGACACCCGGCTGCGGTTCCATCGGCTGCACTCCGACCCGGCCGAGGAGCCGCAGGTCCGCGCCGCCGCGTCCGACCGGCTGATGTTCTGAATCCTCCTCCCGACCGTGCGTCGGGTGGCACCTTCGTGGTATCCGGGCCGGTGGGATGTCCCCCCGGAGAGGGGCGCCCGGCGGGTGCGAGGCCCCGTAGACTCTGCGGCATGATCCTTCCCCTGCGTCGTCTGATCGCCGTGGTCCCCCTCGTTCTGCTGCCCCTCGGCACGGTCGCCGCGTGCGGCGGCGAGGGCACCTCGACGGACTGCTCCATCAACGCCTGCACGGTGACGTTCGACCGGGGCGTCGACGCCAACGCCTCGATCCTCGGCGTCAAGGCCGAGCTGGTGAACGTCCAGGGCAACAACGTGACCCTGAAGGTGGCCGGTCAGCAGGTCACCGTTCCGGTCGACGGGCAGCAGCAGGTCGAGGGCTTCAGCGTCTCGATCCAGTCCGTCACGCAGGACAAGGTGGTCGTCAAGATCGCCCAGGGCGGCTGATCCGACCGCCGTGCGAGTGTTCGACGCGGTCGAGCGGCGGGCCCGGCTGGCGGTGCGCCACCGGCTCGCCCCGGCGGTGCGGAGCGACGACGTCCCCACGATCGCCGGCGCGGTCGTGGCGCTGCACGCCACGGACCCGGCGACGGTGTTCCTGTCGGTGGCGGCGCGGACCGTCGCGGGCACGTCGGCGGACGTGGAGCGGGCGCTGTACGACGACCGTTCCGTGCTGCGGATGCTGGGCATGCGCCGGACGATGTTCGTGGTGCCGGACGGGCTGGCCCCCGTGGTGCAGGCGGCCTGCACCGACGCGGTCGCGGTGCGGGAGCGCCGGAGCCTCGTCCGACAGCTCGCGGAGGCCGGCCTGGGCGACGAGCGCTGGCTCGACGAGGTGGCCGCGTCGACCCGCCGGGCGCTGGTGGAACGCCGTGAGGCCACCGCCGTGCAGCTCGCCGAGGCCGAACCCCGGCTCAAGCTGCGGTACGACCCGGCCCCCGGCAAGGCGTACTCCCGGCCCACCAACCTCACCGGTCGGGTGCTGGGCCTGCTCGCCATGGAGGGCGAGATCGTCCGGGGCCGCCCGCTGGGCTCGTGGCTCAGCGGCCAGTACCGGTGGTCGCCGGTCGAGCGGTGGCTTCCCGAGGGCATGGCCCGCCCCTCCCCCGAGGAGGCCCGGGCGGAGTTGGCGCGCCGCTGGCTGGCCGCGTACGGGCCCGCGCCGGTCGCCGACCTGAAGTGGTGGACGGGCTGGACGGCCGTCGAGGTGAAGAAGGCGCTGGCCGCGATCGGCCCCGCGGAGGTGGATCTCGGCGGCGTCACGGGCCTGCTGCTCCCGGGTGACGAGGAGCCGGTGCCCGACCCCGGCCCATGGGCCGCGCTGCTGCCCTCCCTGGACCCGACGCCGATGGGCTGGGCGGGTCGTGAGTGGTACCTGGGCGAGCACCGGGAGGCCCTGTTCGACCGCACGGGCAACATCGGGCCGACGGTCTGGTGGAACGGTCGCATCGTGGGCGGATGGGCCCAGCGCAAGGACGGCGAGATCGCGCTCCGCCTCCTGGAGGACGTGGGCGCCGACGCGGTCGCGGTGATCGAGGTCGAACGCGCCCGGATGGCCGGGTACCTCGGGGAGGTCCGGGTGACGCCCCGTTTCCGGACGCCGCTGGAGCGGGAACTGACCGGGTGACCGGCGCGCGTTAACGGTCATTAACATCGGTGGTGACGAGAGGAGCCCCCGATGCCCGCCGAGCGCCTGTTGCCCACCGAGGAGGCGGCGCAGCTCATCGAGCTGACCCGCGAGATCGCCGCCGCGGAGCTGGCCCCGCGCGCCGCCCGCGCGGAGGCCGAGGAGGACTTCCCGCGCGGGATGTTCCGGCTGTTGGGACGCTCGGGGCTGCTGGGCCTCCCGTATCCGGAGGACGCGGGCGGCGGGGGCCAGCCGTACGAGGTGTACCTCCAGGTGCTGGAGGAGATCGCGGCGGTCTGGGCGTCCGTGGCGGTCGGGGTCAGCGTCCACACGCTGGCGTGCTACCCCGTGGCCGCGTTCGGCGACGACGAGCAGCGCGAACGCCTGCCGGAGCTGCTGGGCGGCGGACTGCTGGGCGGGTACGCGCTCTCGGAGGCGCACGCCGGGTCCGACGCGGCGGCGCTGAGCACCCGGGCGGTGCGCGACGGCGACTCCTACGTGATCACCGGCACCAAGTCGTGGATCACCCACGGCGGCGAGGCCGACTTCTACGTGCTGTTCGCGCGCACCTCCGACGAGGGCTCCCGGGGCATCAGCGCCCTGCTGATCGACGGGGCCGTGGAGGGCATGTCCGCCGGGCCGCCGGAACGCAAGATGGGCCTCACCGGCTCCACGACGGCGGAGTTGCGCTTCGACGGGGCCCGGGTGCCCGTCACGCGGCGGATCGGGGCGGAGGGGCAGGGCTTCCCCATCGCGCTGTCGGCGCTGGACTCGGGGCGGCTGGGCATCGCCGCGTGCGCGGTGGGGCTGGCGCAGGGGGCGCTGGACGAGGCCGTCGCCTACGCCCGGCAGCGCGTGCAGTTCGGCCGGCCGATCATCGAGCACCAGGGGTTGGGCTTCCTGCTGGCCGACATGGCGGCGGCGGTGGAGTCGGCGCGGGCCACCTACCTGGAGGCCGCCCGCCGTCGGGATCGGGGGCTGCCGTTCGCGCGTCAGGCGTCGATCGCCAAGCTGGTGGCGACGGACGCGGCCATGCGGGTGACCACCGACGCGGTGCAGGTGCTCGGCGGCTTCGGCTACACGAGGGACTTCCCGGTCGAGCGGTTCCTGCGCGAGGCCAAGGTCATGCAGATCTTCGAGGGCACCAACCAGATCCAGCGGATGGTGATCGCACGGCATCTGGCGCGTTGAACGAGCTACCGTTACCAGTGAGTAGCCCGCTCGGAGGAGGACGCGCATGCCCCTCACGGAACGCCTGCCGGCCCGGCTCCCGCTCCCCCGCGGCCGTTTCCGCTACACCGTCCAACGCGACCTCCCGGTGCCGATGCCCGACGGGGTCACGCTGCTCGCCGACCGGTACGCGCCCGCCGGGATGCCGCACGCGCCGACCATCCTGGTCCGCACCCCGTACGGGCGGCGCGGGCTCCCGGCGGTGATCAACGGGCTGCCGTTCGTGCCGTTCGGGTTCCAACTGGTGGTGCAGAGCACGCGCGGCACGTTCGGGTCCGGCGGGGAGTTCGACCCGCTGGGCGGCGAGCGGGAGGACGGGCTGGCCACGGTGGAGTGGCTCACCGCGCAGCCGTGGTTCGGCGGGTCGTTCGCCACCTACGGCGCCAGCTACCTGGGGTACGCCGCCTGGGCGCTGGCGGCCGAGGCCGGACCCGCGCTGAAGGCGATGTCGGCGCAGGTCACCGCCTCCTCCTTCCGGGACGCGGCGTACGTGGGCGGGTCGTTCGCGCTGGAGACCGTCCTGATGTGGTCGGACCTGACGTCCCGGCAGGAGACCCGGCTCGGGATGATCAACGGGGCGCTGCTGTCCAAGCGGCGGGCGCGCCGGGCCGCCCGCACCGGACGCCCGCTGGCCGAGTTGGACGCGCTGGCGACCGGCGCGGCCGTGCGGTTCTACCAGGACCTGCTGGTCAACGACAAGCCCGGCGCGGACTACTGGCGGACGCGGGACTTCGCCGCCACGGTCGGGGACGTCACCGCCCCGGTCACCCTGCTCGGCGGCTGGTACGACATCTTCCTGCCCTGGCAGCTCAAGGACTACGCGGCGCTGCGCGCGGCCGGGCGGAACCCGTACCTGACCATCGGCCCCTGGTGGCACGCCGACGCCCGGCAGGGGGTGGCGTCGCTGCGGGAGTCGCTGGCCTGGTTCCGCGCCCATCTGAAGGGCGACCCCTCCGGACTGCGCGCCGATCCCGTACGGGTGTACGTCACGGGGGCCAAGCAGTGGCGCGACTACCATGACTGGCCGCCGCCCGGGATGCGGCACCGGCGTTGGCACCTGCAGCCCGGTCTCGGGCTCGATGAGAGCGGCCCGCACACGGGCGGCCCGAGCGCCTACCGGTTCGACCCCGCCGACCCGACACCCGCGCTGACGGGGCCGAGCCTGCTGGGCAGGTGCGGGCCGGCCGACCAGCGGCCGCTGGAGAGACGCCCCGACGTGCTGACGTTCACCTCGGCCCCCTTGCGCGCCGGCCTGGACGTCATCGGCCCGGTCACCGCCGAGTTGTACGTGCGCTCCGACCGCGAGCACACCGACTTCGTGGTCCGGCTGTGCGACGTCGCCCCGGACGGCACCTCGCTCAACGTGTGCGAGGGCGGGCTGCGGCTGCGGCCGGGAGACCCGCCCGCCGAC
Organism: Thermomonospora umbrina; assembly: GCF_003386555.1. Taxonomy (GTDB): domain Bacteria; phylum Actinomycetota; class Actinomycetes; order Streptosporangiales; family Streptosporangiaceae; genus Thermomonospora; species Thermomonospora umbrina. The sequence continues at coordinate 5,776,310 of NZ_QTTT01000001.1, read as the reverse complement.
GTCGACGGGGTGCGCGGGGTGACCGTCGACCTGTGGCCGACGGCCCGCCGGTTCCGCCGCGGTCACCGCCTGCGCGTCCACGTGACCAGCGGCGCGTTCCCCATGGTGGCCGCCAATCCCGGCACCGGGGACCCGCTCGGCAGCGCCGCGGTACGGGTCCCGGCGCGCCAGGAGGTGTTCCACGACCCCGATCGGCCGTCGGCGCTCCTGCTGCCCGTGGTCGAGCGCTCCGCCGAACGGACGGTCGCCGACCCCGAGGCCGAGGCCGGCTGACCGGATCAGCTCAGCCGGGTGAGCCGCTGCGTCCCGTCGCCCACCGCGAACGAGGCCATGAGCGACGACGTCGCGTCCGGCCGGGTGCGGTCGGACAGGGCGTGGTAACTCATCCGGACGCGTTCGTCGGTCACGTCGATCACGCCGTAGCCGTGGGAGTCCAGCTCCGACCAGCGGACGTGCCGGTTGGTGAGCCGGACCGCGCCCTCGGCGATCAGCGTCAGCGTCCGGGCCGGGACGCCGAGGATGTCGTCGATGTTGTCGCTGGTCACCGACGGGACCACCATCTCGGTCGCCACCGACGGCGAGACCGGGTACGTCGCGGCGGTGAGCGGCACGTCGTTGGCCCAGGAGGTGTGGATGTCGCCGGTGAGGAAGACGGTGTTCTCGATCCGGCCGCCGTGCAGATGGCCCAGCAGTTCCTGGCGGTCGGCGGTGTAGCCGTCCCACTGGTCGGAGTTCACCGCCATGCCGCCGGCCGGGAGGCCCAGCAACCTGCCCAGGGGTCCCAGCAGATAGGCCGGCACGGAGCCGAGCGCCACCGGGCTGATCATCACCGAGTTGCCGATCAGCCGCCAGGAGGTCTCGTCCGCACTGGCCGACAGCCCCGACTTCAGCCAGCTCATCTGCGCGTCGCCGGTGATGGTGCGCGACGGGTCGTCGACCGCGCCGCCGCTCGCCTGCTTGGAGCGGTAACCCCGCAGGTCGAGCAGGGTCAGCTCGGCCAGCCGGCCGAACCGCAGCCGCCGGTGGATGGTGCCGCCCGGACCGACGCGGACCGGCATCCACTCGAAGTACGCCTTGCGGGAGGCGGCCAGCCGGTTGGCGTACGGCCCCTCGGTGACCTCGTCGTGGTTGCCCGCACCGCCGGACCAGGCGTTGTTGGCGACCTCGTGGTCGTCCCAGACGATCATGAACGGGTGGCGCGCGTGCACGGCCTGCAGGTCGGGGTCGGTCTTGTAGAGCGCGTGCCGCATCCGGTAGTCGGCCAGGGAGAGGATCTCGTGCGCGGGCTCGTTCCGGCGGATCACGTCGCCGCCCGCGTCGAAGTCGCCGGTGCCGTACTCGTAGATGTAGTCGCCGAGGTGGATGACCCCGAACAGGTCGTCGCGCGCCGCCAGGTGCCGGTAGGCGGAGAAGTACCCGGCCTCCCAGTTGGAGCAGGACACCACGCCGAAGCGCAGCGCGTCGACGGACGCGGTGGCCGCCGGCGCGGTCCGGGTGCGGCCCACCGCGGACGCGTCGCCGTCCAGCACGAAGCGGTAGTGGTAGGAGGAGTCCGGTGCGAGCCCCCCGACGTCCACCTTGACCGTGTGGTCGGCGTCCGGGCCGGTACGGACGGTGCCGTGGGCCACGACATTGGAGAACGCCGCGTCGCGCGCCACCTGCCAGGCGACGTCCACGACGGGCCCCCGGCCGGAGCCGGGCGTCGCCTCGTCGGTGGGGGTCACGCGGGTCCAGAGGATGACCGCTTCGGGCAGCGGGTCGCCCGAGGCCACCCCGTGCCGGAAGTACCGGCTCGCCCCGGCGTGCGCGGGAAGCCCGCCGGCCGCCAGGAGGGCGAGCGAGGAGGCGCCCAGCGCCCCGGCGCCGCCCACGCGAAGGAACGCACGACGATCAAGAGTGGTCACAGACGCGAAAACTAGTCATCTTTCGCCGTCCCGGGAAGGCCCCACGCCGACAGTTCATCCCGCCGTCACCCGGTCCGGGGGCTTCACACCGGCTTTGAACAGGGGGAACGTAGAGGGAGGAAACGTCCGAAGGGGGAAGACTGTGAACGAGAACAAGAACTGGACGCTGACCGTCGACATCGCCGAGCAGGAACGCCACACCGAGGCCGAGGCCCGACTCACGACCGCCGCGGGCACCACCTTGACCGGCCGCGGCATCGCCCGCCGCAACCCACGCGACGCCGACGTGCCCAGCATCGGCGACGAACTGGCGGTGTCCCGGGCCCTGTCGGAACTGTCCCACGGCCTCCTCGACGCGGCCGCCCAGGAGATCAGCCAGATCGAACACCGCAGGGTACGACTCTCCCGCTAGCCCTCAGCGGACGGGGTGGCCGTGGGAGCGCAGGGTGTCCTTGACCTCGGAGATCTTGAGGTCGCCGAAGTGGAACACGCTGGCCGCCAGGACCGCGTCCGCGCCGGCGGCCACCGCCGGAGGGAAGTGGGACAGGGCGCCCGCCCCCCGCTGGCGATCACCGGGACCGTCACGGTGGCGCGGACGCGTTCCAGCATCTCCAGGTCGAAGCCGTTCTTGGTGCCGTCGGCGTCCATGGAGTTGAGGAGGATCTCGCCGACACCCAGTTCCTGGCCGCGGCGGGCCCACTCGATCGCGTCGAGGCCGGTGCCGCGACGGCCGCCGTGGGTGGTGACCTCGTAGCCGGAGTCGGTGCGGGTGTCGCCGGTGACCCGGCGGGCGTCCACCGACAGGACGATGCACTGCGAGCCGAACCGTCGGGCCGCCTCGTTGAGGAACTCCGGCCGGGCGATGGCCGCCGTGTTGATCGACACCTTGTCGGCCCCGGCGCGGAGCAGCCGGTCGACGTCCTCGACCGCGCGGATGCCGCCGCCCACGGTCAGCGGGATGAACACCTCCTCGGCCGTCCGCCGCACCACGTCGTAGGTGGTGGACCGGTCGGCGCTGGAGGCGGTGATGTCGAGGAACGTGAGTTCGTCGGCGCCCTCGGCGTCGTACCGGCGGGCCAGTTCGACCGGGTCTCCCGCGTCCCGCAGGTTCTGGAAGTTGACGCCCTTGACCACGCGGCCCGCGTCCACGTCCAGGCAGGGGATCACCCGCACCGCGACCGTCATCGTTCCCCGCTCCCCCGGTAGGCGTCGACCTCGACCTCGACCAGCATCCGCGGGTCGAGCAGCCCGGCCACGATCAGCATGCTCGCGGCGGGCCGCACGGCGGCGAAGAAGTCGCCGTGCGCGCGGCCGACCTCCGTCGCGTCGTCGGCCCGGGTGATGTACATCCGGGTCCGTACGACGTCCTGGGCGCCCAGCCCGAGCCGTTCGAGCGACGACAGCGCGATCCGGATCGCGGTGCGGGTCTGCTCGTGGGCGTCGCCCTCGTGCACGACCTCGCCGTCCACGGTGGCGGTGCAGCCGGACACCATCGCCAGGTCGCCGGCGAGCACCGCCCTGGAGTAGCCGAAGGCGTCCTCCCAGGGGCCGCCCGAGGAGATCCGTCGGATCATCCCGACACCGCCGCCAAGGCCTCTTCGAGGGTGAACTCCCCGGCGTACAGCGCCTTGCCGACGATCGCGCCCTCGACGCCGTCGCCGACCAGCCCCGCCAGCGCGCGCAGGTCGTCCAGCGACGAGACGCCGCCCGAGGCGATCACCGGCCGGTCGGTGCGGGTGCACACCTCGCGCAGCAGGTCGACGTTGGGACCGCGCAGCGTGCCGTCCTTGGTCACGTCGGTGACCACGTAGCGGGGGCAGCCGTCGTCCTCCAGCCGGGCCAGCACCTCCCACAGGTCGCCGCCCTCGCGGGTCCAGCCGCGCGCGGCGAGGGTGGTGCCGCGCACGTCCAGGCCGACCGCGATCTGCTCGCCGTACTCGGCGATGATCTTGCGGCACCACTCGGGGCTCTCCAGGGCGGCGGTGCCGATGTTGACGCGGGCGCAGCCGGTGCCGAGCGCCGCCTCCAGCGAGGCGTCGTCGCGGATGCCGCCCGACAGCTCGACCTTGACGTCCAGCCGTCCGGTCACCTCGGCCACCAGCTCGCGGTTGGAGCCCCGCCCGAACGCCGCGTCCAGGTCCACCAGATGGATCCACTCCGCCCCCGCCGACTGCCAGGCCAGCGCCGCGTCCAGCGGCGCGCCGTAGGAGGTCTCGGTGCCGGCCTCGCCCTGCACCAGGCGTACGGCCCGGCCGTCGGCGACGTCCACGGCGGGAAGGAGCGTCAAGGTCATCGTGGGTACCCGTTTCTCAGAGGGTGGACAGCCAGTTGCGGAGGAGTCGGGCCCCGGCGTCGCCGGACTTCTCCGGGTGGAACTGGGTCGCGCACAGCGCGGCGTTCTCGACGGCGGCGACGAACGGCTCGCCGTGCTCGGCCCAGGTGACGGTCGGCGGGATGAGGCGTCCCGGTGGCAGCTCCCAGCGGCGCACGGCGTAGGAGTGGACGAAGTAGAACCGGGTGTCGGCGTCCAGACCGTCGAACAGCACGGAGTCGGCCGGGGCCCGAACGGTGTTCCAACCCATGTGCGGCAGGATCGGCGCGTGCAGGCGCTCCACCGTGCCGGGCCATTCGGCGCAGCCCTCGGTGGTGACGCCGTGCTCGACACCCTTCTCGAAGAGGATCTGCATGCCCACGCAGATGCCCAGCACGGGACGGTCGCCGGCGAGCCGGCGGCCGATGATCGTCTCGCCGCGGAGGGAGCGCAGCCCCTCCATGCAGGCCGCGAACGCGCCCACGCCGGGCACGACGAGGCCGTCGGCGTTCAGCGCGGCCTCGGCGTCCGAGGTCACGGTGACGTCGGCCCCGGCACGCGCCACCGCCCGCTCGGCCGACCGCAGGTTCCCCGACCCGTAGTCGAGGACGACCACCTTGGGCCTCACAGCCGCAGCGCTCCCGCCGTGAAGGCCAGCGCGGTGAGCACCAGCAGGACCAGGGCGCCGAACTTGATCCCCTGCTTGATGAAGCTGATCACGCCCATCAACAGGAAGACCCCCACACCGAACATCGCCACGTTGAGGTAGGAGAACTCCATCGCTACAGCGCCCCCTTGGTCGACGGCACGCCGGTCACCCGGGGGTCGAGGGCCACGGCGTCGCGCAGCGCCCGGGCGAGCGCCTTGAACTGGGCCTCGACGATGTGGTGGGCGTTGCGCCCGTACGGGACGTGGACGTGCAGGGCGATCCGCGCGTGGGAGACGAACGACTCCAGGACGTGCCGGGTCATGGTGGTGTCGTACTCCGGGCCGATCATCGGGGCCATGCCCGCGGGCTCGGAGTGCACCAGGTAGGGCCGTCCGGCGATGTCCACGGTGACCTGGGCCAGGGACTCGTCCAGCGGCACGGAGGCGTCGGCGAACCGGCGGATGCCGGCCTTGTCCCCCAGGGCCTGCGCGAACGCCTGGCCGAGCGCGATCGCGGTGTCCTCGATGGTGTGGTGGCTGTCGATGTGCAGGTCGCCGGTGGTCTTGACGGTGAGGTCGAACAGCCCGTGCTTGCCGAGCTGCGCGAGCATGTGGTCGAAGAAGCCCACACCCGTCGCGACGTCCACCCGCCCGGTGCCGTCGAGGTCGATCTCGACGAGGACGGTGGTCTCCTTGGTGCCGCGCTCGACGCGACCGGTACGGCTCACTGTGCCTCCTTCAGGGCGGTCGTCAGGGCGGAGCGGAAGGTCGCCGTCTCCTCGGAGGTGCCGATGCTGACCCGCAGCCATTCGGGCGGGCCGACCTCGCGGATCAGGACGCCCTGATCCAGCACCGCCCGCCACACCCTGCGACGGTCGGCGAACGTGCCGAACAGCACGAAGTTGGCGTCGGAGTCGGCCACCCGGAGCCCCTGCGACCGCAGCCAGCCGACGAGCAGGTCGCGCTCGTGGCGCAGCGTGTCGACGGTGCCGAGCAGCTCCTCGGAGTGGGCCAGCGCGGTGCGGGCCACGGCCTGGGTGACGGCCGACAGGTGGTACGGCAGCCGCACCAGGAGCAGCGCCTCGATGACGGCCGGGTCGGCGGCGAGGTAGCCGAGGCGGGTGCCGGCCATCGCGAACGCCTTGGACATCGTGCGGGTGACGATGAGCCGCGGATGGTCGGGCAGCAGTTCCAGCGACGAGAGGGTGTCCTCGCGGCGGAACTCCCCGTACGCCTCGTCCACCACGACCATCCCGGGGGCGACCTCCAGGATCGCCTCGATGGCCTCCGGCGGCAGCGCGGTGCCGGTCGGGTTGTTGGGCGAGGTGAGGAAGACGATGTCGGGCCGGTGCGCCTCGACCGCGGCCACCGCCCGTTCCGGGTCGAGGCCGAAGTCCTCGTCGCGCTGCGCGTCGATCCACGCGGTGCCGCTGACGTGCGTGATGATCGGGTGCATCGAGTACGACGGCTCGAAGCCCAGCGCCCGCCGGCCGGGGCCGCCGAACGCCTGCAGGATCTGCTGGATGATCTCGTTGGAGCCGTTGGCCGCCCACACCCGTTCGGCGGTCAGTCCCGCGCCGGGCGTGTCCGCGTTGAGGAAGTCGGCCAGGTCGGCGCGCAGCGCGACGGCGTCGCGGTCGGGATAGCGGTTGAGCGACCCGGCCACCTCGGCGACCGCCTCGCCCAGCGCCTTCACCAGCCGCGGCGACGGCGGGTACGGGTTCTCGTTGGTGTTCAGGCGCACCGCCACGTCGAGCTGGGGCGCGCCGTAGGGCTCCCGGCCCCGCAGGTCGTCGCGGATCGGGAGGTCGTTCAGGGACGTCACTCGGGGATCCCCCAGTCGAAGCGGGCCTTCATCGCGGCTCCGTGGGCGGGCAGGTCCTCGGCCTCGGCCAGGGCGACGACCCGGGCGGTGGCCTCGGCCAGCGCGGGCTCGTCGTACTCCACGACGTGGACGCCGCGCAGGAAGGACTGCACCGACAACCCCGAGGAGTGGCAGGCGCACCCGCCGGTCGGCAGCACGTGGTTGGACCCGGCCAGGTAGTCGCCCAGCGACACGGGCGAGTGCGCGCCGATGAAGATCGCCCCGGCGTTGCGCACCCGGGCGGCCAGCTCGCGCGCGTTCGCCGTCTGGATCTCCAGGTGCTCGGCGGCGTAGGCGTTCACCACCGCCAGGCCGGCCTCCAGGTCGTCGACCAGGACGATGCCGGACTGGGGCCCGGCGAGGGCCTCGGTGATCCGGTCGGCGTGCTTGGTGCGGGCGACCTGGTCGGCCAGCTCCCGCTCGACGGCGTCGGCCAGCCCGGGGCTGTCGGTGACCAGCACGGCGGCGGCCAGCGGGTCGTGCTCGGCCTGGCTGATCAGGTCGGCGGCCACGTGGACGGGGTCGGCGGTGCCGTCGGCGAGGACGGCGATCTCGGTGGGGCCGGCCTCGGAGTCGATGCCGATGACGCCCTTGAGGTACCGCTTGGCGGCGGCCACCCAGATGTTGCCCGGCCCGGTGACCAGGTTCGCCGGCCGGCACTCGTCGGTGCCGTACGCGAACATCGCGATCGCCTGGGCCCCGCCGGCCGCGTACACCTCGTCGACGCCCAGCAGCGCGCACGCCGCCAGGATCGTCGGGTGCGGGAGGCCGCCGTGCTCGGGCTGCGGCGGGGACGTGACGGCCAGCGAGCCGACCCCGGCCTCCTGGGCGGGGACGACGTTCATCACGACGCTGGACGGGTAGACGGCCCGCCCGCCCGGCACGTACAGGCCGACGCGGTCGACCGGGATCCACCGCTCGGTGACGGTGCCGCCGGGCACGACCCGGGTGGTGACGTCGCTGCGGCGCTGGTCGCGATGGACGAGGCGGGCCCGGCGGATCGACTCCTCCAGCGCGTCGCGCACCGCGGGGTCGAGGGTCGTCAGGGCCTCGGCGACGGTCCGGGCGGGCACCCGGAGGCGGTCCAGGGTCACGCCGTCGAATCTCCGGGTGTACTCCCGGACCGCCTCCGAGCCGCGATGGCGCACGTCCTCGCAGATCGGCCGCACCTTCTCCAGGGCGGCCTCGACGTCGAGCTCGGCGCGGGGCAGCACGGAGCGCAGGTCGCCGGGCAGCGAACCGCGCAGGTCGTCACGGGAGATCACCGCCCCAGTCTACGGAGCGCCGCCCGCCGCGCGGCCACCGGTCTCAGAGAACGAGACACCCGTCCATGACCGTGACCGGGGCTTCACCATCTGAGATTTCGGGGCCTGGCAAGATCGCTACTGGGGCGTAGCCTGGGGCCGTGACCGATCGGCTGCCGTTGTTCCCGCTGGGCACCGTGCTGTTCCCCGGGCTGGTGCTGCCCCTGCACGTCTTCGAGGAGCGCTACCGGGCGCTGGTGCGGGACCTGGCGGCCGGGCCGGAGCCCCGCCGATTCGGGGTGGTCGGCATCGAGCTGGGCCACGAGGTGGGGCCCGGCGCGGCGCGGCGGCTGGCCGAGGTCGGCTGCGTGGCCGAGGTGCGCGCCGTGGAGGCCCACGACGACGGCCGGTACGACGTGGTCACCGTGGGCGGCGCCAGGTTCCGGGTCAAGGACGTGGACGACTCGCTCCCCTATCTGCGGGGCGACGTGGAGTTCCTGCCGGAGGAGCCCGGCGAGGCGCCGGGGCCGGTCGCGCTGCGGGTGGCCTGGTTGTTCGACCGGTACCGGGAGCGGCTGGCCGCGGCAGGCGCGGAGCCGACCCGGCCGGTCCGGATGCCCTCCGACCCGATCCGCCTGTCGTACCTGGTCGCCGCCGCCGTGATGCTGGACCGGAACGAGCGGCAGCGGCTCCTGGAGGCCGAGGACGCCGCCCATCGACTGCGCGCCGAGCAGGACCTGCTGGCCCGGGAGAACCGGCTGCTGCACGCCCTGCCGACCGTCCCGGCGAGCTCGTTCATCGACGGCGCCGTGCACCCGAACTGACGTGCGACGAACGATCGGTGACGGCAGACTGCCCCCATGAGCGCGGTGAAGAAGGGTGGGGGGCGGACGCCGGCGACGGTGGCGGCCACGCGGGCGAAGGTCGCGTTCACCCTGCATCCCCATGACGTGGACGCCGGGACCGACGGCTACGGGGCGGCGGTGGCCGATGCGCTCGGCGTGCCGAGGGAACGGCTGTTCAAGACCCTGGTCGCCGTGGTGGACGGCGAGCCGACGGTCGGGGTGGTGCCCGTGTCGGGGGCGTTGGACCTGAAGGCGTTGGCGGCCTCCGTCGGCGGCAAGAGGGCGCAGATGGCCGAGCCGCAGGCGGCCGAGCGGGCGACCGGTTACGTCGTCGGCGGGATCAGCCCGCTGGGGCAGCGGCGGCGGCTGCCGACCGTGGTGGACGCGTCGGCGTCAGGGTTCGACACGGTCCTTGTCTCCGCCGGGCGACGGGGTCTGCAGATCGAGCTCGCCCCCGTCGACCTGGTCGCCCTCACCGGCGCCGTCCTCGCCCCCATCGCGCGGGGCTAGCCGGGCCACCGAGGTCTCCAGCAGCCCGTACGCGACCACCGCCACCAACGGCCAGAACACCACGACGCCGGTGGCGTGCAGGTCGGCGGGACCCTCCACGGCGCGGCCGGCGGCGGCCCGCACCGACTCCTCGAACCCGCCGAGGCCGATCCGGTGGCCCGTCCACCAGGCCAGCAGGGCGGCGGCGGTCCCGCCCGTGCCCAGCCCGAGCACCAGCGGAACGTCGTTGCCGCGCCCGCCCGCCAGGTAGGCCAGCCCGCCGCAGAGCAGCCCGGCGGTCCCGGCGATCACCGCGAACCGGCCATCGCCGGCGATGAGCGCCTGGGTCTCCGGGTCGGCGAGCGCGACCCTGTCGTTCAGCAGCAGATACCGCACCGGTGGTGCGAGCGCGGCCCACAGCAGCCCCGCGGGCGGACCGAGCAGCGCCAGCGCCGCCGTCGTCACCGCCCAGATCCGCAACGCCCGCACACCCGGTCGGCCCACGCGCCGCCCCCCATCGCTCATCGGATCCTCCCCGGTACGGAAGCGTAACCGTCCCCGTTCCGGTGATCGACGGACACCGGCGAACCGCCGACCCCGCGAGGCCCCGACGGGGACTGTCCGGCACCGGCCACCGGAGATCGTTCCCGCGCCGTCGATCGCCTCGGCATCCTTGCGGGAGAGACGGAGCAAGCACCGGAGCCGACGCCGCCGCGGGCGTCATGGAGGAGCACGATGAGCGACGTCGAGGCCGCCCCGCCGGGTGTCGACCCGACCGTCCCGAGCCCCGCTCGGCTGTACGACCACTACCTGGGCGGCAAGGACAACTACGCCGCCGACCGGGAGGCCGCCGATCGCATCCGGGCGGTCGTGCCCGAGCTGGAGGCGGGGGCGTGGGCCAACCGCCGCTTCCTGCAGCGGGCGGTGCGCTGGCTGGCGGGCGAGGCGGGTGTCGCGCAGTTCATCGACATCGGGGCGGGCCTGCCGACGCAGGAGAACACCCACCAGGTCGCCCAGGCCGTCAACCCCGAGGCCCGGGTCGTCTACGCCGACATCGACCCGCTGGTGCTCGTGCACGCGCAGGCGCTGCTCACCGGCACCGGCAACACCACCGTGATCACCGCCGACTTCCGCGACCCGGACGCGCTCCTCGGGAACGAGCGGCTCCGCCGCACCATCGACTTCGGGATGCCGGTGGCGCTGCTGCTCATCGCGCTGGTGCCGTTCATCGCGGACGAGGACGACCCGGGGGGCCTGATCGCGAGGTACATGGGGGCGCTGCCGCCGGGGAGCTACCTGGCGCTGTCGCACGGGACCTTCGACGGTCGGTCACCGGAGGCGGCCGAGACGATCAAGGCAGTGTACGCGGGCGCGACGGCCAGCGCCCACTTCCGCGACCGTGCGCAGGTCACCCGACTGTTCGACGGTCTGGAGCTGGTGCCGCCGCGCGAGGGCGCCGAGCCCGCCGTCACCCACCTCGGGCAGTGGGGGACCGATGATCCGGCGCTGCACGACGCGGGTTCGCTGTGGGGATACTGCGGTGTGGCCCGGCGTCCTCGAACGTTCACGATCGGGTCCGGCGACGGGGCGGAAATCCGGGCGGAGCCCTGAGATAATGTGCCCGACATGTCTGGTCGCACCCCGACGCCGGCCGGGTTCAGTCCGGCCTTCCAGCGCCTCGGCGCAGCGCTCGCCGCGGTCGTCCTGCACCAGCAGGAGACCCTGGCGGAGTTCCTGCCACGCGAGGACTGGAACGCCGACCTGACCGCCCGCACGTATTCCAGCGGCGGCGTGACGGTGCGGGTGTCGCTGTTGGGCAGCTACGCGGTCCAGGAGCAGACCTGGCTGTGGGGGTGGGCCAACCCGCAGTTCGGCGCGGACCATCCGGCGGTGGCGCCCACGCTGGTGGTGCGGGAGCTGGGCGAGCGGCTGGGCATCCCCGAGTTCGTCACCCCCGAGGTGGACCTGTCCTGGTACGACGGCCCGGCCGGGCACGGGGGCGAGCTGGTGGCGGTGGCCGCCGGGGGCGTGCTGGGCGGGGGCGGCTACATCGGAGCGGGCTACGACGGCGGCTCGGCCTACCTGCACGTGGACGACGCGCAGGCGCCCCGGGCAAGCTGGGACCCGATCCCGGTGCCCCGGCTGGTGATGAACGCGGTCAGCCTGTTCCCGCACGATCCGCGGCTGACGCTGGCCCGGTTCCTGAGCCATCACCGGGTGCCCTACGCCGAGGGCCCCCGGACGATCGAGGCGCGGCTGCCGGGCGGCGGCTCCGCCCACGCCGCGTTCGACGGGCTCGGACGGCTGGCCGAATGGCGGACCCGGACGGCCCCGGCCCCCACCCCGTCGATCATGGAGGGGTGACCAGTCGGGCCTGGTAGGCGAACACCACCAGTTGGGCCCGGTCACGGGCGCGCAGCTTGGTCATCGCCCGGCTGACGTGGGTCTTGACGGTGACGGGGCTGATCACGAAGTGCTCGGCGATCTCGTCGTTGGACAGCCCTCCGGCGACCAGCGCCACGACTTCGCGCTCCCGGTTGGTGAGCTCGTCGAGCCCGGCCTCGGCGCGGCCGTCCAGGGGACGGGACACGAACTGGCCGATCAGCCTGCGGGTGATGGCCGGGGACAGCAGCGCGTCGCCGCGCGCCGCCACCCGGATCCCGTGGAGGAGGTCGGTGGGCTCGGTGTCCTTGACCATGAAGCCCGCGGCGCCGGCCCGCAGCGCGTCGTAGACGTACTCGTCCAGGCCGTAGTTGGTGAGGATGACCACGTGGACGCGCGCCAGCCGGGGGTCGGCGGCGATCCGGCGGGTGGCCTCGATGCCGTCGAGGCCCGGCATCTGGACGTCCATCAGGACGACGTCGGGCAGGTGCGCGGCGGCCAGTTCCGCGGCGCGCAGCCCGTCGCCGGCCTCGCCGACGACCTCCAGGTCGTCCTCGGCGTCCAGGAGCGCCCGAAAGCCGGCGCGGATCAGCGGCTGGTCGTCGGCGAGCAGCACCCGGATCACGAGGCGCCCCCGACCGGGAGCTCGGCGCGGACCGTGAAGCCGCCTTCGGGGCGGGGTTCGGCGCGCAGCCGTCCGCCGAGGGCGGCGACCCGCTCGCGCATCCCGAGCAGGCCCAGCCCGGTGCTCTCCGGCAGGCCGCCGGTGCCGAGGCCGTCGTCGTCCACCTGCACGGTCAGGGCGTCGGTCCCGTAGACGATGCGGACGGCGGCCGAGGCGGGCCCGGCGTGGCGGGTGACGTTGGTCAGGGCCTCCTGGACGATCCGGTAGGCGGCCTGGTCGACCTCGGCGGGCACCGTGCGCTCGGACCCGCTGATCGTGAGGGTGGCCGGCAGCCCGGCGGACCGGGCGCGTTGCACCAACTCCCCCAGCCGGTCCAGGCCGCTGCCGGAGGCGTCGCCGTCGCGGAGGACCTCCAACGTGGCGCGCAGCTCCCGCATGGCCTCGCTGCTGGCTTCCTGGACGGCCAGCAGCGCCTCGGGGACCTGCTCGCCGCGCTTGCGGGCCAGATGGACGGCGACGCCGGCCTGCACCTTGATGATCGAGATGCTGTGGGTGAGGGAGTCGTGCAGCTCGCGGGCGATCCGGAGGCGTTCCTCCCCCGCCCGGCGGAGCGCGGTCTCCTCGCGGGTCCGCTCGGCCTCGGCGGCGCGCCGCTCGGCCTCCTGGACGTAGTTGCCCCACTGGTGGAACGCCCCGCCGAGCGCCGCGCTGGCCACCAGCCAGCCAGCCAACAGGAAGCGGTCGTGGACGGTCTCGCGCGGGGGCAGTCCGCCCTTCACGAGCATCAGGTCGCTCACCACCAGCAGCGCCAACGCGGCGAGGGGCAGCGGAATGATCCGGCGGTGCCCGGTCTTCGCGGCGACGAACAGGGAGATCATCACGGGGACCGCCGCCCCGGTCCCGGGATAGCCCAGCAGCAGGTAGCCGAACCCGCCCACGGTCGTGCCCGCCACCGCCGCGGCGGGCGACCACCGCAGCGCCACCAGCGCCAGGGAGCCGGCGAGGAGCAGCGCGACGCCGAGGACGTCCAGCTCCGTCCGGGCCGGCGGCGCGGCCAGCGCTCCCAGCGGCTGGAGGGCCATGATGACCAGCACCGCCACGGCTCCGCGCACGATTCCGTGCCCCTGCGCCCTTCCATGACCCAAACCCATGTGACGCACCCTAAACCGGACGCGGGTGCCCGGGCGTCCGCCGCCGAGAGGAGCCGGCGGCTACTCCTCCCGCAGTACGTCCACGCCCTCTGCACTCCTCGTACCAGCGACAAGAGCCTTCCACCGTGGGACGACCCGGGCGGGGGCCGGCCGCCAGGCTCGGATCATGACGCGACGGGAGGAAGGAGCCGGTGATGATCTCGCCTTCGCATCCGCCCGCCCCGGCGGCGGCCTCGACCGAGACCGCCGACACCGAGGACGCCGCGACGCTGCGCCTGCTGGCCGGTCTGCTGCTCCCGGACTTCGGGCGCTGGTGGGGCGGCCCGCCCTGGTGGGCCGGGGACACCCCGCCGAACCCCCGACCCTGCCGATGAATCAAGGAGGATCCATGAGGAACGTCGATGACGCCGCACGGGAGCTGCGGGACGCCGGAGTCCGAACGCTGCTGCCCAGGGACCAGGACTACGAGGAGGCGCGGCTGCCGTGGCGTCGCACCACGGAGCACCGTCCCGGGCTGATCGCCGAGGCGGCGGGGCCCGCCGACGTTCGGGCGGTCGTCCGTGCGGCGGGCGCGCACGGCCTTCCCCTGACGGTGATGGCCACCGGGCACGGCGCGGTGCGGCCCTGTGACGGCGGTCTGCTGCTGCGGACCGCCGCGATGAACGGCGTCCGCGTCGATCCGGAGCGTCGTACGGTCCGGGTGGCCGCAGGGGCGTTGTGGGGCGACGTGGTCGCGGCCGCCGCGCCGTTCGGCCTGGCCCCGGTGTCGGGCAGTTCCCCCACGGTCGGCGTGGTGGGCTACACGCTCGGCGGCGGCGCGGGGTGGCTGTCGCGCCGGTACGGTTACGCGGCCGACGGGCTGATCTCGGCGGAGGTCGTGACCGCCGAGGGCGAGATCCTGACGGTCGGCGGCGATGATCATCAGGACCATCCGGATCTGCTGTGGGCCCTGCGCGGCGGGGGCGGCGCGTTCGCCCTCGTCACCGCGTTGGAGCTGCCGCTGTATCCGGTCGCCGAGGCGTACGCGGGCATGGCGGTGTTCCCGTTCGAGAACGCGGCGCGGGCGCTGGCCGTGTACCGGGACTGGGCGTGGGACGAGCCGGACCGTTCCAACACGGCGCTGATGCTGATGCGGATGCCGGACGCGCCGCACCTGCCCGAACCGCTGCGCGGCCGACCGGCGCTCGGGCTGCGGGCGTTCCACCTGGGCGACGCGGAGGAGGCGGAGGCGGTGCTGGCCCCGCTCCGCGCGGCGGCGGGGACGCCGTTGATGGACATGCTCCGCCCCATCACCTTCGCGGACACCTCCGCGCTGTTCGGCCCCCCGCCCGGGCCCTCCCGTGCCGAGGGGCGTCTGGAGCTGCTCCGCGACCTGCCGGAGGAGGCGGTCGCGGAGGTGATCGGCATCGTCGAGGACGGCGGTCCGGTCGCCGGGGTCGAGGTGCGGCATTGGGGCGGGGCGATGGACCGGCCGCCGGAGGGCGCGGGTCCCGTCGGCCACCGGGACGTCCCGTTCTCGGTGATGGTCGGTGCCGAGGCGGCGGGTCCGGAGGAGTCCGGTCCCGTCGGGGAGGCCGTGGCGAAGGCCGCCGCCCGCGTCCGCCCGTACGCCACCGGGGGCTCGTTCCTGAACTTCCTGGGCGACCCGGAGGCGACGGCGACGGCCTACACCGAGGAGGACCACCGGCGGCTGGTCGAGATCAAGAGGCGGTACGACCCGGAGGACCTGCTGTCGGGCGGCCACGACTTCCGCTGAACGGGCCGCCGCGCGGGCCCGTCCGCGCCGCCACCGGGGTCAGGTGAGGCAGGACGGGCCCAGCAGTTGCTTGAGGTCGCCCATCAGCGCGGGCGAGGGTGCCACCCGGAGCTTGTCGTCGAGGCGGACCACCGTGACGCGCGGGCCGTTCTGC